>DASSAK010000001.1:0-4575 GCA_035685445.1 Nitrosopumilaceae archaeon
CATCTGTTCGCTAATGTCTGGTAAAATTGCTACTGGCATTACGATTGTTTTTTGTTTTTGGATCTTAATATAACTTACCCAAAAATCTCGTATTATAACGGCGTTTGAGAATTTTATAACAGTGTTAGATTTTCTGATCGCAAAACCGGCACTAAATTATTTTAATTGAATTGATAACAGATTGATCATCGCCAATAATCTCCATTATTATCTCAGAATTATTTTTTTTCAGATACATTTTTGTCATTTTTGTATCTATAATACGTCTACTGGTAGGAGATAACACCCATCCTTCCTTGTCCTTTTTTCTTACCATGCTTGAAAACAAAACACTAGAACCAGATTCTTTTGCTGAAAACACTAACAACATAATGTATGTATTAATCAGCCTGCCAATGTCTTTTCCATCAAACAAATTGTAAAGACCATTTAAAGAATCAATAATTATAATATGTTTTTGATTTGATATGGTCAACAAAACATTTCCAAGAATCTTATTCCAATTATCCTTTGATGGAGCAAACAAAGAAACATTTTTGTTCTCTGATATAATTTCTGATTTTACATAACCGCTGTACAACAAATCAAAGTCTAGATAAATTACTGGCAAATTTGTTTCATCAATAACTTTGCTAAGAAACGCAGCCTTTGCAAATGGCTCACTGCATAAAATTGCAGTTAATGTGTTTTTATTCAAATAATTTTTTATTTTAGAAATTACCAAGTTTTTGTCAGGATTTTTATCCAACGGTAAACAAGCCTTTAGCTGATATAAGAATGAATTTAGATAAAGACATCTCAGATGACTTTCCAAATGACGGAAAAATTTACCTCAATAATGCTTCAGTATCTCTTATTCCATTTTCTAGCATAAAGGCAATGACAGATTTTCTAATATCCTATAATGCAGCGGGGCCTGATTCTCTTGATTCTGAACCTTTAGTGACTGAGAAACTACGAAATACAAGAAAAATTATTGCAAAATTAGTTAATTGTCAGCCTGAAGAGATTATTCTTACTCAAAGCACAACCGATGGTGTGAATACGGTTGCAAACGGACTATCACTTGATTCAAACTCTAACCTCATCATCAGAGGAATGGGACATGAACATCACGCAAACTATTTTCCTTGGTTAAGACTTGGAAAAAAAACACAAATCAAAAGTCTCAGTGTAGATGAGTCTGGTTTTTTTAGTATGAATGAACTTCAAAACATGATTGATGATAACACAAAACTTGTTTCACTAAGCCATGCTTTGTACAACACTGGTGCAATTCTTCCTGTAGAGGAAGTTGGAGAAATTCTAGAAAAAAAGAACATTCCATACTTTCTTGATACTGCTCAAACAATTGGTTGCATTGGGGATTTTGATGTTAATTCAACAAAATGCAACTTCATGTCATTTAATGGCTCAAAGTGGCTTTGTGGACCGATGGGAACAGGATTATTTTATTGCAAGAAAAGCTCCAGTGATCTTTTAGAACCAATGGGAATTGGTGGAGAGTCTGCAATGATTTATGATAAAACAAAACTTGCCTTCAAAGATATGCCAGAAAAATTTCAAACCGGATTTAGAAATTACGTTGGAATGGTAGGACTAGAAGCATCAGTTCAATATTTGATGAAATTTGGAATTCAAAACATTAGAAACAAGGTCATCAAACTGGCAGATCAACTAAGAGATGAACTATCAAAAATTTCTGGTGTGACTCTCTATGGTCCAAACGAATCAGAAAAAAGAACAAGTATTGTGTCCTTTAACATAAACGACCAAGATCCACAAAAAATAGTTGAAAAACTAGAAAAACAAAAAATTGTACTTGCTGTTAGGGAAATTGAAGATAAAAAACTAGTTCGTGCCTCTCCCCACTTTTTTAATACAGAATATGAAATTCAAAAAGTCGTAGATGCCTTGAGAAGATTATAGATTCTCTTGCTCTTGAATAACCATCATGGTAAGAGTAGATTGAACCTTAGAAATTTTTCTGATTTTATTCGTAATGATTGAACGAAGCTCTTCTGCATTATCTGCAGAAATCTTCAAAACTATATCATATACGCCGTACACACCTGCCACCTCATAATTAATACCACTTTCTGCATCAAGAATTTTCTTTACCTCATCAATTATTGTTTGGTCAGACCCTAGATCTGAATTAAGTAAAACATATGCAGTTGGCACATTTCCAGATCTCATAGAACAATATTTAACCTTTGATTATGTTTTTCAAAAACTGATTAACCACATAGCACAGATAATTGCATGGCTATACTCGATCTAACTTTAACCATTTCAAAAATGCTGCCAATGTTTCCTGGTTCCCCAAAACCACAATTCATTTCATGGTCCACAATCAACAATGATGGATACAATCTAGAGCTACTTTTTTTGAGCTCACATTCAGGAACCCATATGGATGTACCATTTCATTTTATCAAAAATGGCAAAAAAATTCATGAAATTCCAGCAAATCGATTTGTAAATGACGCAATACTGATCAAACTACTAAAAAAAGAAAATCAAGCAATTTCAAAAAATGATATCAGAAAATTTGAAAAAAAACATGGAAAAATTTCAAAAAACTCTACAATAATCTTCTTTACAGGCTGGCAAAAAAAATTACAATCAAAGTATTACTTTAAAAAAAATCCCGGTCTAGCAATATCTGCAGCAAAATATCTTGCTTTAAAAAAAATCAATTTGGTTGGCATAGACTCCCCAAATATTGATTTAGGTACCAACACAAAGTTTTCAGCACACAAAATTCTTTCAAAAAACAACATATTGATTGTAGAGAACCTGACAAATCTTGAAAAAATACATAAAAACCACTTCAAACTTGTTGTGCTTCCTTTAAAACTAAAGGATGCTACGGGCTCTCCTGTTAGAGCAATTGCTCTTTAGATTACAAACTGAAATCGTTCCTGTTTGTAGTTTTTTGACAAGCTGCCAATAATTGGTAACTGATGTTGGCATTTTACACATCGATTCTTTTCATCAAGATTCCATTCCTGTATATCAAAACCATATCTCTTTACAGCAATACTATTGCATTCTGGACAGTAAGTGTGCTCCAGAGGATGACCTGGTACATTACCAATATATGCATATTCTAACCCTTCTTTTTTTGCAACATCATAATGCTTCTCAAGTGTTCTTACCGGAGTTGAATCAAACTCCATCATTTTATAGTCAGGATGAAACCTCAAAAAATGAATAGGCATCTCTGGTCCAAATTCATCATAAAGAAATTTACATAGTTTTTTTGCATAATCCAAATTATCTCCCGCTTTTGGAACAATCAAATCAGTAATTTCCACATGGATTTTGGTTTTATCACGAATTTCTAATAGTGTATCAAAGATTGGTTTTGGATCTGGTACACCAATGTATTTTTTTGTAAACTCAGGTTCTGCACTTCCCTTAAAGTCAACTGTAATACAATCCAAAAACTCCCCCATCATCTTTACAGTTTCTGGGGTATCATAACCATTTGAAACAAAAACATTGTACAACCCTTTCTTTTTAGCAATTACCCCCACATCTCTTGCATATTCTATGAAAATTGATGGCTGATTGTATGTATAAGCAATTCCATCTGCTTTTACGTCTAATGCTGCCTGTACAACCTGTTCTGGTGTCATGTCTTGCCCCTCAACTTTTCGTCTCTGACTAATGTCATAGTTCTGGCAATATTTACAAAGCCAGTTGCATCCAGTTGTGGCTATTGAAAATACTTTAGAGCCTGGCATAAAATGAACAGCTGGTTTTTTCTCAATAGGATCTACATGTCCAGTAATCACTTTGCCATAAACAAATAGATCCAACTTTCCATTCACATTTCCCCTAATTCCACAAAGCCCAATCTGATCTTTTCCAATCTCACAATATCTCGCGCAAGCAGTGCAGCGAACCTTGTCATTAGGTAATTTTTCATATAGAATTGCTTCTTTTCCCATTTACCAAAACTTACTCATTTTACCCATATAAGCAACAAGTTTTTTCGCAATGCTAAAAATATAGAAAATACATTTTAACCTCATGAGTAAGCCTGGAAACCTATGGCGTAAAGTGCATGGAAAAATTACCAAAAAACCAACAAACTTCTCATGGTTAATTGAAGAGAAACTAGCGGGTTCTGGAATGCCCACTACATTTGATGAGCTGGACTGGGTACTAAAACAAGGCGTAAAATCAATTGTAACAATGACTGAAAATGCATTACCAGAGTCCTGGATTGAAGATGTAAAGTATCTACACGTTCCAACTCCTGATCTTACCGCACCAGATATGAACAAAATAGATACTGCAGTTGATTTTATTCATGAAAGAATAAACAGCAAAGAAGCCGTAATGGTTCATTGTGCTGCAGGAATGGGCAGAGCTGGAACCGTACTTGCATGTTATCTTGTAAAATATCACAAACATTCTGCAAAAGATGCTATTGAAAAACTAAGAAAACAAAGACCAGGTTCTATCCAATCAGAAACACAAGAAATTGCCATTCAACTATATGAAAAACACATAAAAAATTGATTTCTAGATAACCTCTGAAATTAGTTTTCCATCAAC
>DASSAK010000002.1:0-14651 GCA_035685445.1 Nitrosopumilaceae archaeon
TGGAAACGGCAACAGTGGTGGAAACGGCAACAGTGGTGGAAACGGCAACAGTGGTGGAAACGGCAACAGTGGTGGAAACGGCAACAGTGGTGGAAACGGCAACAGTGGTGGAAAAAAAGGTAAAAAGTGATTATTTAGTTAATATATCTACTTACGATTGAAATAAAATCTAAATCAGGGATTTGGTCCAGCGTTTTTAATTTCTGCTGAAACGTCTTTGAATTTTTTGAAATTATCAACAAACATTTGTGCCAGTTTTTTTGCTGAAAGATAATAGGAATCCTTGTCAATCCATGTGTTCTTTGGATCCAAGATCTCTGGTGGCACATCAGGACATTCCTCAGGAATATCCAAATTAAACAAATCATCATGTCTGTATTTGACAATATCTAATGCTCCAGTTAATGCAGCAGTAACCATTGCTCTACTGTACTGTATCTTGATTCTTTTTCCAACACCATATGGTCCACCAGACCAACCTGTATTGATGAGATAAACAATGGTGTTGTGCTCTTTGATTTTTTCTCCAAGCATTTTTGCATAGACTGCTGCAGGACGAGGCATAAACGGGGCAGCAAAGCATTCTGAAAAAACAGCTTTTGGTTCTTTGATTCCTCGTTCTGTTCCAGCAAGTTTGCTTGTATAACCTGACATAAAATGAAACATAGCTCCTTCTTTGGTTAACTTTGAAACAGGGGGCAAAACACCAAGTGCATCTGCTGTCAAAAATACAATAACTTTTGGATGACCGCCAGTGCTAGGTATTACGGCACCTGGAATATAGTCAAGTGGATACGCTGCTCTTGTGTTTTCAGTTAAGATGTTATCATCAAAGTCAGGTTTTAGATTATCGCTTCCAATTACAACATTTTCTAAAACTGCTCCAGACTTTATTGCATTCCAAATTTGTGGTTCTGCTTCTTGACTTAGATTGATGCATTTTGCATAACATCCACCTTCGAAATTAAAAGTACCGTGATCAGACCAACCGTGTTCATCATCACCAATCAGCATTCTATTTGGATCAGCAGATAATGTTGTTTTTCCAGTTCCGGATAATCCAAAAAATAGTGAAGTGTCACCATTTTTTCCAATGTTTGCAGAGCAATGCATCGGAAAGACTCCTTTAGCTGGAAGGACATAATTCATTACGCTAAACATTGACTTTTTCATTTCTCCGGCATAACTTGTCCCGCCGATTAAAACAATTTTTTTTGTCAAATCAATTAGAATGAAAACATTCGAGTTTGTTCCATCAATTTCAGGAATTGCTTCAAAGTCATTAATGCACATCAGTGTAAATTCTGGTTCATGTTCTTCTAATTCAGCCTTTGAAGGACGAATAAACAATTGCCTTGCAAAGAGGCTTTGCCATGCATGATCATTAATCACTCTGATTGCCAGTCTGTTTTCTTTTTCAGCTCCAACAAACCCATCAAAAATATATAGCTCTTTTCCTTCCACAAACTTTTTCATCTTTTCTAGAATTTTATCAAATTTCCCAACAGGAAACTGATGGTTAATTGGACCCCAATCTACATTGTCATGAGTCTCATCATCAAATACAATGAATCTGTCATCAGGGGAACGGCCAGTGTATTTACCAGTTTTAACTGAAAGTGAGCCCGTAGAGGTGATGATTCCTTCGTTTTTCTTTACAGCGTCATCAACTAAATCTTGAACACTTAGATTTCTGTGTACTTTGGATGGTTTTATTCCAAATTTTACTAATTGTGAAGCAAATTTGTCTGTGATTCCAACAGTAGTGTCAGTCATTTAATCCCCCAAAATTTGCTTCAGAGTTTTCAAGTGAAGCCATTGATATGCGAATCGACAAAAATTTCCTTATTATCTGTTTTCTCTGAATTTTTCAAATAGTTCAGGAACCTATTTATTCCAAATTTCGAGACTCATCTTTATGCCGATCAACAAAGAGGAATTAGAGTTAAGAGAAAAGGTTTCATCAAAACGGCCTAATTTTAAAAGACCAGAAAGTTGGCGTTACAAGAGATTACAGACAACATGGAGAAAGCCAAAAGGAGTTGACAACCATCAAAGAAAACAAAAAAGCAGAGGTCGGCCAGGAATTGTCAAAATTGGATATGGGGGCCCAAAAGATGCAAAGGGCTTACATCCATCAGGATTTACAGATAATTTAGTTTACAATGTTGCGGATTTAGAAAAATTAAATCCAAAAACAGATGGCGTAAGAATTGGTCACTCTGTTGGAACAAAAAAACGCAAAGAGATAATGTTAAAAGCAATTGAAAAAAAATTCCGAGTTTTTAATGCAAGGGTGACTGCAAGTGGTAGTAAATCTTAGAGCAAAAAAACGACTCGTCTCCAGAGTTACTGGAGTTGGTGTTCATCGTGTTTGGTTTGATGCAGAACATGTTGACGATATTACCGATGCAATCACGCGAGATAACATTCGAAGCTTGATTACTGCTAACACAATCAAAATTAAACCATTCAAGGGAACATCTCGCGGAAGAGCTAAAGTAAAAAGAATTCAGAAAGGAAAACGCGGAAGAGCTGCTGGTTCAAAAAAAGGCCCAAAAGGGGCACGAGTTGGAAAAAAAGAGGTTTACGTTAAGAAAGTTCGTGCACTACGATATTTGCTAAAGGTTGCAAAGGATAGAAAAGAGATCACAAATCCACAATTTTGGTCATTATACAAAAAGGTAGCAGGAAACACTGTAAGAGATAGGGCTCACCTCAGACAACTAATTGATGAAGTAAAACCTAACAAGACTTAAAATCGAAATACTCTATTTTCAAAATCTTGAATTTTTCCATTTTGAATTTTGATGCCCTCTTTTGTTAGCATATTTTTTTTGACATCAATTCCATATGCATATCCCCCAATCTTTCCGTTAGAGTTTACAACCCTATGACATGGAACTATTGCAGGATATGGGTTTTTGTTCATAATTTTTCCAATTATACGTTGTCCGTTTTTTAGGCCAACAGCTTTTGCTAATTCACCATAAGTTGTAATTTGTCCTTTTGGAACCTGTAACAGTTTTTTGTAAACCATTTTTTCAATGCTCAAAGTCTGATTACCTCAAGATTTGTTTTGCTAATAAAATCTAAAACTTTTTGCTTGTTTTTGCCGAGTCCCCCCCAATCAAGAAGAGCACTTTTTGCCATCTTGTTGCGGTCAAGTATGTGAGCAAACAAATCATCATTTAAAAAATCAAGCGCATGCTTCGGAATCACTGTACCTAGAGCATGTTCTCCTTCCAATAGCTCTTTAGTAAATTTTTCAGGATAATGTGTTCCACCAAAACACAATGCTACAGGATATGATTTTGATTCGTCTTTCATTACGTCGACAACTAGTTTTGCAACAGAGTTGCAAAGATTAGAATCAGTCCATTGTTTTTTTGTTGTCCCAATTTCTATAAAGATTGTTGGTTTGTTTAGAGCTGTTGGTCCATGATGTGTTGCTTCAATTGTAATTTGAAAATCTGCAAAATTTGTTTTGTTTTGCCAAAGTTTTTGAAGATATCTTTTTTGAAGTGATGGATGAGGGATTGCAACCTGTCTGTCGTTTCCTCCAAACTTTGCATCTGAGAAATTTCCTGTGCTATGACAGGTTAGTGCCAATACACCAGACTCTGCGGCATGTTTTGAAAGAAACACAAATCCATCATAGTGATATTTTTCTTCAAGCCAATCAGCAGAAATTGCAGGTGTTGAAATTATTAGCAAATCAAAAAATTTTCCATGATACAGCTCACCATCTTTTTGCATGTCTTGTGCTATGAACTTGGCCATGTTATGGCCTGCTGGATCATCTTGATAGGCTACAAGCAATTCCATGAGATAAAAGATATAAAGACACCATATTAAATTCCAGCAATGAATCCAAAGCAGACTCTCAAAAATATGGTAAATACTATGAAGTTGGCAAGAAAGTCAGATAAAGAAGATTACATGCAGCATCTTAGACTAGTCTTACTTGGAATTGGCGGTGTTGGGGCGATTGGATTTATAATTCAGTTCGTATTCTCTGTTATTACATTCGGATAGGTAAAATTGGCTGAAGAAGTAAAGTCTCATCTTTTCGCAATTAGAACAACTGGCGGACAGGAAAAGGTAGTGATGAATCTACTTGAAACTAGAGCAAAGATGAACAAAATTAACATTCAATCTGTCTTGTTAGTTGATAATCTCAAAGGATATGTTGTTGTAGAGGCACTTGATCCAAGTGCCGCATATCAAGCGATCGAAGGAGTACGACACATCAGAGGTCAACTTCGTGGCGAATTAGAGTTTAAAGACATTGAAGGATATTTGGTAAAAAAATCAACTGTCACATCACTTGAGGTAGACAAGGTTGTTGAAATTACAGGTGGTCCATTCAAGGGAATGAAAGCAACCATTACAAGGATTGATCATGAAAAAGAGGAAGCGACAGTTGTTTTACTTGATGCGTCATATCAGCTTCCAGTCACAGTAGATGCAAATTATCTCAAACTTTCATCAGAATCTTAGCAAAGGATTAAATTTTCTGATTCAGGCTGAGATCTCATGGGCGAACCACAAAAAATTTCTTCACTTGTAACGGGAGGAGAAGCATCAGCTGGTCCTCCACTTGGTCCAGCACTTGGTCCAATGGGAGTAAACATTATGGAAGTAATTAATGCCATAAATGAGAAAACAAAAGACTTTGCTGGAATGAAAGTTCCGGTGACTGTTTCAGTTGATCCTGATACAAAAAAGTGGGAAATTGACATTGGAATTCCATCAGCAGCTGCATTGATTCTAAAAGAAGCTGGTGTGCAAAAAGGTTCTGGCACCTCGGGAACTGAATGGGTCGGAGACATTGGAATGGATTCCGTTCTCAAAGTTGCACAAACAAAGTTGGAAAGCTCTTATGCTACATCTATAAAATCAGTTGCAAAGACAATCATCGGAACATGTCTTCCTCTTGGAATCAAAGTTGAAGGAAAGACTCCAAAAGAGATCACTGCTGAAATTAACGAAGGAAAATGGGATGCAAAGTTCCAATAAGTTATTGTTTAGTAAGATAGATTGGATCCTTGTCGGTTTTTTGTAGCTCCACAAAGGTTTCTGTGTCTTGAATTCCTTCAATTTTCCCAATCTTTTCAATTACAACATTGTGAAGAGATTCTAGGTTTTCAGCAAAAACTCTAATCATTATATCAAATCGTCCTGTAACTTCGGAAATCGATACAACCTCCTTTGTGTCAAGAAGTTGCTTATGAATAGAGTCTTTTAGTTTTGGGTCTCTATTAATTCCAACTGTGGCTTTTACACCAATTCCTAAAAGAGATTCGTCAATTATTATAGTGAATTTTTTGATTAGTTTCTTTTTTAAAAGCCTCTTTATTCTGCTGTAAAGAACTGAAGCGTTGATTCCCATCTTTTTTGATAGGTTTGGGACAGAGATAGAGCCGTCCTTTGTTAATTCGTATAATAATTTTAAATCAAGCTCGTCAAATCGGTGCAATGTTCTCGGAATCTCCGTCTTGATTTAATAAATGTAGGTTTTAGTGATTTTTTTTAAAGTTAATTTTATAATGTGTTTAGAAAGTTAGAAAAATTTCAAAATTTGTATCTTTTTAGTGTATGTGTCTCTAAACGATTTTAAGTAGGCTTTCGGGAAATTCTTCCGTAATGATTACTGAAGCTCAGCTTACAGAGATGATAAGGGAAGCAAAAGAAGTAGACAAGGACAGAAAATTCAAACAAGCAGTAGAGATGATTATGGTTTTCAAAGACATTGATGTAAAAAAAGGATTTGCGCTAAATGAGACTGTTCAGCTTCCAAAGACAAGTGCTCCAGCTGCTGTATGTGTAATGGCCTCAGGAGATATGGGACAAAAGGCCAAAAACGCAAAGGCCGACAGAGTGATGGATGTAGCAGAACTTGACAAGCTTGGAGCAAACAAACGTGAGTCCCGTAAATTTATCAACAAATATGATTTCTTTTTAGCAGACACAAAAATCATGCCAACTGTTGGTAAGACACTTGGACAGTTATTGGGTCCAAGGGGAAAAATGCCAACCCCAGTTCCATTTAATGCACCAATTGAATCATTTTTGCAGAGATTTAGAACATCAATTCGAGTAAAGGCAAAGTCTTCACTCTCAGCATCATGTAAAATTGGTGATGAAACAATGGAGGATGCCGATTTAGCTGCAAACGCACATGCAGTAATTAGTGCAATTGAAAAGAAATTACCAAATGGAGATAAGAACATTAAAAAAATTCTAATTAAAACAACGATGGGAAAAGTTATCAAGGAACCTCCACAGGTGAAGAAGCGAAATGCATGAGAACAGAACTAAATATCCAAAAAGAAAAACTCAGATGTACCAACAGTTACAAGAGCTACCAAAAAAGTACAAGGTTTTAGCTCTTGTAAGAATGGAAAAAGTTAGAGCGTCACAAATTCTCCCCCTAAGAAAAAAACTACGAGAGGAAGTAGAATTTGTCAGCATTAAAGACAAAGTTGCTCAAAAGGCACTTGAAAAAGTTGATGTTCCTGGAATCAAAGATATGATTTCAAAATTAACCGGCCAATGTCTTTTCATGTTTACTAACATGTCGCCATTTAAGCTAAATGTTTTACTTGCAAAAAACAAGATAATGCTTCCTGCAAGGGCTGGAGATATTGCAAGCATTGATGTTGTAGTTCCTGCAAAAAACACTGGAATCGCGCCAGGCCCAATGCTTACTGAATTCAAAAATGCAAAGATTCCAACAAAAATTGATCAGGGAACAATTTGGATTACTAAAGACACCACTCCCGTAAAAAAAGGTGAAGCGATTCCTGAAAATGTTGCAGTGCTATTAGGAAAAATGGATATCAAGCCAGTGGAAGCTGGAATCTCACTAGAATCTGCCCTTGAAGAGGGTTTGGTCTATGCAAAAGACGACCTTGTAATAGATGTGGAACAGTTTGCACATGAGCTTGCACAGGCACACCAAGAAGCAATATCGCTATCAATTGAGGCAGCATATGTTACACCAGAAAATGTAGAACATATTCTAGCTAAAGCAGCACAATCTGCAAGAAATGTTTCAGTGGAATCTGGATTTTTAACTGATGAGACAAAGGAGCAAATTTTGCAAAAAGGTCATGCACAAGCACAATCTCTTGCTGAAAAAGCAAAAGACTACAAACCGGCATAGTTTTAAAAAACAAATTTTTTGGCACTAGGAAAAAAATGATCAAGGTCTAAATATTAAAACGCATAACCATCTCATAATGGCACAAAAAATAGACAAAATGTTAGAACAAGATGTTCACATTGGACTAGAAGAAAATGATCGTGAGGGAGTAATTACACTTCTTACAAAACTACTTGCAGACGAGTATGTTCTGTACACAAAGACAAGAAACTATCATTGGAATGTAATCAGTCCACACTTTAATGACTATCACAAGTTATTCGAAGGGCAATACGGAGAGATTGAGGTGTTTATTGATGATATTGCTGAAAGAATAAGACAGCTTGGTGGAAAGGCAATTGCAACTTTGACTGAGCTAAAATCACATGCAAGATTAGAAGAACAGCCAAGTGTATATCCAGAGGATGTACAGATGGTGAAAAACTTGGTAGTTGATCATGAAGCAATAATTAGAACTTTGAGAGGAGATCTCAAAAAGTGTGATGAAGGTTTTCATGACATGGGCACAAACGATTTTCTAACAGGCCTTATGGAAAAACACGAAAAGATGGTCTGGATGCTTCGTTCCACTGTACCATAAACCCTTTTTTATTTTCGAATTTTTAATGTTTAAAATTGTACAATGTCTTTATTTTAAAGGCGATCAAAACTAAACAAATTTTAAGTTTTTAATGTTTAGAATTTATCTATCTAAAATCACATTATATAATCATGAGCTACGGTAGAAGTTGCAAGCGTTGTGGTAGAAAAATTTTCTTTGCGTTATTTGGTGGAAAGACAAGAATCTTTGATGATAGTTTGTATACACAATTTCATAGATGTCATAGATAGAATAAAAAATCCTAGTTAAAAAAATTAGTTGCTTCCGATGATGAATACAACGTTTGCTGTTGTACTGACATCTTGGTCGGAAGTAAACACTGGGGTTGGTGCAGCGATTGCTGCTTCTGCAACTGCAAAGTCTCCTCTATAGACTGGTTGTGGATAAGGCATAGCAAACTCAGACAAGGACACTGCTTTTACTCCAATGATTGTGTGATCTAGTGGAGATAACGCCTTTTGCGCCTTTGATTTTGCGTTTAGAACGGCCTTTTCAAGCATGTTATCTTTGACTTCTTGGTGCTTTTGTGGAGATAATGTGAAAAATACACTGTCTACTCTGTTTGCGCCGGACGATACTCCATTGTCAATTATATCAGCAGCTAAATCCAAGTTTTTTGTTTCTACGGATACCATGTTTGAAACTCTGTATCCAATTAGCTCTTGTGTGTTTCTGCCAGTGAGTGGTTCGTTGTAATAGTCATAGACTGGACGGATGTTAAAGTTTGAAGTACTGATTTCAGATTCTGATATTCCAGCTTGCTTTACTGCGTCAATTACAGCATTCATTAGAATAGAGTTTTTCTCAAGGGCTTGTTTTGCGGTCTTTTCCTGAGTTTCTACACCAAATCTTACGTGCAAGAGATCAGGCTTGACCTCTGTTGTTGCAGTACCAGTTACAGAGATTGTCTTTTCCCGTGATGGAAAAGGAGTAACCTCTTCTGCCTCTGCTTCAAATACGGAGGCTAGAGACACCGTTACGGCAATTACCAGAATTGCAGATATGATGAGTTGTCTTGTGGTTTTCATCATATTTCCTATGATGTATTCTGAAGATAAGGTTTGATTAAACTGGAATTTAACCAGAAATTTTATTAATATAATTTTAGAACTGAATTCTTCTATGAGCGAAGAGGACAAACCAATTGCAATCTCAGACAAAGTTGAGATTTTATCAACAGAGGATGAGAAGATAAAGGCAATCGGGGAGATTCTTAGCACCGACACCAGCAGAGAAATCCTCACAGTGTTGTTTAACCAATCACTTACTGCAAATGAAATTTCCCAAAAAACTGAAATTTCATTACCGCTTGTAATTTACCACCTAAAAAAGATGCAAGAGTCTGGTGTTGTCAAAATAACAAACGTTGGAAAAAACACAAAATCTCATGACATGAAATTCTATACGATTGACAAGTTTGCAATTGTTATTTTGCCAACTCCAATGTCAAAACCCGCAAAGACAAGCAAGTCTTTGTTTAATTTATTTACAAGAATTCACAGAATGGCTACCCTTGGAGCGGTATGTGTGGCAGCATGGTTTTCTGCCCAGTTTCTGCAAGTATCAAAAACTCCAGAAGTTGCGGAGATGGCAATGCGGGATTCTGATGAGGGAGTTGCAACAGAAGCTGCACCAGAAGCAATGATGCAAAGCAGGATGGTAGAAACCCCTCCAGTTTCAGAACCTGTCATTGATTTTTTGTGGCCAATTATTGCAGTGTTGTCTATTATAGTTGTAGGATTAGTAGCAGAGATTGTGATTAAATCAAGGCAAGAAAAAATTGAAGAAAAAATCTGAGCAATACTCCTACAAAAAAGGAATTATTGGAGTATGGGATGAGGTAGCTCCAAGATATCACAAAAGATTTGCCAAAAAAGATTTAGGTCCGTTTAAGAGTTCAGCAAAGATTGTAGAGCTTGCAAAAATAAAGCGAGGTCACGCTGTACTAGATGTTGCATGTGGCACAGGTGCATTAACCAAAAAGATTTCAAGAAAGGTTGGCCATACTGGGATGGTTATTGGCACCGATGCATCTGAGAACGCAATAAAGATTGCAAAAAAATGGGTTGGCCCAAAAAGAAATTTAGATTTTATTGTTGCAGATGCTGAAAAATTATTTTTTGGGAAAAAGTTTGATGCCATAACATGTCAGTATGGAATTTTTTTCTTTCCAGATGCAATAAAGGTGTTAAAAAATTTAAAAAATCATTTGAAAAAAAATGGAACCATTGCAATTTCTGTTCATGGTGATGAGGATACTGTTCCTTTTTTTAGTGTAATTTTAGATGCTGTCACAAAATACATTCCAGATTTTTTCCCACCAGGAGCTCCAGACTTTGATCGTTTTGGAAATAGGCGAGCCCTAAAAAAGGTTGCATCCGATGCAAGTTTCAAAAAGATAAAGGTCAATGAGTTTGTGTTTTCATACAGTCCTGGTTCGTTTTCAGAGTTTTGGAAAAACTATCTGCGATATATCGCAAAACCTGCAAAGAGAAAGCTTGATGCGCTACCAAAAGAAAAAATGAAAAAGATAAGGGACCTTGCAAAAAAGAATTCTCAACCATATTTTAAGAATGGAAGATTGATCTTTCCGTGGAAGGTTTTGATTCTAACTGCAAAAAAATGAAAGGGATTTTAATTTTTACTGAGTTCTATTTTCAAGGATTGGTTTTTTGAAAACAATTCCTCGAATTACAATATACCATACAGAGAACAGAACTGCTACAATACTCCAGAACACCCAATTCTGAATTACAGGATCAGGCACAGTCTCGTTGAGATATTGCATGATTTGGTCTGAAATCATCAGTGACGCTGCAAAAACAATGAAGAATTCGATGGCATACCAGATCCAATCTGGCCATGATTCCTTTGGAATGTGTACATTGTTATGATATGTCAATTGTCATCACCAAAAATTCAAAACAAAATTCCAGTGTGGGGGAAGGTTCCCACACTGTAGATGACGAATTTGTTGGGTAAAGGGCATAGGACGTTGTTTACTATAATTTTCGTCACCTCTGAATTTGCTTGTTTTTCACCTTCTCTCGAATCATTTCGAGACCAAGGGTACAGTCAAGATGTATCTGCTCAAATGTCTTGTATCCGCAATTGTCACATTTTTGTTGAATCGGTTGGTTACACTGCGAACACGTAGATTCTATTTCTAATTCTTTACCACAATTTCGGCATAATGTGTCTGGCATTTTTTTGTCACCTCATGGTAATATCTTGTAAATATCTCCAGTCAAGAATGCAGCAGCGATTGCAGCTCCTATTGGAACACCCAACATTAGAAAGAGCAGATCAAATGCCACTACTTTCTTGAATGGAGCGTGAACCATTTTGTTCCAAACGCTTTGTGCATTTTGTATCATCATAGCTCACCCCACATTACACTTGTTATTGTCGTCAGAAGACCCCATGTTGGAAGTATTGCTGCTCCTAACAAAAAGAGATCAAAGATATTGATTTCTCTGAGTCGGTTCAGCAATGATTTTTTCCAATCAGAGCCAATCTTAAGACGACCCATTTTGATAGATGTTGTAATACCTTTCATATCACACCACCTCGTTGTTTTACTCTACCGCAATCTGTCTTCCTTTTGGTTTTTCTTCAGTAAGCTTTAATGACAGCTCTAGTATTCCATTTGCGTATTTTGCCTTTGCAGAGTTTTCATCAACCTTGTGATTAATTGGAACTCTAGTATGGTATTTTCTGTCTTCGTGCTCAGCTTTGATGTCCACGGTTTTTCCCTCAACTGTTACCTTGATATCAGACTTTTCAATTCCTGGCATCTCAGCAACTAGCTTGAGAGAGTTTGATTCTTTATCAAACAAAGTGTCTACATATGGCTGCCTTACATCTGAGCTTGCAAGTGAAGCAGTTGGTTTTACATTGCCCCACTCTTTGACGTGAGGTTTGCCATCAGGCCCTACGGTCATTTCATAACCATAGTAATAGGGACCATAAGTTTGGACTTGGCCTCCTTTTTGATTTTCAAAGACGTCATCCCAGGTAAAAAAACGGTCTGACAATCTTCGAAAGCTTTTGTCGAATTCATCAAACCACATTTGCTCATCACCAAACATATGTAATGTATATGACATTATTTAATTTTTTCTTACAAATTTTATATAATATTGTAATATATAGCCTATGTGATGTATCATGTTGACATTAAAACAACTTCCAACATGGCAGAAATACATTGCGATTGGAGCAATAGCAATAGTAGCCTTTTGGCTACTAGTGGTTTTACAAGTTCAAAGTATCCTTATTCCAAATTATGTTACTGAAGAAGTAACAATAGTTTCTAAAACTTCTACCACCTGTGTGGTTGAAACTGCCGATGAATTTCTTGTCACAATAAAAAACTGTGAAGGAGAGATTGGGCAGAAAATTACTGCCACATATGATGTAAACGTCAAAGAAAGAGCCTTGCTATTTGCTCCTTAAATTCCATTTTTTTAGTCATAAATCAGATCTGGAATTATTTTTTGCTGTAACGCAATATGGCCAAAACAGAATCATGAATTTTTAGTTTTTTGGCAATTTTGGGGGACGATACAAACTCTATTTTAGCTGACGTGTTCTTTGCCATCTCTAGCATTTTCATTATTCTTTTGTATTGAGAACTAGTGTGATAGTCTGTTGAAACAATTAATGTATCTACTCTTCCATCTTCTAATGCCTGGTAAATAACATCATTTCGTTTTGCTGTTAACCCGTTTTTGACTAGTTCCTCATATTTTGCAATAATTTTTGTTACATGTTTTTTCCTATGTTGGTATAGATGTTGAATTATTTTTTTGTGAATATCGGTTTTAGTAGTAGAAAATGACAGGTTTTCTACAAGATGGCACTTTTTTTCTAATCTTGATCCCATTGCTCCAAGAAATTTTGTTTTTGCAGTACCAGTCCCACCCACAAGTATCAATTCAGAGTTTGAATCCATTTTTTTTAATTTGCTAGCTACCTTTTTGAAAAATACATGAATTTTCGTTTTTCTTGCCCTTTGAAACCTTCCTTGACTTTGTCCTCCTTTTCGGTGCCTCCCCCTAAGGTCGATTCCAAAACTTGCTTCTTGAATTACTTTACTTCCATGAAACTTTTGTATTGTTGCAGATTTTTGATCAAGTGTTACAAGCATAACATCATAGTTTGTTTTTAGAAGGTCACGAAACGGCTTAAGGTATGGTTTTTTGCTTGCCATATAGATATAGGGAAGTTTTTTTGAGGTTCCAATTTCTTTGATAATTACTTTGTTGTTTTTCATCCATCCAAAAATGCAGAGAGTTTTTGTAAATTTACCTGCAGATGAGGGATTTTTTTTTAGTTTTGTGATTCTTTTTTCAATTTCTGATTCTATTTTTTCAAGTGGTTTGCTTCTATGTGTTTTTTGTAGTAAGGTCATAGTTTCTTCACCCTTTCCATATGGATAGTAAACTGATACACATTGAGAATTAACCTGTTTCAAGTCGTAGAGAAGCTGATTTAGCGATAGCCATTCAGTTGGTGGAATTACAGATTCGGGATTTTTTTTCACAGGTTTGCCCTATGTTTAGTTAATTTTAATCATAGCTAGAAATCTTGAAAAATCCAGCATAGAGTTATTCAATGAAAATTGTTTTGCGGCTGACAACAATTTTGTTTTTTAATCGAATGAGGTAGAGTTCTATTTCTTTACCGACCTAGCGTAAATACTAGAACAAACCCAACTATGTATGCCAAATCAGTTTTATTGCGAAGTATGTCATAGACTCAAATATCCTAGATTTGCTTCACAAAAAAATGTGAATGCAAAGACACATAGCTTTTCAAAATCTGTTTTTCGATTTTAGACTGAGAATTTAGGCAAAAAATCAATCAATTCGTTGGCACTAGGAAAAAAGTTGGCCCTAGATTAAATATTCAAAGTATGTAATTACAATGAGGGAAAATGCAAGAATCAATACAAAAAGAAAAAAAATCGCCAGTTATCCCAGTAATATCTTTGATGGCAACTGGTTTAGCTGTAATGCTGATTCTACTCTTAACACCATGGAATCTTGTTCCAATGCAGGTTACTGAAGACGTAACTGTTCTAGCAGTAACAGAATATGGATGTGTTGGAGAATCAGAACTTGGTATTAGTGTAGTAGTACCAGAATGCAGCGCTCAAGTTGGCGATGTGATAACAGCCACGTTTAATGTTCCTGCAATGGAGATAAACGGGTACTATGACAAAGTACAAGAAAGGCTGACATTTGTAGAGCCTTAGAATCAAGGCTCTATTTTTTACTAGTTGGAAGATTGGTTGCACTTGTGATCATATTTTTTTCTTCTATCAAAAACCTCGCCACATTTTTCGCATGCAAAAAATCTTCCCATAATACTATCTAGTCCTAATTTTATTTACAGTTTGTAAAACAATGTGGCTAATCCAAAGGCTCAGGATGTCCTTTTCCACGCAGTGCAAAACAAACTGCTGCCATTGCTATTGCTACACCAATTGCTGCCCCATAGGCCGCCATAGATGCCTCTGCCATGAATTCACTTCTTTATCTAATTCAATAAGATTTGCTGTAAAGTTTGTGAAAATTTGTTTGAAAGTTTTTGATATACCTTACAAATGTAAAGATTTCAAAGTTTTGCTTCTAATATGATGATGACGAAAATATTCTAAATGGTTGATGAACAGTTTAGCAAGAGGATAAAGAAAATTATTGAAAAGGAAAAGAAAAGCAGTACTCTGCCATCGACGTGATTTGTCATGAATGATTATACATGCACATGCAGCTGTGGATGCCAAAATCCTGCAGATGACTATGTATGTCATAATTGCAAAATTGGCATGTGCAGGGTTGGGATGAAAAGGAGTTAGTGTTGAATTGACTC
>DASSAK010000003.1:0-17513 GCA_035685445.1 Nitrosopumilaceae archaeon
TAAAAGAAATCGAGCAAATGATTGAAGATGTTGAAAAAAAGGCGCCATCTGTAATTGGTGAAGCGCAAAAACTCTTAGAAGAAGATTCGAACACAAAAAAGTCTCTTGAAGAATATACTGCACTAAAAGAAACATTAGAGCTTGTCAAAAAGTTGGATTTAGATATTGGAAACTTTGGTTTGATGAAATACTTTTTTGTAAATCTCTTTGTTATTCCTACCAAATTTTATGAAGAAATTGTTCGTTCACTTGAAGGAGTTTCAATTTACAAATATGATTTAGATTCTAAAGAAAATTCTGCTGTACTAGTAATTGGAGATGCAAAAGAAGCAGACAAAGTTCAAAAAATTATGCGAAATCTCAATGCTAATCAATTTTCTATTCCTCAGGGTTTTCCTCAAGTTCCAAGTAAAGCATATGCACTTGCTGAAACAAAAATCAAGGAATTAACTGAAAAACAAAAGTCATTAGCAAAGCAGCTTGCTAGTATGCAAAAAAAATTGCGAACAGAGATTATGCAATTACGAGAAAACGCTGAAGTTGCAAAAGATGTTATTGAAACATTAAGAAAACCAGGGGGAACCAAAAATTTTGCCCTAATTCAGGGATATATTCCAAGGAAAATGGAAAAAAAATTCAAAGAATTAACTAGTCAATGGACATCAATTACAGAAAAAATTACTGCACAAGCTGAAAAAGATCTTCCAGTATTATTAACAAATCCAAAGTGGGTTCGAACTTTTGAAGTAATTACTGAAAGTCAAGGAATTCCAAAACGTGGTGAGCCAGACCCAACATGGCACATTGCACTAATGTGGCCAATATTTTATGGAATAATGTTTGCAGACCTTGGTCATGCATTGTTGTTGATGGGATTTGGTCTATTGTTTAAGATGAAAGGACAAGGAACACTTTCCAGATGGGGAATGCTGATTGCAATATCTGGTTTTTCAGCAGCAGTTGCAGGAACATTTACAGGTGAAGTATTTGGGTTCCATTTGGATCATCTAGCTTTCTTTGAAGATTTGTTGCATAAAGGAGGATTGCTATATCCAATAGCTGATTTTATTGGAATACTTAGTGTTGCAGAACTAACATTTGAACAAGTGATTATGATTCTCAAAGTTTCAATCTTTTTGGGAATTGTTCATCTTAGTTGGGCATTTTTGTTACGAATTAGAAGATACATCAGAGAGGGAAGAAAAATAGAATTGTATTTTGAAGCAATCCCAAATTTGGTGATGTATTATGGTATAGTTGCAGTAATGATGAGTGCAATTGGTTCTGGATACGATGTAATGAACATGTATTCAAGAGTTCATACAGAAGCTGTTCCATGGATTACAGTTCTCGTAGGAGAGTGGGCAGTTGTTTGGCTTGTTGTACGTATTGCAATTCTTACTGTTATTGGTTGTGTTGCATTAATGATCATTGGTGGAATGCTTCACAACAAAAGACATCCTGAACAAGGTGGAGACATGGCAAGTGTAATCATGGAAACGTTGCTTGGAAAAACTGTAGAATGTCTTTCGCACACGATTAGTTATGCTCGAATAGGAATTATGTTACTTGTACATGCCGCATTATTACTTACTGTAAATAACGCATATCATCATCTGGGTGGAGCAGAGTCTGGTGGGGCACTTGCCATAATCATTGGAGGAAATCTCGGAATAATGATTATTGAAGGATTAATTGTTTACATTCAGGCACTCAGGTTGCATCTTTATGAATACTTTACAAAGTGGTATGATGGTGGAGCAAAATCATTTAGTAAACTTGTTCCAGAAATGATTTACAATCAATTTGTTTGGATCGATAAAAAATCAAACAACAGGTAAGTCTAATCGATTCCCCCATTCTCCCCAAGAGCCTAAATAAACTCGTACATTTTTGAAGCCAAGTTTTTTTAATGCAACAAATGTGTTTGCGGCCCTATACGCTCCTTGACAATAAGTTACAATTTCATCCTCTTTTGAAAATGGATATAATTTTTCTAGTTCATTTTCTTCTTTGAATGTTCCATTGGGTTTGATATTTTTTTCCCAATCAACGTTTATTGCTCCTGGAATGTGACCTTTTTGTGCTGCACGAACTACAGTTCCATTGAATTCTTCCTTTGTTCTTGCATCAACGAGTTTTATTCTATCCAAATTATCTTTAATGTATTCATAACCAACAAGAATTTCATTATTTGTTTTACCTGAAAATTTTTCTTGTTTGAATAGATTTGTTTTTGTTTCAGTTGGAAGATTTTCGTTTGTCCATTTTTGAAATCCTCCATCTAACATGAATGCATTAGGATGCGAAAAATATTGTAGCATCCAAACTCCCCTAGCAGCTAAAATGCCCGATACATCATCATAGAATACAACTTTTTTTTCACTTGTTATTCCAACAAATGAAAAAAGATCTGTTGTTTGATAGTTAAAGTTCTCAATTCCTTTCTTTGATGTGTCAAACCAATGAAATGCAAAAAGATCCAAGTTTATTGCTCCTATAATATGTCCCTCTGAATAATCCTTGAATGATCTTGTGTCAATTAGTACAAGATTTTGTTCATTTAGAATTTTGTTTAATTCAGTAGTTGTAATTATCACGTATGTTATACTTTACTTGATATTGGTATACTTTGTGGAGCACCTACTTTACCTGCAAATACACTGACACTGGTTGATGCACCACCGTCTACTGTAGTTACAGTACCGTTATTTAGCTTGAAGTAGATGATTGCAGCTGAACCTGGGTCGAGGCCAACTGGACCTGCTGCTGCTGTGGTAACACAAACATCACTGTCGTCAACGCTTACGCCATTTTGGATGTTAACTTGTAGTGCATCTCCTCCTGGACAGCTGTCACCTGAATTAGTATTCAACATGCCGTTCACTCCAGACCAACCAGTGAAGTTCATTGGTTGTTGGATTATGCTGGATGTTACTGTGGTGTCTGGATACCATTGTGTGAATGGTACATCAGTTCCTCTGACACTGATTTTGTCTACGGAAAGTACTTTGTCTCCAGTGTTACGTACTGCAAAAGCACCCCATGCTAAGCCATCAGCGCTCGTACCATGTACCCATAATTTCATGCCTGTTACTGAGATAGATTCTTGCTGTGATCCTCCTTGGAAAAGAGATGTACCATAAAGTACTACTCCAGAAGCCAACACGACTGAACCTACCATTGCCATTATTACTACAATAACACCACTAGGACCAACATCGCCACGTCTTTTTTTTAGCATAATGCTAGATAGGTTCCTCTTTGAAATCATGATTGATAAATTTCATAAAAAATTTGCTTAATAGGGTGTATCTGTAAAAAACAGAAATTACAAAATTTATAGGCACAAAATTTAGTTTTATAAAATTTTAAAGAAAAAGGAAAAAGAAGGGAAGAGATTTCTATTCGTTGACGTATGCTCTTTCTCCGTGTTGTGCGAGATCGAGTCCTATCTCCTCTTCCTTAGGAGTAACTCTAATTCCGCCAGGCCATACTGCATCCATTACTTTCAGTATTACAATTGTAATACCAAATGCATAGGCTATTGACATCAAAGCACCAACGATGTTGATTGCTTGTTGTTCATAACCTTCTGGTGTTCCAGTCCAAGCACCAATACCATCACCGGTATCCCAAATGTGTGGACTAGCTAATGTACCAGTTAGAATTGCACCAGTGAAACCACCCATTCCGTGTACTCCCCATACATCGAGTGCGTCGTCCCATTTTCGTGCATTCTTGAATGAAACACAACCATAACAAACGGTTCCAGCTGCAATACCAATGATTATCGCTGCCATAGGTCCTACCCAACCAGATGCTGGTGTGATTGCTACCAATCCTGCAACAGCTCCTGTTGCAGCTCCAACAATACTTGGTTTTCCGGTATGAGCCCAAGACATTAGTAACCATGTAACTGCGGCAACACCTGTAGCAGTGTTTGTAACTACCCAAGCGCTAACAGTAATTCCATCAACCATTACTTCACTACCTGCGTTGAATCCAAACCATCCAAACCAGAGTATGGATGCACCAAGTACCACCATGGGTACATTGTGTGGTTCCATTGGAACTTTTCCATATCCGAGTCTTCGGCCTAAAACTAACGCACCTGCTAGTGCAGCAAATCCTGATGAAATATGTACAACAGTACCGCCGGCAAAGTCAAGTCCATAACTTGGTGACAGATTTGGATCAAAGTCCATGTTTCCTATGTATCCACCACCCCATACCCAGTGGGCTATTGGGTCATAAACGAATGTTCCCCAAAGTAGGATGAAGATAACTAGAGCACTGAACTTCATTCTGTCAATTAGTCCACCAACAATTAGAGCTGGTGTGATAATTGCGAATGTTGCTTGGAACATTGCAAACAATTGATGCGGAACTGTTCCAGGCCATCCTTGACTACATATCTCGTCTTCATGGAAGACTTGCATTTGATATGCAGCAGACCAAGTGTCAGTACAAGGACCAGGTTCTCCCAATGGAGCATAGTGGGATACTTGATTAAATCCAACGTAATCTAAAGCGCCCATGAACATGTTAGCGTCATTATCAACAGGTCCAAATGCGATGGTATAACCCCATGCAACCCATTGCCATGACATCAAACCCATTACGATGAAGACCATTCCAATGACGTTTACTGCGTTCTTTGATCTGGCTAATCCGCCATAAAAGAATGCAACACCAGGAGTCATGAATAATACAAGAGAAGATGCTGTAAGCATCCAAGATGTATCACCTGTATCAATTCTACAGGGCATCATGTTTCCTTCGCCATCGTCAAACCAACATTCGTTTGGGTTACCAGTGTAGATTCCACTGTTTCCTAAGACATATCCGTCCATGCCATCGGTAACCTGTTGAGCATATGCTTGAGACATTGCCCCCGTTGCCGTAATAGCTACTGCAGCCACAAGTAAGAGTGCATACTTGCGGTTCCTAGAATTCATTGATCTGCACAAAATTTGACGAGATATAAGCCTAAAGATGTTTTAACAGGCAAAAATGTAAATTATTATATTTACGTAATGTACGTTATTAACATAAAATATGAAAATTATGTCACGTGATTTTGTACCTGGGCCTAGAAGCAACATTAACCACTCAATGGTGCAGAAGGGATTGATTTGAAAGTGAATTCCTCAAAACTTGCAATTTTTGATACCTTCAAAACAAAAAGTAAAGAGCTTACTGGTGAGGCACTAAGACAAAGAGCGATAATCATTGCTCTTGCTACACAGCCAAATCCTAATGATAAAACTAGGACATCAATTTCTCAAAGAATTGCAGACAAGAATGGAATAATTTGGAAGAATCTCTATTCCGGTGTTTTTAGAGATTTAGATGAAATTCTTATTCCATTAAAATTAGTTGAAGAAGAAGGGCGATTACCATTAAAACGTGGGCCAAAGGCACTTCAGGAAAAAGGAATTCCATATTATAGATTGACACAGGGAGGATTGCTTGTAGCCTTATCAATCAAGGAGATAAAAAACAAAGATTCTCTTTTAGATCAATTTTTTTCGAATTCAAATTCGCAAGAAAAGGAATTTCAAGAAATAATTAAAAAACTCTCAAAAATTGCCCCAAAATTTACTTTTTCCTTGTTTGAAAAATATGTGAAAGCATTTTGTGAAGGAAAATCAAAGAACTTGCTTCCATTTTCGGTTGAAAATTTGAGAAATGTTGCTGATGAGACTTTAGAAATCCAAAAAGAAATGCTAGAAGCATTTTCAAAAATGTCAAAGGTAGACAAAGACAAAACTATGAATTTGCTAAAAAGAATAGGTTGAGGTTTCAATAACATTAAAATCAGCATCATAGAAAAGATTGATTAAATGAGTTCCAAGGTTTTTGCCTCTGTAAAATCATACAGTAAAAAAGGCAGATTATTAGAAAAAAGTGAATTACAAACATTGGCAGAATCAAGGGATCTTGATGAGCTGGTAACTAGAATAAAAAATACAATTTATGCACCTGCAGTTTCTGAAGTAGCAAAACCATATACAGCCGAAAAAATAGAATCAGCTTTACGAAGTCATCTTGCAGATATTCATCATTCTATTGCAAAGACAGCAAGCTCTACTGTCTTAGATGCATACTTTTTAAAATTCATGACATGGAATTTAAAATTAATTCTCAAAGGTAAGGTTCTTGGTAAAACACAGGAAGAGATTGAACCGCATATCAATTTACATGCAGAAGAGCTCATCAAACAAAGAGATGTTATTCTAAAAGCTCTTGTTGCAAAAGACCTAGAGGAAACTGTTTCTAGTCTTAGTGGAACTGTATTTGGTGAAGAGATCGCAAAAGCAGTAGCTGCATACAATGATACAAAAAATATTCAGGTGTTTGATACATATTTTGATAAAATTTTGATTCAACAACTTAATAATGCATTGAAAAAATCTGGTGATAAAGATTTATCTCGTCCTGTTTCAATGGACATTGACTTTTACAATCTACTTAGTGTTCTTAGAGGAAAGTTTTGGAAATTAAATGAACAACAAATTCAAGATCTAATTGTAACATACACTGCAAGCGCACCAGCTGATTTGATTGGAAGAATGATTGCAGCACCATCTATTCGTGATGCATTAAATGAGCTTAGTAGTACAAGCTACAGAGAATTAGTTCCACAATCTGAAAATGACATAGATGCAATTTCAGAATTTGAACATGCATTTGAGATGGCAATTTTTCAAAAAGCAAAAAATACGTTTACAAGAATGTTTAGTAATGCAACAAGTGTTGGAATTGCAAAACTTACGGCCTTTGAGGTAAGAAATATTGGCTCTATTGCATATGCAGTGGAACAAAAAATCCCTGTGCAGACTACAATGTCTAAACTAATTGTGGAACAATAAACACAGGGGATGATCTAATTTATGAGGATCCATGAGATCAATGATTTACTATGATGGGAGACAGAGATTATAGAGCACTCATAAAAAAAGCCATAGATTCTATTGGAAAGGAAGTAGAACTACAAATTGATGTAAATGATATCAAAACAATTCATCTTGATGAGGTTGTTAGGTGCCTCAGACGTTCATATTATGATAGAATAGAACCAAAAGAGGTAGAAAAAACAGGTTTCACTGATTTAGTGGGCGGATTACTTCGAAGTAAAGGGTATGGATCCAAAATTGATGAATTTGAAATTGATGGACTGAAGCTCAAGGGGCAAACAGACATGATTGTAGATGACGTAGTTTTTGTTTTTCGTTCTGCACATAAATTGCCTGATAATCCAATTGCTTATGATTTGCTATATCTTAATGCCTGTATGTGGATTTTTGATAAAGCCGAGGGCATTCTGGTTTATCTTACAGGGGATAAAAAAGAGACATCATTTTCTTTATCAAGGAATAAGAAGATGTTTGAAGAGGTTGTAAGACGGGTCAGAGTTTTTAACGATCTCCTAAAAGAAAAAAAGGTTCCAATTTTAGAACCATCTGTTGAATGCAATGATTGCCAATATTATGAAAAATGTTATATTAAACAAAAAATTTCAAAATCAATTTCCATTAAAGATCTAGTTGGAATGAATAAGTAGAAAAATATTGTAAAAGGAATTTTTTCCTTTAACTAATCTAGTGGTTCAGGGTGTCCTTTTCCACGTAATGCAAAGCATACAACTGCTAGTGCAATTGATACTCCTATTGCTGAGCCAAATGCGGCCATACTTGCTTCTGCCATCAGCAATCATCAAATCTGTGAATCATTTATAACTTTGCCAATTAGTTTTGTTTAAAAACAAATAATCATAATTTTTAATTTTTATGATACAGTAAACTAGATTAAGTTATAGCGTAAACTCGAAGGTGACTTGGTTTTCACCTCCAGTTGTCATAGAGCTTAAATTAAAAAATGCCTCGCCAATGATTTTCCAGTTTGCATTATCTTCAGAAATGGAGGACCAAAATTCTGGAGTGTTTCCAGTATTTTTTATAACAATTTCATCAGAGATTATTGTAGAGCCTTTAGATAAAATTGTAATATAATTAGAGCCAATTACAAACCCTCCACCACGTTCTCCAATCTCACCAACATGTACTCGAAGATCGTCCTCATAAAGTTGGTATTTGATATATGGTAAAATAATTGATTTTAAGTTTGGGTTTGAAACAAGGAATTTAATTTGTAATACTGCATGTTTTTCGGTTACCTCTACAATTGAAAATTCTTCAAGTTCAACTTCAATTGGTAAAACACCTCTTGAAGAATTTGAAGTGTCTGAAAAAATTCCTTCATCTGAAATATCATTGATAAAGGATTGACCTGAAAAGGCAATTATTGCTATAACAACTGCAAATCCTGCAATTAGTGCCCCAACAAAGATTCTTGGATTCAATAGTAAATTTAGGCTCAAAGACATCTTAAATGTTGACAATTATTATATCGAAAAATACTAGTTAAATTATTGCAATATTTTGAAGCAGTAAGAATTGGAAAAGAAAGAGCAAACAAATCTCAAATGAAGATTTTCAATATTGCGGGATTTGGAATGCTAACAATTGCAACAAAAAAGGTAGATGGAAAATTTGTTCCAGTTGGTGAAAAAGATCAAGCTGCTGTAATTCAAACTCCGGATGGTTTTGCAGCAATATTAGTTGATGAAGACGGTGTTACAAAAGCTCAATCAAAGTATTTAGAAAAAAATAAAGCGATGGATATTTTTAAAAAATTAATCGAGTCTGGAATTCCAGAATTTTCAGGAAAAGATGTAGAAATTTGGGCACAAAAATATCCAACAGTACAAAATAATTAAAATTATTTTTTCTTTAAAATTATTTCAGTTCCAACTGAGCTACCTTTGATTGCTTTCTCTAATGATTTAATATCTGCCTTTAGAATTCGTGTTTTTATTTTAGAACGTTCAATGATTTTTAAGGCTAAAATATCCATCAAATCATAACCACCAGCTATTGAATCCTCATGAACAAGCATTTTGCGAAGTGATTTTAGATCAATTTGCTTGAACTTTTTTGCTTTTTTATGCTTGTTTGGATCCATATCATAAACCCCATCAACATCAGTTGCATTTAGAAATTCAGTTGCATGTACCTTTTCAGCAATTAGTGCAGCTGTTCCATTGGTGCTGTGACCTGGATGAAGTCCTCCTGCAACTACAATATCGCCACTATCTACAGCGTTTCTTACCTCCTGCAAAGTTTTGGGCGGGTGTGGATATGCTCGATGTTGTAGTGCATAGATCAATAGTTGTGCATTAAGACGAGATATTTCAATTCCTAATTCATCGAGACTTGATTCATCAGCTCCTGAAGATCGTGCATGGTTAATGTAATGTCTTGCAATATTTCCACCGCCAGCAATTACAATTGGTTGGCAAATCTTGCTAATCTTTACCAGAAATCTAGCATAATCTTTTAGAATCTTAACATTATCAGTACTAAAAATTCTACCTGAAAGTTTGATTACAATTCGTTTTTTCATTTTAAACCACCAAGGATTAATTTGGCTGCAATTTCAACTTTTTTTCTATTCTTGTTTGTTGTGTAAACTCTGAGAATGTTCATAAATCCAGACATTTGAGAAACCAAGGGAATTTTTGATATTGGGATTTTTTTTGCATGAATTTTTCCTAAATCTTTTGTAACAAGAATTATTGATTGAGATTCTTTTTTTGATGGAGCCAATGGAATAGAGGGAGTAATAGAGCTATCAATAAATATCTCATTTTCATCTGTTTGTGATTTTCTTGATATTTTTTTCTTCAGTTCTTTTGCTTTTATTTTTCCAAAACCAATCTTGTTTGTAAGAATTCTTTCAAATACGCATTTGAGAAGTTGACGATTTTGATAATCTTCTGCAATTTTTTTTGCTCGTTTTAAGTCACTAGTTCTTTCAGATAAAGAAAGCAGTTTGAATAAAACAGATTCATCTGTTAGCTGTACATAATCATCCAAATTTAAAGAGGTTAAGCCGAGTTCGTTATCTGCTAATCTAATTGCTTCAAGCAACATTACTTCTGCTGAACGAACAGTTTTATGAAAATAAACTGCTTTAAACATTTGATAGCGAGAATGCATCATGGATTCAAAAGAATACAAGGCAGATCTTTCTAGAGCGAGTTTTTTTTGATATACTTCAAATGATTGAGTCAATCGTTTATGATCAATTTTTGCATGCTCAGCACCTGTATAATAGCCATCACGAAGGAGATAATCCATCATATCAGCACTTAATGTCCCAGAAATAATTTCATTCATGTATTGAAGTTTAGAATCACCAAAAGCAAGTTTTGTGATAAATTTTTTATCGTAACCCGATTTTGATAATAAATCACCAATCTCTGTTTTTAAAATAATTCTTTTTCCAATTTCTTCATGAGAGATTTTTTTGTTTTGTTGTAAAATTTCCTCAAATAGATGAGAGAATGGTCCATGACCAATATCGTGTAATAGAGCAGCTAGACGTAGATTTTCAATATCTTCTTTTTTTAAAATTCCTTTTTCTTGCAATGCATATCCTGCTTGTCCTGTAATGTGCATTACACCAAGCGAATGTTCAAATCTAGTATGTTGTGCGCCTGGATAAGTTAGATGGGCTCCCGATAACTGTCTAATTCTTCGTAATCTTTGAAAGATTGGGTTATCAATAATTTTTAGCTCAGCTGGAGAGACTCTAATAAAATCATGAATTGGGTCAATTATGTCAAGATAAGTTTTTTTCATGCCCTAATTTTTTTTGCAAATATCTTCATGATGTCTTGATGTATTTTTTGTTTTGAGCCTGATGCATCAACAATTTTCCAATGTTTTTTCTTTGCTAGTTGTCTATATGCTTTAGAGACTTTTTTTGAAAATTCTCGATTTTTTTCAAATTCGTCTCGCTTTGTTTTTTTGCGGCTAAATGCTTCTTTTTGAGATACATCAAGCACAATAACCAGATCTGCTTTTGGTAAACCGGCATCTAGATTTTCTAACCAAGAAAGATTCATTCCATTTACTAAACCATATACAAGATTTGATTGATAATATCGGTTCATTATCAGAATAGAATTTTTTAAGATGGCATTTTTGATGTCTTGTGCTTTTTCCCATCTATTTGCTGCCAAAAGGCAATGAACTACTTGAACTGGAAGTTTTCTTTTGCCCATCAGATATTTTTTAATCTCTTTTCCAATGGGAGTTTTGTAGTCTGGAAAACTGAAAACTTTCGTTTTTAGTTTTCTTTTTCGCAAAGCTTTAGCAAGTAATTGAGATTGTGTCTTTTTTCCTGCCTGATCTCCACCTTCAATCACTATAATCATAAGATGTATTGTGAGAGAATTTGAGGAATTAAAAATCTATCAAAATTTATAACTAAAAACAAAGAATTTGTCAAAATGGGCCTAGTAAAATCCATGGCAAAAGAAATGATGAGAGAAATTGGCAATAAATCAAGAGAGTTCTATGAATTTGTTCTTCCACCAGTGGATATGAAAATTGATGATAAAACATTAACAGTTATAATTGATATGCCTGGGTTTGACAAAAATAACATCAATCTGTCAATTAATAAAAATATTCTTTCAATCTATGCAGAAAAAAAGATCAGTGATGAAAAAAAAGATAATGTGATTTGTAACCAAAGACCAAACGTTATTGATAAAAAAATTAGATTACCAATTCATATCAAAGAAGGAGAAGAAAAAGTAAACTCGGCAAAATATTCTCAAGGGATTTTAACAGTTACTTTTCCTGTAACTAGAAAGGGAAAAGATATTTCAATAGAATGATTATCTTTTTCGAAATATTGTGAAAATTCCCATCAATATTAATGAACCAATCATTCCCATGATTGAGACGGTTTCGTTTGTGTTATACAAAAATGCAGATCCTAAAAAAATTGCAGAAGACAATATGCTTCCTGATAACATAATGTTTGATTTTGGTTTTGCTGCAAGCAATTGTAAAGAACGATTCTCATCAATGAATTTTTTTAGTTCTGGAGCAATTGTAATTGTTGCATCAAGTGATTTTGCAAATTTCTCAAATGAATATTTAAGCTCTTCAATATAAGCATCTTTGATTAAATGTTCTTCTTCTAGAATTTGTTTTAATACTTTAACAAATTTAAAATCAACCTTATGTGTTTTGTAAATTCCCTCAACAATTGTTGCCATTCGCATGTATAATGCAAGATTTTTTGGAAGAGTAAATGGAAATCTACTCATTGTTTTGTTTGCAATTTCCATTAACGCTTCAACTTCCATCTCCGATGGTTTTTTTCCATGCATTGCTCTAACTGTTAATTCTATTGCCTTTTCAATTGCAGTTCTATTATAATCTGGAACTAACATTCCAAGCTGATCCATTGCATTTACTGTTCTTGAAGGATCTTTTTCAACTAGTGCAAGATAAAGGCGAACCAATCTCATTCTTGTTTCATTATCAAGTCTTCCAACCATTCCATAGTCATACAGGATTAGTTTTCCATCATCTGTGACTGATATGTTTCCCGGATGTGGATCTGCATGAAAAATAGCGTGTCGTAAAAGCATTGTAAAGAAGATTTTATGAACGTCAATTACAATTTTTTGCCTATCAATTCCCTTCTCATTAAGAGCATCAACGTTTGTGATTTTAATTCCAGGAATGTACTCCATAGTTAGTACATTTTCAGATGAGAGATTATCCAAAACAGAAGGAACAATTACGTTATCATATTCATCAAGATTTTCTTTGATAGATTTTAGATTAGATGATTCTTTGGTATAATCCATTTCTTCATGAATTGTTTCAATAAATTGAGCAAGCATCGCTTTTGCAGAAAATCTTAGGTTTGGGTCTACAAACTTTAGTGCTGTTGGAAGGATTTTTTTGAGAATTTTTAGATCTTCTTCAACAATTTTTTTAATTCCTGGTCGCTTTACTTTGATTACAACTTGTTGATTTGCAACTTTACCACGATAAACTTGTCCAAGGGATGCACCAGATAATGCATCTTGTTCAATTGAGTCAAATTTTTGTTCTATTGGTCCAAGATCTTTTTCAATAGTTGGTTTTACTTGTTCAAAAGGAGCAGCAGGTACTTGGTCTTGTAGTTTGGCTAATTCTTCCATGTATGGTTGAGGTAAAATATCTGCTCTTGATGAAAGCCATTGACCGAGCTTTATGTAAACGGGACCAAGTGAAATGAAAGTATTAAGAACTTTTTTTGCATTTTTTCGATATTTTTCTTCATCTACTCCTTTTCCTTCACTTTTAACCCAATCACGTCGGTCTTTTCTTAGTGCTAAGAGAAGAGGAATAAGTTTGATAACAACTTTGAGTGTTCTTAATGTACTAATGATTAATCACCTATTTAGCTCTTTAAGTTTTTTTGAAACTGAATAACCAATATAGCCTGCGACAATTGATGCAACCAATCCTGAAAACACTGAATTTTTTTTGTTATTATTTTTGAAAAGACTTGTTGCCACTTTAGAACCACCAAATGCTGCACATGCCAACCCAACTATAACTTCTGGCGCATCATGAATTAGATGTCCTAGTGGATCCTTTCTTGGATCAACTTTGTCAGTGTGTACAAGAAATTTTTCATCATATTCTCTAATGTGTAAGTTACCAAAACGATATTGTTTGTTTGCGCCGTTTTTTTGGCCAAGTTGTGTTAATTCAGCTTTATCTGGCATGAATTCTCGTAACTCCTTTGGAATTTCAATTTCATCCTCAGGCATAATCAAAGGTTTATGGCATGAGATATAATTATTAGTTAACGGTTTTTGATTCTAAAAATCGCTATTGCAGGCGCAATAAAGTACATTCCAACATTCATAAGTATAATTCCAATTCCATAACCAAGCATTTCTTGCTCTGAATCAATATCAACATAATTTAGAATTGAAAGAGATGCAAGAAGCGGCGTTAATCCAAGTTTTATGGTCTCTTTGAATATTGGGTTTTCTCTTTCCCAATCTGCTACCGTTGGGGAAAATGAATAATAAAACATGTTAAACTCATTCATAAATGAGGAACCAGACTCTGTTTTTAGAACTTGATTATCTCGAATCTCTCGCAATAGTTGTACTTGTGGTGCCATTTCAGAACCATATGCTGCGGTAGCAATAAGACAACCTCCACCACTTGATGTTTTTACTACCTCACAAACTCCATCAACTAATTTAGTACCAACACCGCATTCACCAAATTCAGGTTCTTTAATTTCTAGTTCTTCTAATCCAACCGCTTCATAAATTGAGGAATATTCTGGATAGTTTTTGTCAAACCAATCCTTGTAGTTTGGTTCGTTGTTGTATCTATCTACATAGTACTGGGGATCTTGTTTAGGATCAACAAATGGTGCAATACCTTTCTCTTTTGGTTCGGGTTCTGGTGTTGGTTCTGGTGTTGGTTCTGGTGTTGGTTCTGGTGTTGGTTCTGGTTCAGGGATCGGTTCTGGAATTGGTTCAGGTGTATCAGCTACACTTATGGTGACAGTTTGTCTATCTTCCAATCCCCCTGCTACAACTACAACATCAAAAGTGTAGGTTTGTCCACCTTGTGCATCGTTTGGAGTCCAAGAAAATTCTCCTGTAGTTGGGTTAATTGATGTGCCCGGAGGATTATTTTCTAAACTAAATTTTACATCAGTAATATCAGGATCAGTCAAAGTAATTGTAAAGGATAATTTTGTTTCTTCATCGACATTTTTGTTTGCAATTGGATTAATTTTTAGTTCGAATAAACCAAAAACTGTAATTTTATTATTTGAGAAATCAAGAGTTAGTCTTGTCCCATTTTCTACTTTTTGAGTATTTCCAAATGCAATGACTTCAAAAGTTCCAGGTTTATCAAAAATTTCTGTGTCAGCAATGATTGGAAAAAGTTTGAAATGACCAGTGCTATTTACTGAACCACTTTTAAACTCGACCGTGTTTCCAAAAGAATTCTTAATTGAAACGTGAACTTGTTCATCAGGAATATCTGAGGTTCCAAAAAACACAATTTCGTCCCCAAGAGAATAAACCGTCTTGTCAGTTTTGAGGGAAGTAACATCTCCATAAGCAGGAAAAATCATCATAACCACTATAGAAAATAACAGTAATATTCCTAATCTCATAATGCTGAGTTTAAAAAATCGCTTTTAAGAAATGCGCATAATTTTTACTTAGAAATGTGTGACTAAAATTTACCTAATTGATTTGGCACTTGATTAAAACATAATCAATAACATTTTTTTCTGAAAGTTGAGTCATTTTTTGTAATGATTTGAAAAGGACTTTTTCAACATAATTAGGATATTTTGAAAGAATTTTGTTTTTAATATCCTCCCTATTTTTGAGATAATAATTTGCAAGTGGTGAATATACTTTTGAACCTATATTTTGTAATTCTAAAATTTTAAAACCATTTTCAATTAAAAGTAACTTGATGTGATCAGTTGTATAATGCTCAGATGACCACGTCATTGATAATATTCCAAGATCAATAATTGGTGAAATTTGTTTTGTGACAATAGGAATTGCAATTGTTAATGTGCCATTTTTTTTTAAAATTCTTTTTGATTCAGAAAAGAAATTTTTTAGATTCTTCACATGCTGTAGTGATTCTAAGGCAAGAATTCTATCGGCTGATTCGTTAAGAAAAGGTAGAGTTGTTGAAGTAGAATTTAAAAGATTAATGTCATAAATCGGAGTTTTAGAATTTTTAATTTGAGATATTGATTGTTTTAATTGGTTAAAGTTAATGTTTACACAAGTAATTTCTAATTGATTAAATTGATTTTTCCAAAAAATTGCAGGTGCAGAAAATCCGCTCCCAATATCTACAATAGTTTTAGCTGATTGAAGATCCGAAAATTCTCCAAAGATTTTACAGAGTCTATTTTGTGCGTCAATAGGTGTTTCTGCATCTTTTTCCCAATAACCAAAATTTAGCATCTCATTACTGGTTGCTAGTCTCATAATATCAGATAACGAATCATAAAGATTTACAACATCTTTTTCGTTTCTTCTAAAAGTCCATAGAAATAATTCTAGGGGATCAATCGTCAAGTAATAATGATTTCAGTATTCTGCAAATAAAAACAAAATGTTAGTAAGAACTAACCCTGCTCTTCTTTTTTTCGTTTTTTCATTCGTGAAAATGCAAAAATTCCTATTCCAACGATTACAGGCAAAATTAAGAATTTAGTGTAATCAATTTCGGATTCTTTATTGTTGGAAAAATTTTCTATAAAGATAGTGGCATCATGAATTAAAAAATTCTCATCTCTAAGATCGTCTTTGTATCTAACTGTAATTCGAATATCGTGCTCACCGTATATTGGTTCACCATCAAACTCTATAGGAATGTTAAATGGCACTGGAGAATCAGTTTCAATCTCATCAATAAACTGAGTTTTGGGCATAATGTTTGAATTATTTAGTGGTTCTAAGGTAACAAAACTAAACAATGCATCCTCATTTCCTTCATTAATTATTTCACCAATGATGGTTGGCTTTCCAGATAAATCAATTACTTGGATGTCATAAATTCTTGCGTCAATTAATCCCTTGATATAAAAGTCAACAATTCTGGAAATTGTATGTTGATCACCATGTGCATTAAAATAAATTAATTCCATTGGAACACGTAATGTTTCACCCTTTAATGATTCAGGAACATAAATATCGGCCTCAAGATATTTTTTGTTTCCAGGATCAAGATGTCCAATTTTCCAGTTTGTGTTTAAAACTACAACTTTTTCAATATTTGTTACAGATGCAGTAGTTGATGATATAGCTGTTTGAGTGTTTTGTGCAATAATATCTACTCCAGATATTGGTGCAGTGCCATCATTAGCTACCTCTATTACAATGTGATTTGTTTTTAATGAAGTCAAAAATGGATCAAGTGCACGCATGTTAATTACACTATCACCTGTTACCTTAAAATCAAAATCAAAAAATGCATTTCTCACACCAGATTCTCTTAATCTTGAATAATCAATTTTAACGGAGGCAGGATATTGTTTAATCTTTGCTTGATCACTAATATTTACAAAAAATGTTAACGCAAAGTTTTCCCCCGCAAGTGAGTTTGAATCACTGTCTGCAAGAATAAGTGTTCCTGGTCCATCTGCTGAGCTGAATCCAAATGGCATTGAAAGTTGTCCTCTTATTCCAGTAATATCTTGGGTACCTACATTTGCTAAGACAACAGTAAATGGAACATTTCTATCACCTGGCTCGACCTCTATTTTCTCATTTTTTGTTCCAAAATAAGCATCAAGAAACTTTACATCCCCAAATTTTCTTTCAAAAGGAGAATCTCCTGCTCCTAATTGTGCAAATGTATTTGGTATGATTAATGGTAAAATTATCAAAATCGATAATGCAATTAAAAACCTAATCATGCTGCAACCTCCATTTGTCTTGATTCCTCACCTTCAAATGAACGGCCATCCTTGATTGTAATTATACGATCTGCATCGCCAAATTGTTCTCTATCATGTGTAACAACTATGAAAGTAAGATTAAGTTTTTTTGCCATAGATTTCATTAGTTG
>DASSAK010000004.1:0-5395 GCA_035685445.1 Nitrosopumilaceae archaeon
CCCTTCCTCGAGAACCAATAACAATTAGATCAAACCCGTCGTTTTTGTTTTGAGCCATTTTTACAATATTGTATCCCACATCGCCTTTCAAAATCTTATTTGTGAAAACTATACCTTGCTTTGCAGCTTTGTTTTTTGCCTTATCCATAAACTCCTTTATTTCTTTATTCACATTTTTGTCGACTCGACCTACTTTTCCAAATTCAGAACGTGATGGAATGCTTAATGAATAAACTCCTGTAAGTGTCGCCCCGCACTGCCTTGCTATAAAAATGGCCATTTCTAGACCTCTTTGAGAATTTTTTGATCCATCTAGCGGAACCAAAATTTTCTTTATTTGAACCAATACCAAAACGAATGAAAAGGGACTTAAAAAAGTAGAGAATTGCCTTGTGAAATTAAACGACAAAATTTATCTATGAAACTCTTAGGTAGCAAAACAATTGAATGAAAAATTCATCACTGTTGATGAGAACAAAATCCGGTATTTGGACTCTGAAAGTTCAGGCGATACGATGGTGCTTATTCATGGATTAGGCGCATCAGCTGAAAGATGGGAATATGTGATTCCGAAATTTCAAGAGCATTTCAGAGTTGTGGTTCCTGATCTAATTGGATTTGGATATAGTGATAAACCACTAGTTGATTATACGACAGAATTTTTTGCAGAATTTTTAAAAAATTTTTTAGATAAAATTGCTGTCTCAAATCCTATCATTGTTGGTTCTTCACTTGGAGGTCAAATCACTGCAGAATACGCCTTGAATAACAACGATTCTGTTCAAAAACTAATCCTTGTTTCTCCCTCGGGAGTCATGAAACATTCAACTCCTGCATTGGATGCATATGTGATGGCCGCACTTTATCCAAATCCTGATGCTGCAAAAAATGCATTTGAAATGATGTCTGGCGCTTCAAAAGAAATTGATCCAAAAATTATCGAAGGTTTTGTTGAAAGAATGCAGCTTCCAAATGCAAAAATGGCTTTCATGTCTACTTTACTAGGATTGAAAAATTCTCAAATTATTACTGAAAAGCTGTCCTCAATAACTGTGCCAACTCTGTTGATATGGGGAGAACTTGATCCTGTAATCCCTGTAAAATATGCTGATTCATTTGTATCTAGAATAAAGGACTGTAGGTTTTATCGAATGGATGCGTGTGGCCACACTCCTTATGTTGAGGCCCCCGACAAATTTGTAGAGATAGTCATGGATTTTTTAGGAAAATAAGTAGTCGAAGGGTTTATATCCCTATTATTTCCTATTATTACCAATGAGTGGTAATCAATACCAATACGACCCAAGTGAAATGTTTAAGGAATGGATTAGAAAGAGCGGTAAAGCTCAATCAGAATTCATTAAAAATTTTGGAATGTTTATGGGAAATCAATCTTCTCAGGAATTTGATCCAGTTCAAGCATTAAAACAGGTTACAGACAAAGCAACTGAAACCCAAACTAACTTGATGAAAAACTTTGCATCAATGCAATCCAAAGGCATGGACAATATGTTCAACCTTACACAAATTATGCCCAATTTTATGAATTGGGGTGCATACAAAACTTCTGTTGGAAGCAACGGAAGAATTTCGATTCCGGAGGCAGAAAGAGATGCGCTCGGATTAAAGGAGGGAGACTTGGTACAAGTCATTGTTCTTCCTCTTGAAAAAAAATCAAAAAATAGGGAGGTGAAAAAATGAGTACAACAGAAAAACAAACAACCAGTTCAAAAGATGTTTATGGCGTAACAGAACAAAACGTAGATAAATTCTTCAATGGAATTAAACAACACGTTCCACGTTACCATCAATCCGTTACAAACGTTCAGCAAGAATACCTTGATGCATTTGAAAATGTAATCAATTCTTCAATCACACTACAAAAAGAGTTTGCAAGAAAAGCAGGTATTACAACTAACGTTCCAGAGGCTGCACTAAAAGCTATCAGGGATACAACTGAAGAAATCGTAAAGATTAATTCAATGCAAAACCAAATAGCACTAGCGGCAATCGATGCAACACAACAAAACATCAAAACCTTCAATGATAACGCCAAAGCATTTGCAGATTTAAACAAGAATATAGTACAATCTTGGATATCTGCATTTACACAAAGAAATAACTAGATTATTTCTTTTTTCTTTTTTTATAATTTTTTTATGAATGCTCTTTTAGCCATTGACCGAGTTCAGGTAAAACTTTTTTCTGAGAAAGTGAACTTGCGATCATACCAACATGTCCAGTTGGATATATTCTCAAAGTTTTGTCTTCACTTCCAACAGAATAATGCAAAGGCATACTGCATTCTGGCGATACAAGATGATCCCCAACTGCAACTTGTGTAAATAGTGGCATTTTGATATTTTTTAATGAAACATGTTTTCCACCAACATACATTTTATCTTGAACCAGCAGATTTTCTTGGTAAATATCTTTGATCCACTGACGGAAAAGCTCACCAGGAATAGGTGGAGTATCGCTGAGCCATTTTTCAACACGTATGAAATTATCAACAAAACTCTCGTTGTCAATATTTTTGAAAAAGTTGACATATTTTTCCACGCCCTGCTCAAATGGTTTTAGAACAGAAAAGCAATAGTACATGAACTCAGGAGGCATGTTTCCTATGGTTTCAACCATTTTATCAACATCAATGTGTTTTGCGAGATTGCTTACTACGGTTGTATCTCGCCAGCCATCAATTACAGGGGCTGTTGCAACAAAATTTTTGACGTTCTCTGGGTGAAGTGATGCATAAACAGCCGATAATGTTCCTCCTGTACAATATCCTTGTAAAGAAACCTTATCCACAATTGCTTCATCTTTAACAAATTCTATACAATTATCCAAGTAACAATTTACATAATCGTCAAAATCTAGATATTTGTCTATGTTTGTTGGCGTTCCCCAATCAATCATGTAAACATCTAACCCTTGTTCTAGTAGATTCTTTACCCAACTTTTTCTTGGATGAATATCTAAAATATGATATCTATTGATTACAGCATATGCAATAACATAAGGAGTTTGAATTTGCTTTTCCGTCATTGGTTTGTAATGAAGTAATCTCACTTTGTCTTCTTCATACACTACATCATAGGGAGTGGTTTCTAACTGAATCTCATCTGGTGCTGCTACAAGTTTTGGAGCTCTTTGTACATTTTTACTAAATTTTATAATCTCCTCCAAAACTTTTGGATCAATTTTTGTCTCACCAAATGTTGCCATCATCTATCTCCTTTTTTGATTTAGACTTTGTTCTTTCATATGATTCGAGTTTTGAAATCCTTTTTCGAAGTGAATGTACTTCTTTGTATACTTCATCAATTTCTTGTTTGTTTGGAAGATTAGCTGATTGTAACATTACATTCATAATATTATTCCAATGCTTTGTCAGTTCTAATTCTTTTGCAATTAATTTTCCATAATTTTCACCGAATTTTTTAGAGTCAAACAATTCGGTAAAGTCGTTGTCAAAAATATCTATCCAAATTCTTTTGTAAGTTTCATACTGTTCCGGATCATTTGGGATTTCTGGTGCTTTGAAATTTACCTTTTTTTGCGCTTCATTCCAAGTATCGGTCAATTGTTTATAATATTCTATCAAACAATTATTGAATTCAACTAAATCTTCATTAGAATCAATTAATTCCTTTGAAATCTTTTTTGCATTTTCAGCAAAATTCCTCATTGGCCCAACTGATGAAATGGCTTGTGGTTTGCTTGACATTAAATGAATTAGATCAGTCCAGAACAAAGAAAGATGCTTGTAGTATTCAGCAGTGTCCCTAGTCGACTCAGTTTTCATAATATCATGATATGAGAGATCGCAATAAATAGGATCACTTGTAGAAATAAACCCATGGTCAACGTTAGCGATCTGGAAAAAATCTGTCAAAACATTATGAAACTAGACCCAAAAATGAGGTCCGCCAGAATAATCAACAGTAGAGGCCATCTTGTTGCTGGGGGAATGAGAGAGGGTCTTCAAGCTCTTGAAGAAACTAAGCATGATGAAATGATGTTCATGGAACTTGCACTTCGAGTTAGGATGCGGCATGACTTTGACAAAGAGTTGGGCAAAGTGCATTTTTCAATGTCATATAGAGATAAAGTGATCATAATGAGTTTTCCATTAGATCATGATGATGTTTTGCTAACATCTGGTGAACGTGAAATTGATTTTAAAGAAATTCCATTTAAGATTCTTGAAATAATCAAGGATCTTCGTGCTGGTCAAACAACAGCTTTTTAACTAAAATAAAATCTCTTTTGCTTCTTTATTTATGGACGGCATTTATGGTTCTGCTGCCTTTCTAAAAAATAATTTTAAAGATCCATAAATTTTTGTTTAGGTGTTACCTTATGATTATTCTTTTATTTTAAATCATTATATCCAAATCTTATCCATATCTTAAGATTGCTTTGTAACAAACTGTTTTGGATTATTTTCAAAGGCCCATCTACAACTAGCACAACAAAAATGGAATTTTTTTCCTTCAAACTCTACAGAATCGTTTTTTTCACTAACTTCCATTCCACAAACTGGATCCTTCATAACCAAAATTTGGTTATGACTTTAATAACTCTTCAAATTCATTAAATTGCTTAAAAAACAATAATCTTGTAGAATTAATTATCGCTATTTTATCATTTTAGTATGGGAATCATAGAATTAGCACAAGAAAACTTTCTAATTTCTTTCTTAATTATTTTTGGAATTGGCATTTTTCAAGGAGCTATTTTAGCTAGGGGAATAAGGGCAAGGTTTCCAAGTTTAAAGCGACACGCACGAGTTGCATCCATCATCTTGTTAATATTGTTTTCAATTAATGCAATTGCTAACGTCTTCAAATTTGCACTTCCAACAAAATTTTCAGTTTCAGATATCACGACTCCTGCTACTACCAAAGAAGGATTTGATCTTTTGATAAACATACTGGGGCTTAATGCTGGATTTTTTACTGTAATTGCAATGTTTGTTACAATAACTATAATTGTAGTTTTGAGGTTTGCTGAAATCTCAAGACCATTTCAATATTTTATTTTCAGTATCAGCGTTATTATGCTGCTTATTGCAGTTGTAGGAAGATTTACTGATTATGTACCAAATGTTTTCCAAATCCTGATGTATGCTTTTTACCAGTTTGGATTAACTCTTGGAATTTTTGTAGTGTCTAGACGTAAAATTGATGAATTGCCTGAATTAAAATAAAAATTATTGCTCATCTTTTAGAATTTTTCTTAATCCTGCACATCTGTTTCTTATTGTAACTTCCGTTACGCCAGATGCAATTGAGATATCTTTTTGAGATTTTGGTTCTCCTGAGCTAATGCAAGCCAAATACAATGCAGCAGCTGCAATTCCCATTGGATCTTTTCCTGCAACCATTCC
>DASSAK010000005.1:0-36454 GCA_035685445.1 Nitrosopumilaceae archaeon
AATTCTGATGTTCCAACTGAGCTTGCAGCAAGATCAGATGCTGTTATTGTGTTGGCAGCAATATCTACTGATGTTATGCGTCCATCAACAATGTCAGAACCTGTAATTGGTCCACTTCCTGCAGGCCACGAACTTCTACAATCATCTCCAATACAGAGCTGACCTCCCTTGACAAAACCAGGTGAGAAAACTGAATTTGCAGCAGTTATTTCATTTCCTGCCGTAATAGAACCAACTGCAACAATGTTGTTTCCTGAGTGAAGCAAATTATCTGCGCGTATGTTTTCAGCATTTTCAATGTCAAAGCGTTTCATATTGAGGTTCTGTTCTGCCATGTGGTTGCCAAGGTTATCGCTTGCAGGCCACGAACTTTTACAATCATCTCCAATGCAAATCTGTTCGCCCCTAACAAAACCCGGTGTTAAAACTGAGTTTGCAGCAGTAACTGAGTCACCAGATGTTATTGAACCAACTGCAACAATGTTGTTTCCTGAATGAAGCAAATCATTTGCCAGTATCGCATTAGCATTTTCAATGTCAAATCCTTTCATGTCAAGATTTTGCTCAGCCATGTGATTTCCTAAGTTGTCTGGCACATGATGTGCATCAGGATCTGAAGAGTGCAGTCCCAATGCAACTATTTCAGTCTCAAGTTGTTGTTTTGTGTCAACAGTAATGTCAAAGAAAGAGTCGTTGCTTGCTCTTGGAACACACGTGTAATCATCATTATCCTCATTTAGTGTTGGTCTTTCACCATCTGGACAGCTTGGAACAGTAATTTCATACATTACATCAAAGAATGAATCGACTACAAATTCACCAATTTGATCTTGCAGCTGAGTGATTTTCTGCTCTAGTTGTTGAAATGGTTGTCCCTGTGCGTTGCTTGCAGCGTATGCCATCGTTCCTGTTGTTATAGAACCAGCAACAAATGCAATTGCTACTAGTCCTGCCCAAATGCCCTTGTTCATTGGGGTCTGTGAATTTCATACTATAATTAAATCTGATCAAAAGTTAATCAGTTCATACTTTTGATAATGCTTTGAATTGATTTTACTTGGTTTTGCAAATCACAGCACGGCTCTGAAAAAACCAACAAAAGGTAATTGAAAATATTTGTTGTAAAAATTGAAACCTTTTCTCTTTGAATTATAGAATATCTAAAAGGTCCTAGCGAATCATCAAAATCGTTTCTCAAGCACGATTCTAATGCAAATCTCATATACATCAAACGTCTTTTTTCATCATCCTCTTTTGGAATAACTCCTTTTTTGATTCCGCCTGCAAACAAATTACCTCTATTGGAAATTAATCCTGCAAAGCGAATATTATCAAGCTCTAATACTTTATCACACAGTTTTTGCATTCTTGTTTGTGATATTTCCTCTACGCTGTACTCTGAAACCAAAGTCATAAAATAGATGTCTTTTTTTCAATATTTAATAAAAATGATAAAAAAACTCTAGTGCTAATTTCTAAGAATAAAGCTTTACAATTGGCAGACACGAATCAATAATTCTCAAGACCTCAGAGCGCACAACTTTTTTGTCAATTGAAATCCAAACGCGGTGCCTTTTTATTGCAAATGAAATGGTCTGAACCTTTTTTCTTTCCTCCCACTCAAACTCTACAGGGCCAAGGCTCTTGTCAAAAAACGCCTCCATGTCGGTTCTTTTTGCAATGTGTGAGAATTGGTATTTAGTGTCCTTTGCATTAAGCATGGGTCTTAGGCCGTGGCGCCTATAGTATGATAATAGCTCTCCCTTTTTGCCAATCACTGCTACAAACCTAATGTATGGGCTAATCTTTGCTATTGCATTGCAAACTTCTTGATAATTTTTTTTTGCCAATTTACGCTACGTTAAAAATAGATGATATTTTAATGATTTTAGAATTTTCATTTTGAATTTGATTTTTTTATAGTTAAATAATGCATGAGAATTCAAAGATTTGTGGATTTTACTGACCTCTTTCCTTTTTCACCTGAAATTGGGTATCCCTTTTTGAGCCTTGTTAGTTTTTTTGGTTCTCTGATCCCATTTGTGCCAATACCGTCATTTCTTGTTTTAGCTACAATGTCAGTTGGCGACCAATTTAACCTTCATATCCTTGCATTTCTTTCTGCAGTGACAGCAGCTGGTGCCAAACAGATTATTTTCTATGTTAGTTACAGCGGACGACGAATGATTAGCGAAGAAACCAAGAAAAGAATGAAGCCCTTTCAGAAACTTGTAAAAAGATATGGCGGAGGTGCCGCCTTTATTGCAGCTGCAACTCCAGTTCCTGATGATTTGGTGTACATTCCACTTGGTTTGGCAAAATACAATCCAAAACGATTCTTTGTTGCAACTCTTTTAGGAAAAATAGTTCTAGGTTATGCAATTGTTCTTGGCTCTCATTTCTTTGGAGATGCCTTGGAGCCATTTTTGGAGCAAGTTGATGATCCTCTAACAATTTACGCCGGAATTATTGTTTTTGGTGCAGCACTAACTACCATAATTGTCCTAATGTTTAGGCTTGACTGGCGTCAAATTCTAGGAAAGGTTGCCCCGTGGACTCTGATTGATGATGAAGATGAAAACGACTCTAAAAAATCTTAAATGTCTATTTTAAAATTCCAACGCTTGTCGATGCCATTTTTTATTCCAACTCTTTTGTCTGAAAATATTTTTAATTTTGAATCGATTCCTTCTGTGATGTATAGCTGACTTTTTTTTGCCAAATCCACTCCGTATTGCTCCCTGTTAATTCCTAGCGCTTGAGTTAGCTTTGCAGGACCGCTGGTTAGATTTGAAACCAAGTCAGTCCTTCTGTTTTTTTTCATTATATGGATTCCTTTTTCTGGTTTTAGTGCGCGAATTAAAACTGCACCAGCTTCAACATTGTTGCTTTTTGCAACTGCATTTACACAAAAATACATTCCATATGTAAAGTACACATATGCCCTTCCCACCTGTCCAAACATTGCCTTGTTTCTTTCTGTCATTCCACGATATGCATGGCTTGCAGGATCATCTTTGTACCTATAGGCCTCAGTCTCTGTGATTATTCCAGAAACTACATCCTGTCCAAAATTTCGAACAAGTTTTTTGCCAAGCAACTCCTTTGCAACAGTTACAGTATTTCTTGCATAAAATTCCCTAGGAAGTGTTTTCATTTTCAAGTGTCTTTAATGTTTTTACAAGTTCCTTCATATCTTTTTTTAGCGTACCAAGCAAGGATTGGTTGTAAATTGCAGCAGCTGGATGAACAGTCAAAAAGTAAGTTTTCCCATCTCTGTGAATTATTTTTCCACGATTTTTTGTAATGCTGCCTCCGCCAAGAAGCGAGTGATATGCAGTATTTCCCATTATGCAAATTATTTTTGGTTTTATCAAAGATATCTCAGAATTTAGATAATGCTCGCATGATTCTTCTTCATTTGGTGTGGGGGCTCTGTTTTCTGGGGGGCGACACTTTACAACATTTGTAATGTATACCTCATCTCTTGACAGTCCAGCATATTCAAGTGCAATTGAGAGTTTTTTTCCCGCTGCTCCAACAAACGGCTCTCCTTTTTTGTCCTCGTTTCGTCCCGGCGCTTCTCCAACAAACAACAATTCAGCATGAAAATTTCCCTTTCCTGGAACCGCGTTTGTTCTTGTTTTGCACAGGTTGCATTTTTTGCAAACCTGCACCTGTCTCTGAATCTTTTCTAGTTCTGATGTCATTTTACGCTCTTTACAGTAGCAATTCCCCTTACTGTAGGGCCGCCATTTCCCATAATCATTGACTGCATTGGGTCACCTTTTCCACAGTTTGTGATTGGTCTAACTGCAAAGTCATTTCCACATGCATCAATTGATTTGAAAAATTCTGGCGCAGTTCCAATAACAATTACATCTCTTAACAAGTCTGTAACTTCGCCGTTTTCAATTTTGTGCGCATACTGAGCTGAAATGCTCCAGTTGTATCTTTTCATGTCAATTGAAGGAATTTTCATGTTTGAAACAAGAAATCCATCTTTGACATCTTTTATCATTTCATCTGGCTCCCAGTCTCCTTTGTCAATGCAGGTGCACGCCATTCTGATTAATGGCATAAACTTGTATGATGTTGCCCTCATGTTTGCAGTTGGCTTTGCATTAAACTCATTTGCAGTTTCTCTATTTTGAAAATGATTTCTTAAAACTCCATGCTCAATCAAGTTTGTTTTTGATGTTTTTACCCCTTCATCATCATAGTGATACCATCCTAAGCTACCCTCAATTGTTGGATCATCAAACACATTGAGATTTTCTGAACCAATCTGTTCTCCAATCTTTCCAGCCCACCATGCACCACCCGCCCAAGCCATCTCTTTTCCTAAAACTCTGTCTGCTTCTGAAGGATGACCAAGTATTTCGTGAGTTAACAATGCAACAAAGTCTGGATTCAAAACAACAGTTGACTTTGTTTCTTTTGCAGGCTTTGCATCAATTAATTGCGATGCCTTGTCTGAAACAAATTTTGCTTTTTGCAAAATATCAATCTCTTTTGTAATTTTTTCCATGCCTCCTCGTCCGCCTTCTGTAATGTTGACTGACTGTGTGAGGCCTGATTCATGTGCAGTTGCAACAAGCTCTACGACCACATCTGTAATGTTTTGAGAAATTTTTGCACCTTCTGAGCTTACAAAGTATTTTGAATTTGTAGAAAAACCAAGACTGGTGATTGCCTTGATGATTCTCTTGTTACTCTGAATTGTTTTATCACAATCGAATCCAATTTTTACTAGCTCATCAAGATTCGGGACCTCTAGTACTGGATAATCTACCGTCTGCTGAAATGCCTTAATCTCTGCTAGTCTGACTTTGGTCTTGTTTTTCTGAGAATAATGCTTTGCAGTATTTGCTGCCTCTAAGACTGCATTTTTCACATCCTCAAATGAGTGTGGATTGGAAATGGAACAAAATCCCCATGCCCCAGAATGCAAAATCCTGATTCCGAGTCCCCTGTCTTCTTTTGAAATTGGATATTCTATCTCTCCGTTTTCAATCAAGACTCCTTTTTTTGTAATGTTTTCTGCCCTAACATCACAATACTGAGCACCATTTTCTGAAGCAAAGCTTACAGCTTTTTCAGCAAATTCTTCTATTTGCAACAAATACTATGATTTTAGTTCCTTCCTAAATCTTATGATTGTTTTTAGGAATGGTAAAAGTAAATGTTGTCCCGACATCTGGAGTGCTCTGAACTCCAATTTTTCCACCATGAGCATCAACTATTCCTTTCACAATGGCCAATCCAAGGCCACTTCCACCTCTCTCACGGGTTAGTGTTGCGTCAACTTGATAGAATTTCTTAAACAAGTCTTTTTGTTTGTCTGCAGGAATTCCGACTCCATTATCGTTTACACTAATTTTTACTTGATCTGGATAATCTCCAACGTTAATTTGAATTGCACCAGTGTCTTTTTTGACTGCAGTTAATGCATTTTTTAAAAGATTTGTTAAAACCTGATGAATTCTTTCAGAATCATGCAATACAACGACATCTGGACAATTCATTGCAAGTTTTACTCCTTTTTCATCAGCAGCTGTCTGCATAGATTCAACTGCCTTTGTAACAGTATCTTTGATTGAAGATGTTTCTTTTTTTATTTTTAGCTGGCCAAGCTCTAATTTTTGTGCATCAAGCAAATCTGAAATGATATCAAGTAAAGACGTGGCACTTGATTTTATTATGGCAAGGCGCTCTTTTTGTTTGTCAGTTAATGTGCCTAAATGCTCACTAAGAAGAAGATCTGCATATCCCTGAATTGGAACAAGGGGTGTTTTTAGCTCATGAGTAATCATTGCAAGAAATTCGTCTTTTGCAATGTCGTTTTTTCTTGCTTCTTCTTCTTTTTCTTTGATTGTGTCTGACATTATGTTAAAGGAATCTACTAGCTCTCCAACCTCGTCTTTTGCTTTGTAATTGATTTTTTCACCATAGATTCCCTCCTTGACACGTGATAGTCCCCGCGAAATTACCTCTAGTGGATTTAATGACTGTCTAATTACAAAGACTACTGCCCCAAACACAATGATGTCAACAATTGTCAAAGTCTGAATGGTTGTCTGACGACTGTTGTTTTCACTGTTTAACACTTCGTTCCATGCATCAAGTAACACATCAATCTCAGAAAGAATCATGTTTTTGCTTGATTCTAAATTGTTTTTTGCCGTCTGAAATTCTGTTGAAAGCAACGAACTTTCTTCTAGAGTTTTAATTCGCAACTCTACTGCTTCCCATAGCGGTTCCAAATCCCTTAATGACTGAGAATTTGCTCTTGGAATTTCAATCAGAGTTTCAGGTGCATGCTCTTCATCTTTTGCAGTAAGATCACTAGTTGGCTGTCCAGTTAACTTTCTTATGTCGATTTCATATGCAACTCGAGCATTTTTTAGCTCATCAAGAACTCCTTCCTCTTCACCAATTGATAGCAACAAAACTTGGCGACCAAAATTTTCTGTGTGTCGTTCCATGTCTTCAACAATTTGTTTATGTCTGTTGTAATCTCTTCCAAGCTCATCTAGTTCTAGTTTAACATTGTGAGTTTGCAAAATTAGTTCTTCATTTTTATCTAAAACATAGTTTAGCGCATCAACAAAGTCTTCATCAAAGACAGATGTGTCTTGAACCACTAGTGCATTGTTTTTGTAACTATTCCATGCATCTACAAGCATGTTATATTCTGCAAAAATTTCATTTGGAATTGTAACGATTTCTTGATTTCTAAGCTCTCCACCTTCTTTTAGTGTTTCTAAATAATTTTCAAATTCATTGATTTCTGCTTTTAATTTTTCTCTATCTTCATCATTCCCATTTGCAATTGATGACGCAAGCGATGAAATGGTTTCAGTTTTTTGTTTAAGATCTCCTGCACGAATAATAGAGTATGACTCAGTTGTACTTTCTTGCTGAAGTCCATACAATATGAAAAGATTAACTGCGGCAATTGCGATTAAAATGCCCACTAGGATGTAGGTCTTGCTAATGATTCTCATTTGTTGAAAAATGATTCTAAAACAGTATAAAAATGAGTGTGAAATATTGTAGACGAACAAATATGCCTGATGAATTTACAAAGGTTGCACGACAAGAAATTAATGATGAATTAGAAAAACATTCCAAAATTCTACAGTCATGCAAAAATGATGATGATGTCATAAAAAATTCCTCAGAAATTGAAAAACAACTTCACAAAATCAAAGGATTGGCTCCAATGATGGGCCAACAACAAATTGGCGAAATTGCATCAATCAACGATTCATTGATAAAAAAAATTATTGATGGAAACAAAATTGCTGGAATATTTGAAACTATGAATAAATCCCATCAACTCATGAAAGAATTGATGAGTGATTCATCAAAAGATGTTTCAGAATTTTTAAAAAATATCAAAAACACCCATTCAGAATTTTTGAAATAAAGTAATCTGTTTAAATAATTATTCTACAAGAATTTTCTCATGGCCTCAATCATGATTGCAGATGATTCTGACGCAATTAGACTTGTTCTTAAAGACATTCTAGAGCTGGGTCAACATACTGTTGCAGGTGAGGCAGTAAATGGCCAGGAGGCCATTGAAAAATTTTCTGAACTAAAACCAGAACTTTTGTTGTTGGACTTGGCAATGCCAAAAAAAGATGGTTTTACTGTAGTAAAAGAAATCATGAAAACTAATCCTGACGCCAAGATAATTCTTATCACTGCAGCAGATGATCAAAAAATAATTAATCAGTGCTTAGATGCTGGTGCTAAAGCATACATTTCAAAGCCTTTTGAATTTGATAATGTCTTAAAAGTTATTTCTAAAACAATTTGACCATTGTTTTCCTGGCACTGTAGTTATGATTTAAAGTAGGGCACAAACATTTTTTCTTATTGTCAAAGATAGTAATAGATACTAGCATTATCATTAATGGCCAAATCATCAAGGAAGTTGAATCTGGTTCTCTTGAAAATGCAGAAATCATAGTACCGATGGCAGTTTTAGATGAGCTGCAATCCCAAGCTGCACAAAAAAAGGAACAAGGATTCATCGGCTTAGAAGAGTTAAAAAAACTGCAAGAAATTTCAAGCAAGCACGGACTTTCCATAAAGTTTGAAGGAAAGCGTCCCGATGTAAATGATGTTAGTTTAGCTAAACGCGGAAGAATTGATGCAATAATTCAAGATGTTGCAAAAAATACCCAAGCAGTTCTTTACACCTCAGATTATGCACAATCTCTTGTGGCTCAGGCAGAAGGAATCAATGTAAAATACAAAGAACCTGAATTAGATGAAAAAGAGTTAGAGTTTCTGAGATTTTTTGATGCACAAACAATGAGTGTGCACCTTAAAGAAGGACTGACACCATTTGCCAAAGTAGGAAAGCCTGGAGAATTTAATCTAACAAAACTTGAAGACAAAGTTTTAACACGTGATTATTTGCACGACATTACGACACAAATTCTAGAGCGTACAAAAATTTCTGACTCTGGAAATATTGAAATTTCAAAGCCAGGCGCTCTTGTAATTCAATATGAAAACTATAGAATAGCAATAACTCAACCTCCATTTTCAGAAGGATATGAAATTACAATTGTGCATCCTATTGTAAAGCTTGATCTAAATGAATACAATGTATCTGAAAAATTAATGTCAAGATTTTCTGAACGTGCAGAAGGAATTTTAATTTCTGGACCTCCGGGCTCTGGAAAAAGTACACTCGCATCAAGTCTTGCAAACTTTTATCATGGCGGAGGAAAAATTGTCAAAACATTCGAGTCTCCAAGAGACCTGCAAGTTGACTCTGGCATAACTCAGTACACAAGATTGGATGGGAGCTTTGAAAATTCCGCTGACATTCTTCTTTTGGTGAGGCCCGATTATACAATTTTTGATGAAGTAAGACGACGAGAAGATTTTAGAATATTTTCTGACCTGAGACTAGCCGGGGTTGGCATGGTTGGAGTAGTGCATGCTAATTCCCCACTTGATGCAATTCAACGATTCATAGGAAAAATTGAGCTTGGAATAATTCCAAATGTCTTAGATACAGTTGTTTTTGTAAAGGATGGAAAAGTTCTCAAAGTATACGAACTAGAATTAAAGGTCAAAGTTCCTTCAGGTATGATGGAGCAAGACTTGGCGCGTCCAGTTATTGAAATTCGAGATTTTGAAGATCACACTTTGGAGCATGAGATTTACACATTTGGTGAAGAAAACGTCATCGTTCCTGTTTCCAAAAAAGCATCAAGGTTTGGTGTAGGACAATTAGCTGAAGAAAAAGTAAAAGATGTATTCAAAAAATTTGATCCTAGGGCAGAGGTTGAAATTCTATCTGAAAATAGCGTTAAAGTTAAAGTTGACAAACAAAACATCCCATCAATTATTGGCAAGGGCGGCTCTACAATAAATGATTTAGAAAAACGACTCAAGGTACACATTGATGTAGTAGAAAAATCTCCCTCTGATGAAACTACTGCTGATTACGAGCTACCATTTACTTTTTCAGAATCAAAAACTGCAGTAATTCTTACAGTTAGTAGAGAATATACTGGAATGCATGCAGATGTTTATGTTGATGACAAGTACATCACTTCATCTCGAATTGGAAGAAAAGGTCAAATAAAAATTCCAAGTCGCTCAGATGCTGCAAAACAATTAATGAAGTTTGCTTCATCGCAAAATGACATACATATTTTTCTCAAAGATTTTTAAAATTATCTAATATTTTTGGATTAGACTTTAGAAATGTAATGAATTTTCTTAATTGCTTTATTGTTTTAGGATTAAGATGATGTTCTATTCCTTCAGCATCTTGGTTTGCAGTATCATGGCTTACCCCTAAGATCTCAAAAAATTCTAACAAGATTCCATGTTTTTGACGAATGTTGTCTGCTATTTGTACTCCCTTGGGTGTTAAATTAATCCCATGATATCTTTCATATTCCAAATAGCCATTCTCATCTAGTCGCTGCAGCATCTTTGTAACACTTGGAGCACTCACATCCATGTATCGTGAAATATCTAGTGTGGTAGCATACCCCTTTAGCTCCACCAGCTCTGAAATAACTTCGAGATAATCTTCCACTCTTGAGCTTGATGCAGTTTTCTCAGATTGATGTGCAGCCTTTATGGATTCTAATCTTTTGTTGTCTTTTTTCTTCACGTATCTTTGATTCACATACACTGATATAATTTCATGCCTAAAATCACGCGGTCTTTAATCAGGTGATAGATTGTTGACTACAGAGTAACCGAACTTGATCTTTGAATTTTAACTAATTTTTCAAAAATAAGAATAAGAACATGGAGGACGCATTAACAAGGAAGGTTGCACAGCTTAGAGCCTACTCTGGTTCTGTAAAAAGAAGAAATAGCATGTATTGTGATATTGCTAAAATTCATGACAGAAACACTGCAAAATCACTGGGCGCTTTGCATAAATCTCCTGCACCTGGAAAAAAGCTTCAAAAAATTGGTTTTATCATGCTTTGGGTTCCAGAACCAACAGGAGTAACATGCGCAATAGGCGGACCAATGATTCTAGCAGGCAGATATCTTGATAAAACATACAATGGTGCAACCATAGAAGACATAGGACACCAAACACGTTCTGCCTCATCATCCATAAGTGATTTTAAAAATTCACTTTTGTAAATTTACTTTAGTTTTTAAAGGAAAATAATTCCTACAAAGCATGCCAACAAGACTTCAAGTAATAATTCCAATTTCTATTGCCGCATTCATAATTGGAATTTTTGGAATACTAACAATTCCAAGTGATTCAAAATTAGAGACAGTTAATTTTCCAATGGGCACAATAAAGATTGATGACAAAGTCCTCCAAGTGCAAATTGCCGACACTGAGCCTAGTCGAGTCCGTGGTTTGATGTTTCAAGAAAAGCTTCCTTATGATCAAGGGATGTTTTTTGTTTTTGATAACCCTGGAACATATTCTATGTGGATGTTAAACATGCAGTTTTCTTTAGACATTATTTGGTTTGATAGTGACGGAAACGTAATTCACATTGAAGAAAATGTTCCCCCTTGCAAATCTGCACTTGAAACAGTAACTTGCAGTGGAGTAAATCCAGGTACTGATAAGGCATTATATGTTCTTGAAGTAACTTCGGGATTTGTTGATAAATTTGGTGTTACTGAAAATTCTGTTCTTGAAATAATTTCAATCTAGTTATATAGACTAGAATACTTTGTTTTTAGGTTCACAATGATTGAAGAATTATGGTTAATCCCTTTAGGATTTGTAGCAGGGGTATTGGGCTCTATGATTGGTTTGGGTGGTGGAATAATAGTGGTGCCAGTTTTAACTTTTGCAGGATTTTCTCCAACACTTGCTGCAAGCAACAGTTTGTTTGCAGCATTTAGCAATGCAATAGCGTCAACAATTTCCTATTCTAGGCAAAAAAGAATAGAATACTCTATTGGCTTAAAGTTGGGATTATTATCTGTTCCAGGAACAATTCTTGGCGCATACATCTCTGCTGATGTGACTCCAGGAATATTCAAAATACTTTTTGGGTTGGTGCTTATTTCATCTGCAGCCTACATTTTTTTGAAAAGAAAAATAGAATCTCGGCAAATTAACACATCAAAGCAGGTAATGCTTTTAGCTATTGGGGCTAGTTTTTTTGCAGGAATTATTTCTAGCTTTTTTGGAATTGGTGGCGGAATAATTTTTGTTCCATTGATGGTTGTAGCCATGGGAATGGGAATGAAAAATGCTGCTCCTACATCTCAGTTGATTTTGCTTTTTGCATCATTTTCTGGATTAGTAACTCACAGCATATTGGGCCATCCGGATTATTTTCAGTCGCTTTTGTTGGCAATTGGAGCATTTGCAGGTGGTTTGATTGGAGCAAGACTGTCTCTTGAAATAAAAGAAAAAGGACTACAAATTCTAGTTTCTATAGTGATTGTGGCTGCTGCAGTAAAGTTGTTTTTTGATTCAGTTGAAAACTTGTTCTAGTATTTAGGCGGCTCTTTTTTTATTCTGTAAAGATTTTTTTTTGAAACAACGACTAGTTCCCCATCTTGTTTTTTTCCTTCAAAGTCAACCTCAATTTTTCCAAAATCATCATCAACTTCTTCTTTTCCCGATATCGTAAATTTAATTTTTAGTACCTCATCAACATAGAGTGGTTTAAGAAATCTAGTGTTTCTATTTTTCCAATCAGAATCTCCATCTGTTCCAATAAAAACTAGCAAGTTTCCATAAATCTGACTCAATCTTGTAAACTCACCTTCCATTCGTGATAAAATGGCTCTTCCTGAAACCAAATGTTTTTCATTATTTGAATTATCTAAAAGTACATTTTTCACACGCGAAAAATTAAGATAAGAATCTAATTCTTTTGCAGAAATGCTACACGTTGAAAAAAATTCCTCTCCTACTTTAAAATCAGAAAATTTTTTCATTTATCTTTCTTCATCAACACAAAAAATAACTGTGCCTGAAGATGGTGCATATTCAGAAACAAAATAGTTTATGGCCTGAACAATGTTTTCATTTTTTGGCTCTTTGCCATCTACGGTTCCCGGTAAAACCAAAAAGGCTCTTGTTTTTGATTTTAAAACATCACTTAATTCTTGATTAAGAGTTGTTGTAAATGGTCTTAATGCCCCACGGAAAACCTCAATAGCTGCCCTTTGTATGCCAGAAAGTTTCCCTGCAGGCAAGTCTGGGCCAATTGTTACTATTGCACCTGTCTTGTCTTTGAACAATCTAGGATCTGCTCCACCATTTGGAACAAAATGGTTTAGTGCTCGTTGAATTACAGTTGCAGGAGTATTGATGAACTTGTCAACTAGCTCATCCCATTCTTTTCTAGATAATTCCACAAGTTTTGAAATTTGAGGAAGATTTCCTGTAATGTTTACTACTGCAGCAATTTCGCCTTGGCCTTTTGCAGCCTCCATCAACCTGTCAATCTCTTCAGGATTTTTTAGATTAATTATATGAGAATGAAATTTTGAACTAATCGACTCCTGAATTTCTTTTGAACAACTATCAGAAATTAGACAAACTGCCTTGCCTCCATTTTTTTCAATATTTTGCGCCAAAAACTCAACACGCTCTGCATCTGTTTTGTCTGTGGCATTAATTGTAAAAACCACAACTTTGGAGCTAAAGTCTGGCTGGTGAACCGATGGAGTTGATGTTGCAACGTGTGGTCGAACTGGATAAAACACTCTGTCTCCTGGAATAACTTTGCCGTTTAGAATTTTTGCTTGCTCATCATCACAAAGAGTGAGAACAGTTTTTGCTACTTGAGCTTGTGAGAGAAACTGTTGGTCTGCAATCATTCTTGATGTATTTTTTTGAATCTTTTCAGCTACGGTTTTAATTTTATCAAGCAGGTTTGTCAGTGTTTCAGTGTGTTTTTTTGCATCTCCACCTTTTGCTTTGGTTAAATTCTCTGCAGCCTTTGCAATTCCTTCTTTTATGACGTTTTCATCTTCTCCTAACAATGGAACTATTTCTTTATTCACTGTTTCAACTTCAACTGGATTCAAATCTTCAAAACCACTAACTCTCAAAAATTCTGATGCTGCCTTTGGATAAACTGTCTTGTAAATTCTATCAGAATGAACTGGTCCAGGATTTGTGGCAATAGAGATTACGCCTTTATCTGCTAGTTCCCAAGACATCGCTTCAGCTAATCGGTTCTTTGCTCCTTGAGAAGCAGTATAAGGATCTCTAAAACGATAAGGACGTTGTTCTAATGGCCTTTCTTCTGCAAAAAATGTAGAAATTGTAATAATTTTTCCGCCCTCTTTCATTACTCGTAGGGCTTGAACCGAAGTCCAAAAGGTACCTGTTAGGTGAATTGCTACAGTACTTTTGAATTCTTCAAGAGATGAATTTGCAAAGCATGTAACTGGCCCTGAAACACCGGCATTGTTTACAACAATGTCTACATCTGTGTTTGACTCTTTTAGTGAATCAAACATTTTTGTCACTGCAGATTCATCACTAACATCAACACCAGGAAAAATTTTTACAAACCCATTACTTTGAGCCTTTGAAATTATTTCTTCAAGTTCTTTTGCAGCTTCTTCTAGCGGTTCTTTTCTTCTTCCAAGGATAATTACACTTGCTCCGTTTTCTGCAAATTTCTCAGAAATTGCTTTTCCAATTCCGGTTCCACTTCCAGTTACCAGAGCTACTTTTCCTTGAAACTTTAGCATAGACAAAAATTTCTAACTAACGTATTATTTAATTGGATTGATATTTGCAAACAAAAACTCTTGATATCTTTATTTGTGGGTGATATTTATGATTCGTAATGCATGATACAGAACCTGAAACTTTTGTTTTAAAAACTGAACCACAGAAATTTGCAGAAAAATTGGCCGAGATCGGTATAGAATCACAACCAAAAGAAATAGGTTCTGATGAAATTGAATCAAGAGACTTCTTCAGTAGATATTTTTCTCAAGCACCAAGGATGATTACTAATCGAGGATGTCTTGAACCAAAAAACTGCAACATAGACGTAATTCAGATTATCCAAAAGGGGTGAGATGATGCAGGATCCTAATTTAGCTCCATGGGGTGCACAAGACAGATTTCAAGCGCATTTTATTGTTAGAAAAACTGGAAATCCGTTAGACTTTACCGCAAGAACCGTTCTTTCAACCGAAGGACATTTTCGTTTTAAAAAAGTCAAAGGTGTGAAATGGAATGGAGGTAAAATCGCTGATGTCTTAAACCAAGATGGCGAACTAAATGATCTAATTTCAAAACAATCTGTAAATGACGCAACAATCTTTGTTGAACCCACAGAAAAAGAAGTACGTATCCATGGAAAATGGAAAAACCACTTTGATTTTGGAATTACAAAAGAAATGTTTCAAATTTATGACAAAATAGCAGGTCACATAAAGTCGCTTTAGGCTTTCCACCAATCTAGAGCCAAATAATCTACTTTGTCCTTTCCATTTGATATTGCTAAAATGAATTGCTTTCTTACAGTTGACGCTAATCTTCCTGCAAGTACAACTCCTGTAGTTGCTATCGAATCTCGCTTGTTGTACACTTGAACTAGATAAGGCGCATGATCTATGCCAGGACCCTTTTGATATACTGCAAAATCACAACCAAATTTTATTCCTGGATTTACAATGTATCCTTTATCTCTAAAGTTTTTGTAAACAAGATATTTCTCATCAAAGTCATGATACTCGTCTCTACAGTTTTTTAGCATTTCTTTTTTGGTTACTTTCTTTTTTGATTTGTAAATTGTAATTTTTTTCTTTTCAAACAAATAAAATCCTTCAATTAAATCTAAAATTAATGGTGCATCAATCTCTTCAGGTTTTGGTTTTGGAATCCCGATAGGTTTTCCATAATATCCTTGACTAAAAAGTTTTTTAGAATTTTCAATATCCCAAACTATTATACGATTTTCTACTAATTCACTTTTCAAGCTAGAGACTCAATGCTAACAAAATAAAAGAATCAGAAATACGTTGACATTTGTCTGCCATTTCCTCAACTCCTTCAATAACATCTTTCAAAAGCAAAAGTTCTTTGTTGTTTGTAATGTCTGTGAGAATTTTTATTTCTGCCTCTCGATATTTCTTGTCAATTTCTCTTTCAATGGACTGGGTTTCTTGGGCAAGGTCAATTGCACTTCCAGTATTGGTGTTTAAACTACGTATGACTTCGTTAAGTTTGTAGATTTCATCTACTACAAGTTCAATTAATTTTGTAAGTTCCTTGTCAAATTTAGAATTTTTTAGTGTTGATGCTTTAACATTTGAAAGCTTAAAGGCAATTCCAGTGATATATCCTGCAATTTCATCCATCGTATAAGCAGTGTTGAGAAGATTTTCTCTATTCATTATTAATCCGCCAACCTCTGCAACCTCTCTTGTGATTTTTCGGCGAAGATTTTCTACTTCATCTTCAATTGTTGACATGTGCTCTAATGCATTTTTGATTCCTGTCTTGTCTTTTTTTACCATAAGATCAGGTAAGGTGGCTAATTCTCTTGAAGCATTTAAAATTCTATTAATTTCATCTTGCAAAACTGCAATCGCTTTTCGTTTTGCCTGGACCTCGAGTTCCCCACTATACATTTTCAGAAATTCCTAATTTTGTGACTATAATTAAATCATTTGTCTTGTGAATTCATGAAATTTATTGAGACTTTGAATCTTGGATAACTTTTTTCTGCCCATTGTAAAGAGTGATAACTTCTTCTGTTGTAGATGCATCCTCTGGTGCTTTTTCTAATCTAATTTTTCCAGTAAACTTTGGAAAACGCAATGCAAGACCGCTGTTCTTTCTGATAATGTCACTTGCTGTCTTGTGAATTGGACTAAGTGTGATTTCTGATGCTACAATCTCTAAAACTAATTCTGGTTCAAACCACACATCAGCTTCCATTTCACTATTTATTCTTGGATTTTTTTTCAAAGTAACTTTTTCTTGTAATAATTGATATAGTTGATCTAAATTTTCATCTGAAAAACCTGTTCCAACTTTACATATGCTTGGAAAAGTATCTGTTTCATCATCGTATGCTGCTAACAACAAAGTTCCGTATCTTCCAGTTCTTCTACCTCTTCCAAAGAATGCGCCAATGACAACTAAGTCTAAGCTGTCACCTAACTCATTTCTATATTCTCGTTTTAGCTTTAGCCAGTTACTTCCTCTAGATCCAGCCTTGTATGTTGCATTTAACATCTTTAACATGAGTCCCTCGCATCCAGAATTGATGCTGTTTTCAAGAAATTCCTCAATTTCATTTTCATTTTGAACAATTGTCATTGGAACGAGTTTTGCAAAATCATTTTCTACAACAATTTTTTTTAGAGTCTCTCTTCTTTTTTCATATTCTTCATCAAGCCAACTCTTACCATTTGCATACATTACATCAAAAAAGTTCACAGTTATGGGATACTCTGACACCGCTTTCTCAATTTTATATTTTCTACGTCTATGCATTAATTCCTGAAATGGTAAAAACTCTCCCGTATTTTCATTGATTGCAACAACTTCTGCTTCAACAATTAACTCAGTTGATTTTAGTGCCTGTGAAATTTTTTCCACAATGTCAGGGTAATAACTGGTAATGTCTTCTAAGCTTCTTGAAAATAATTTTATTTTATCATCTTTCATATGAATCTGAGCACGTTCACCATCAAGTTTGTATTCTGCAGCAAACTTGTCGCCCATTTTTTCAATGGCTTCTCTTTCACTTTTTACTCTCTCTGCAAGCATTGGCCTAACAGGTTTGAAAACTGTAACTTGAAATGCTTTAATTCCCTCAAGACCTTCTTTTGAAATAACTTCTGCTACGTTTCCCAAATCACTTGATACATTGTATGCTTTCTCAAGAGCTTCGCGGTTATCTTTTGTTCCTGTATATGCTATTGCTAATGCATCCATGACTGTGTTTTCTGCAATCCCTAGCCGCAATGTTCCAAGTAAAATTTTTAGAATAAATCTGGCTTCTAACGGGTTTGCATCATTTAACAAACTGGAAATGTATTTCATCTTCATGTCTTGAGATCTCGCCCCTTCAAGTTTTGCAATTTTAAAAAGTGTCTCATAAACACGCTCAACTGTGATGTCTTCTACAACAAATGTCGTCTGAGCTTTTTGTTCTAAAATTATTGATGCCGCATGACCCAAGTCCCCCCCTTTTCTGTATTCGTCTTCAATCTTTTTTGTTGGGATTGCAGAAGATTTTGAAATTGCTCTAATTGCCAATTTTTCTGCCACTCCGATTTCTACTCCCTCATAATCTGGACGTAGCTTTCCTTGAATCAAGTAAACAATTTTTGAAATTATTTCTGGAGGGGTTTTTTTGAATAAATCTACAAGAATTTGCGTTAGTTCTAATCTTTTTGTTGTGTCCTCCATCTTTTTGAATGCATCAGCTAAAACTGCGAATTCCACTTTGATTTTTTACAATATCCTGAATAAAAGTTTGAATTTACTTGTACTCGACAATCTTACACATTTTAACGAAAACACGTTTTGTAGCAGGTGTTAAATCAACCATTTAATTGCCTTGAATGGGTACAAAAACTTCTTCAAGGTTTTGAATCCATGATAGCCAACTAGATTTTAGGTTTCGTGGACCACCAACATAAAAGTCTGCAAAGTAGTAACCATTTTCTTCAAGATTTTTTGTTTCTATGTTTTTGCGTCTTAACAAATCCAAAGTATCGTTCATTTCAACTTTGTCATAAAATCTCCTTTGCTTTAATGGTCCAATTTTGGTTTTTATTAATTCGAAATTATTTTCTTTAAAAACTCTTTCAATATTAATCGTATTAAAAATTCTAAGAACAGTAAATGCAAAAATTGGAAGAGGGCCTTTGTCGTTTTCAATATGTGAGAATATTTTTGAAAATGATTTTTCCCCAATATATCCAACACATCCAGTTGAAATAATTAGGTCAATGTCCTGCATTGCTTGTTGGAGTCTGGAAGGAACGGTCTCTTTTTCTAAATTTACACAAAAACTATCGTTACATAATCCGGCATTTTCTGCAAAATCTAATGCTTGTGCTGAGGTATCAACTAGATAAAATTCAAGGTTGGAGTTGTTGTTTGGCAGATCATCAAAAAAATCCTGAGTGGATTTAATTGAAGGGCTAGGATTGTCTTTTAAAAAGAAACTATCCAGTTCTGACATTATTAATTCGTGGTTTAACAATGCCGAGTTTATTCCATAAGAGCTTCCAAGGTCTAGAATTTTAACTGACCTTTTTTTATAATTTACAACACGTTCTGCAAGATGTTTGTAAAGTGGTTTTGTTTGATCAGGTATTCTGTATTCTAAATTTTTCATTTCTTCAAGATATGGTGTTGGCTGCTTTCGTGTGTAAATATCAGAAAAATCTTTCTTAACTACTAATTCTTCCATTTAAACACCTGCCATTTTATCTTTTATAAAAGAAACTAATGCTTGAAAAGTAAAATTCATTTTTAATTTAAAATTAAATATATTTGAAAATTGTTCTTTTTGATGATCTAGGAGTATCAGACACTAGTGCAAAATTATACAATGGATAAGAATTCTTGTATTGTTTCATAAAACTCCATGCAACATCATGAGTTTTGAATTCTGTTCGTATTCCATCCATTTGAGCTTCTTTTCCATATACATCAAATATGACAACGGAATAGTTTTTTGGAATGTTGTTAGGCTTTGCTTTCATTAACCAAATTAATGCAAACAGAAAAACTGACGCTAAAATCACTGCCTCGCTAAAATCTTTGAAAAATGACCATACTATGTTTGGTATTGTTTGTCCAAATAACTGAGCAACAAAGTATGAAAATGATATTATTCCTAGTGATATGATAATATACTGTTTTAGCTCGAAAACTTTGTTAAAATCTTGAATTTGCAACTATTCTTATATATCTCTGATTTCTTTTAACTCTTTGCTGATTTTTAATACACAAACTGTGAAATAATTTCAACGTTCAATCTGGATCCTCATAGGATTCTTTTCTACCAGATGAAGACTTGGTGTCTTCTAACGATTTCATTTTTTCATGAAGTTTTTCCATTCTTGCTTTATACCCTTCTGCATATTCTAATTCTGAAGGAACAAGTGTAGCTGGATGAATGAATCCCTGACTTCTCATAGCCAATGCTTTTTTTGTTGCAATCTCTCTAACATAATCCCAATCTGCAGTGGAAAAACCATCAAATGGTCCAGTTAGTTTTCCATCATGCATACTAAATACAAGAGCTTCAACAATAGGAATACAGTAATCAATTGTTGCTGCAGAATTAATTTTTACAGGCATTAGTGGCATGTTATGGCTGCCCCTGGTATTACCAGCTACATAATGTGGATTATTAAAAACACTTCCTGCTTCTTCTGTTGCTGGAAATTTTTTCTGTGTTCTAACAATACAAATAGGATCATCTTTTCCAACATATGTCCCTGCTATGTTGTGTAATCTGTCAGTTGATGCAGAAACAATTGGTTCCCCATCTTTGGTGTTTATGGTGGATACAACATATCTGCCAGGATACATCAGGGCAGCTTCAATTGTGGGCTTGTCTTCCCACAAGGACAGTTCTGCAATTTTTCCTTCCTCCACATCCATGATGTTAAAAACTACTCCTTCTGCAAGAGATTTGTTTACAATTAGTCCAGTATTGCTAAGTCCATCAACAAACAATCGATAAAATGGATAGTTAAAGGCACCTGGCTCGGTTTTATCTGCAGCAAACACAGTAAATGCCTCATTTGGTCTTTCTTCAAACTCTAATTCTGCAACACCAGGACCCATTCCTTTTACATTGCCCGAAAAAGAATCTTTTAGAAGATCTTGGCCTGCACCATAAAGTCCTTCTTGCTTTGCAACTTGGGTGGCTTCTTCAAATGCAGTCCAAGCTAATTTATGAATATCTTCATTATCAATTCCCTTAGTGTGGGTCATGATAATGTGAATGTCATCGCCACAATAACCAACATAATGATCAATTAACATGTCTCCTGCACCTTTTATCGTTTTTCTAACAGAATCTAACAAACCATCACTTGGTCTAGTATGTCCTCCAACTCCGCCTACATCTGCTTTGATTACAGAGACAGTAATTTTCATGGAATTTGTCAATGGTCTCTTTGATTTATGTGTAAGTTCTAAAAAATTTCGATCTCAAAAAAATTGAAAAAACTTTGAGTTTTTTTCAAAAAATCGGAAAGGTAATAAATCCCCTCAAACTAGGAATTCGATATGGCAGATAAGGACCACCTTAACTTGATAATTACAGGTCATATTGATAATGGAAAGTCTACAACCATGGGTCACTTTCTCATGGACTTGGGCGTAGTTGATGAAAGAACCATTTCTCAGCACGCAGAAGAATCTGAAAAAACAGGCAAAGGTGACACTTTCAAGTACGCTTGGGTTATGGATAATATTAAAGATGAAAGAGAAAGAGGCATTACAATCGATCTCGCTTTTCAAAAATTTGAAACTCCAAAATACTTTTTCACATTAATTGATGCTCCTGGCCATCGTGACTTTATCAAAAACATGATTACTGGTGCCTCAGAAGCAGATTGTGCAGTCTTAGTGCTTTCTGCAAAAGAAGGTGAAACAGATACTGCTATTGCTCCAGGTGGTCAGGCAAGAGAGCATGCATTTTTGCTAAAAACATTAGGTGTAAACCAACTAATTGTTGCAATCAACAAAATGGATGACAGTAACTATTCTGAAGATGCTTTTAACAAAGCAAAAGAAAAGGCTGAAAAATTAATCAAATCCGTTGGTTACAAAGTTGACCAAGTACCAATTATTCCAGTTTCAGGTTGGAAAGGAGATAATCTTGTAAAGAAATCAGAAAACATGTCTTGGTGGAAAGGAAAAACACTTCTTGAAGCATTTGATGACTTTACAGTACCTGAAAAACCAACAGGAAAACCACTCCGTGTTCCAATACAAGATGTTTATTCAATTACTGGTGTTGGAACAGTGCCAGTAGGTCGTGTAGAGACTGGTACCATGAAGCCTAATGATAAAATTATTGTAATGCCTTCTGGCGCAACTGGAGAAATTAAATCAATTGAAACACATCACCAAGAAATGCCTTCTGCATCAGCTGGTGACAACATTGGTTTCAATCTTAGAGGCGTTGACAGAAAAGATATCAAACGAGGAGATGTTATGGGAACTCCTGACGCACCACCAAAAGTTGCAAAAGAATTCAAAGCACAAATTATAGTTATACATCACCCAACTGCTATTGCCCCTGGATATACTCCTGTAATGCACTGTCACACTGCACAAGTTGCAGCAACCGTTACAGAATTTGAAGCAAAAATTAATCCAGCTAGTGGTGCAGTTGAAGAACAGAATCCTAAATTTCTTAAAGTTGGAGATTCTGCAATAGTAAAGATTAGGCCAGTAAGACCAACTCCTATTGAAACATTCCAAGACTTTCCAGAGATGGGAAGATTTGCATTACGTGATATGGGTGCAACAATAGCAGCTGGAATCGTCAAAGAAATTACTGAAGAACACAAACCCTAGGGAAGAGTAGATGACACAATCTGCTCGAATTAAATTAACTAGTACCAGTCTGCCCAAACTAGATGGTGTTTGTGGCGACATTATGGGAATAGGAAAAAAAACTGGCGTTAGAGTAAAAGGACCAACCCCCCTTCCCGTAAAAAGACTACACATTGCCACTAGAAAATCTCCCTGTGGGAATGGGACTGAGACATATGAAAAATGGGAAATGAGAATGCATCGAAGAATTATTGATATTAATGCCGATGATAAAGCAATTCGACAATTGATGAGGCTAAAAATTCCTGATGATGTTTACATCGAATTGTCCTTAAAGTAAATTTGTTAGCCTTAAATTATAGAAGAATATGGTGAACAACATGGCTGAAGAAAACATTGAATCAGAAACTGCGGTGGAGTCAACTGAACCAGTAGAAACTGCACCTGTAGCAGAAAAATTTGATGTGATATATTCTTGTCTACGATGTGGTACAAATGTGCCAAATTCTGAATTAAGTAGATTGCCAGAAATAAAATGTATTTGTGGTTTTAGAGTATTTACCAAAGTAAGAGCTCCAGTTGTAAAATCAATCAAAGCAATTTAATTTCTGTCGCTTTTGTAACTATGCTTTCTTTGTAAATGAGTTCTCATACTCTCCATGCTTGAAAACGATTCTTTACATTCTTTACAATAGTATGGATCTTTATCATGAACAACTTGTTGATGCTGCATTAATTCTTCTTGTCGGGAGAACTTTCTATGGCACGCCTTACATTCAAACTTGCTAAAAAACTTCATTATCCAAATTCAGCTTTTTTTGTATCCCAACAATTTCTACATAACTGTCCTTCAATCTTCCATTTTCCCTTGGGATTGTATCTAATCAAACCTAGCTTTGCTCCACACAGGCTACAATAGTTCTTTTTTGTGTTAAATGACTCTTCTTTTTTATCAAAACACTCTTTGCACAACAAACCTTCCATGTCCCACTGCCATCGTGGTTCCCACAAGTCTGTGATCTTTTTTGTAATTCCACAACTAACACAGGATTGTCTAACCTTTCCTTCATAGAATTCTTTCATTTTATCAACATGACAATCGCCACAAAGTGGGCCCTTTATTCGCCATTCTCTTTTTGGTTTGTGTTTGTGTGTAATCTCTTTGTTGCATATGGTACAGTGAGCTGGTTTTTTGCTAAATAATCCCATTTCTATAACTCTATCTTTGCCGTTTAAAAAACATAATATTTTTTCATAGAGTTAATGATTAAATAACCCACAAATGATATTTAATTCATCTCAGAAAAATATTCATCAACAATTTCAATCACTTCATTAGTTATCACTTCATGAAAGGCTTGAGGTTCCATGCTTACTAAAATAACTCCCCTTTTTGTAAACGGAATAGTGATCCGTTTAATTTTTTCGAATTGAGCCATCGCATAAATTGGCCTTCCTAGCTTTGGAGATAGAGATTGACGCATTTCCCATCTTGAATAAGTATCCCGCAGGGATTTTTCTGTTTCCTGAGGAGTTAACAGGTTTGTAATTCCCCCTCTCATTTTTATGTACAATTTGGATTTATAGTAAATTCCTACATAACGGATGTTCTTGTCTAGTTTTAATACATTAGTACAAAAACTTTCAAATTTAGAATTAATCATCCCAGATTCCAATTTCATTTTGTATTACATTATGAAGTTATAAACACTGTAAATTGCATTGTATTACAATTTTGATGTCTTTATACCTAATTTTTTTCAGTACTAGAAAAAAATTACAGAATTTTTAGTATTTTCAAAAAGTTATTAGTAATACTTTCGAATTCAACGTAATTGTAAATTTTTTTCAAATACAGATTATCAGATAATAGTTTTTGTCATTATCATATTGTAATGACAAAAACATGCCTTGAAACAAATCAAAATAAACACGAAGAATTTAACCTACAAAGAATTCAAAAAACTCAAACAATTACATTAGTGACCCTCGTTGGTCTAACAATTCTGATTTCAAGTACATTTCTTCAGGATGCAAAATCAATCGAATCACATGAAGACATTTTACCAAAATCAAGATATATAATTGAAAACCTCAAAGGTGATTCTCTTGGAACTAATTTTTATTGGGAGATGATTCCGGGAGAATCACTTTATGTAAACATAAAAAATGATGCAGAACTTCCAATAGAAAAAATACATATTGTCAAGGATGCTATTTTATCAACCGAGTTTTACGAGATTGATGATCACAAGCTTGGCAAAGCACCAAAAGGAACAATATCAAAATATTACCTAGGATGGCAGGGTGCACTTTCAGACATAGGACAGGAAACTGAAAATCCAATTCCAAAAAGTTTTGACATACGAAGTGTTGGAAATGGTGCTGGCGACATCATAATAATATTATCAAACATGATAGATGGCGACGGTGTTACAGGAATTACCAAATCAACTGTATATGAAAACCAGATTCTAAAATCAGAAATTACAGTTTTTGATGCGTCATCACTAACAGACAGAGAGTTAGAGAGAGTGATTCGACACGAGTTTGGTCACGCTTTGGGACTTGCACACTCTAGTGCACCTGAAGATCTAATGTATCCTGAAGTCAAAACCCCATATCCATACATTTCAGATTGCAATATCTATGGAATAGTTTCATTGTATGATGGCAAGACAAACGAGGAGGTGATTTGTGAAAAATGAGTATGTTTTTTGAACAATTCTACCAACTTCAGAAAAATAAAGATCTATTGGGTTTTGAAAATTTGAGAAGCGAGCATGCAAAAAAACAGACAGAATATCTGTTACAGCAATTTTGGCAGAATCAATAAGATTATGGAAAACACAAATGAACGAAATGGCCTTCTAGACCTCGTTTAATATTTTTTCAATGGCTTGACTAAGATTTAGCATGCCGTGTTTCTTGCCATACTCTTCGATCTTTTTGTATTGCTCTTTGGTAAAGCAAACTGGCATTGAACGTTTTTCCATAAATAGCGTTTGCCTGAGGAATTAATATCCTTTATGCTAGGAGGTTTTGTGTAATTTTTGCGTTTTTTTGTTCGTAACCTCCCTTAGTTAACAGTTAAAACAACCTCCGTAAAATGAACAATTCTATGATAGGAAAGATATTTGATACGGTTCAAAAAAAAATTAGCAAATGTCAAAACTTCATCAAATTTTGGTTATAGGTCATGATGATCATGGATTCACACCAGAGCATGAAAAGCTTGCCTATGAAACTGGTGCAGAAATTGCAAAATCTGGTTCTGTCTTAATCACCGGTGGGCTTCTTGGGGTAATGAAAGCAGCATGTCATGGAGCTAAAGATGCTGGTGGAATTACTGTAGGAATAATCCCACAAGATGATCCTACTCATGCAAACGAATATTGCGACATTGTAATACCAAGCGGAATGGGATTTTCACGAGATGTTCTTAATGCCCTTTCTGCTGATGGAATAATCATAATTGGAGGAGGTTCTGGAACTCTAGCTGAAGTTTGTGCGGGATATATGTACAATAAACCAATGGTTGCAATAAAAAATACTGGCGGAATAGCTGATCAATTTGTTGATAAATATGTTGATTCACGAAAACGTGTAAAAATCATTGGTGCTGAAACTCCAAAAGATGCAGTTAAAATAATTTTAGAAAAAATTACTGCATAGAAACAAGTAGCGGATCAGGTTCATAAAACTGACCATGTTTTTCTGCTAATTGCTTTAATTCAGATACGATGTTTGCCATGCCAAATTCTTTCGCAGTTTCAAAAAGTGGTTTTTTTAATCCTAATCCTAATTGTGCAGCTTTTTCAATTTCTGGAATATCACTTGCGCCGTTTGTAACCAGCCATGCTGCATTGTTTAGAATATTTGCGAGAATCTGACTTGGATTGCATTTTTTTGCAAGCTCTTCAGACAATGAAACTCTTTCATATTTGTCATCTGAATATTTGTAAAATCCTTCTCCTGATTTTTGTCCAAGCTTTTTCTCATTAAATAATTGCTCAATTTTTGGATGAGGCTTGATGACTTTTTTGTCTCGTAAGTGCATTTCAGTTGTTGCTTTGTGAATCACATCCATGCCAGTAAAATCAGCAAGCTCAAAAATTCCCATAGGAAATCCAAGCTTAAATTTAACTGCAGAATCAATCTCTGTTTGTTGTAATTTCTGCCTATCCATTACATAACACGCTTCATGAACTAGTGGAATGAATAACCTATTTACAATAAATCCTGGTACATCTTTTCTACACAACACTGCTTCTTTTTTTACTGATTTTACATACTCTTGTGTTAAATCTATAATCTCTTTTGCAGTTTTTTGTCCAGGAATAATTTCTACTAGCTTCATTAGCTGTGGTGGATTGAAAAAATGAATCCCAATAAATTTTTCTGGTCTGCTAGTTGTACTTGCAATTTCTGTAATAGGTAGTGTGCTTGTATTTGATGCAAAAATTACATCTTTGTCTGCAAGCTGATCAAGTTCTGCATAAACTTTCTTTTTTAAATCCATTATTTCTGGAACAACTTCAATTACAAGCTCACAATCCTTTACTGCCTCTTTTAGGTCAACTACTGGTTTTATTCTAGAGTAAATTCCATTTGCTTCTTCTTGAGAAATCTTTCCTTTTGAAACAAGTTTGTCTAAACTCCATTTTATTTTTCCCATCGCATTATCTAGAAATTTTTGTTCAATGTCACGAAGAACTACATTGTATCCTGCCATGGCAGAAACTTGAGCAATTCCATGACCCATTACTCCAGAACCAAGAACTGTAATATTTTTAATAGACATAAGATCGAGAATTGCAATTAGGCTTTAAAACTCTATTCAAATGATTATGAGTAAAAATAGTTTTTTTGAATAAACTAAAACCCAATTATGGGAAATATATAAAAAATGTAAAAATTTTCTGAAAATATTGGGACTATTCAAGAAAGAAAAAGAGAATGAAACAAAATGCAAAGAATGCGGCCTTGAGCTTCATGATCCTGAACGTCTAAAAAGACATATGAAAAAGGCACATGGTAATGTTCCTGAGAAAAAACTGGACCCAAAAGGCGGCACAGATGGCGGAATGTGGTAAAATGGAATTAACTGATTCTCAAAAATATGGAGCATTCTTTGGTGGCGCAATTATAATTGCTGGAATAATTCTTGCCACATTGGTCTTTCCTTTTTGGAATTTGATTAGAGAAGATGTCTATGAAGAGGCTGTAATAATTAAAAATGATGATGGAACTTGTTATGTTGAAACTAAAGATCTAGTCCCAAAAACAATTAGAGACTGTGATAAACAACCTGGTGACAAAGTCACAATAAAGTTTGGCCGAGACCTAGCGTGGGCTGAAATTGTTACTCCATAAGATTAGCTGATTTAATATTTCTCTATATGTTAGAAAAATTATGGATTGTATCTTTTGTAAAATAGTCAAAGGTGAAATTCCAGCTAAAATTCTTGATGAAACAGACAAGTCATTAGCATTTTTAGATGCATTCCCACTAACCAGGGGCCATTCACTTGTTATTCCAAAAAATCATTATGAAAAAATGCAACAAATCCCTGCAGAAGAAAATGCTGAACTCTTTGAAACTGTTAGAAAAGTACTCTCAAAAGTTGACAAGCTAACAAACGCCACGCTGGTCGCACTTCACAACGGAAAAGAAAGTGGCCAAGAAATTCCACATGTTCATATTCACTTGATTCCAAGAAGCAAAGAAGACTCTGCTGGTCCCGTTCATAGTATGTTCAAAAATAGGCCAAAACCATCTGATGAAGAACTTGATGAACTAGTTGAAAAATTAAAAAGCTAAAATGGATACAGTCTTTCCTCTGTATCTTTATTTTCAACAATTATTGCCTTTGTGGGACATGTTTCTGCAGCATTCATTATTTTGTTAATTCCGGCCCCTTTTGGATTGATTACTTTGGATTTTGGATTCATGTGAGAGAATTTGTCAATAGAAAAAACCTCTGGAGCAATTGTCTCACAACTACAACATGCAATACACAATGATGCATCGACATCAACGAAAAGATTTGGTTGTTTTTTTGGCTCTTTTGCTTTTTCATATTCGCCCTTTTTTCCATCAGCATTAATTGTATCATTATACTCTTCCCAAAACTTTCTTTCATACTCTTTCCACCAATCAGGATCAGACTCTTCAAAGTCTTTTGTGAATCTACTCCAATCTTCCTCAGGAGTTTTTCCTGGAGATGGACCCCATTTTGAGCGGTCTTTGAAATTTTGCTTTTTCTTTGTTCCAGCTTCAGTATATGTCCATTTTGGGGTCTCACTTTTTCTAAAATTTTTATGCTCATTTTTTAAATAGTGATATGCTTCAGTGATTTTTTTGAATTCGATATCATCGCCTTTTGTTTTGTTTTTGTCAGGATGATGTGCTAATGCTAATTTTCGATAAGCTCCCTTGACATCTTCAAATGAGGCACCTGAATCAACATTGAGGGTTTGGCATGCCTGTTGTATGTTCAATTGCTGGTAATAGTCTGTCATGTGTTAAAAACAATTTCATTTGAGGGTTTTTGATACCGTGCTTTTAAAATCTGATTCAAACCAAGTTGTTTTTGGCTCTTTGTTTTTGATTGGCGATGAATTTATCGCAATGTGAGAAAAGTCTCGTTTTTTTGAAGAAGAGCCATGTGTGTGAAGAACCTTTCCCGGAATATAAGCAACATCTCCAACATTTAGCGGCATGGTTTTGATCTTTTTTATTTTGAATTTAGATCTACCTTTGCCTATTTTTTTATAAAATGATAGTTTGCCATTTCCTTTTGTAACGATAAGGGTTTGGCCTCCTTGGTGATGATGAAGTTTTGTTATTGTGCCTTTCTTGAAGGTAACATGATAAATTTTGTGCTCTTGTGAATTAACTTTGGAAATTTCTCTTGCATAAACTGGACCTGTAAAATAATTGGCACTCACTTTTCTTATTTTACCTCTGGAAAAAATGTTTTCTTTTTTCATGCGTGCCTTTCTCAATGCTTTAAATTCTTGCTAGAAGTTTCTTTTTCTTTGCCTGAAATTCTTTTTCAGTAATAACTCCGGATTTTCTTAATTTCCCTAGTTTTTCAAGCGTTTTCAAATTTTCTTCTGAATTTATTGACATTTTTCTTGCCGAAGCAATACTTCCACGAATTCTCTTTTCACTTTCTTTTTTCAGTTTTTCACTTTCCTTTGTCGCCTGCTTGTGAAGTTTTTTACTTTGCTTTTGTGCTTCAGCGGACGCTATTTTTCCAAATTCAACAGCATCATCTAAAACCTCATCCGCTCTTTTCACACCTTGAGAAATGGCATCATCTATTGCTTTGTCTGCACGTTTTAGGAAGTTTGATAGATAACCTGTTTTTTTCTTTTTAGCTGCCATGATTCTTTGTAATAATTTGTCAGAGTATATGTCTTTTATGAAAATTGGCTTGTTTTAATTAAGTTAAAATAAAGATAACGCAGCTAAAGTTTAGCTTTGCCAAAAAAATCTTATGAAACTAAAACTATTGTTTTGAAAAAAAGTATTGAAGAACCTGATGCAAGAACAATTGTTGAGAAGAAAAAAACAAGCCAATTTGGATCTTTGAGAAGACCAAAAAAATCTGACGTTCATATTCATTCTATCAAACTTTACTATGAGGCAATTTTGATGGTTTCAGGCAAATACGAAGCTAATTTTTTCAGGAAGGCAATTCATGAAATTTCTGTTGATTACAATGTAAGTGAGGTTGTTTTAGGTGATGGTGTTTTTCCTATAAAGAAAAAATCAAAATTTGTTAAAGCATTATCAAAAAAAGGTAGCAACAAAATTGATCTTCCACTTGAAGAGCACGTATACGTTGAGGAGGACGGAGAAGTTTATTTTGATCATCATGGACAGGAAATTAAGTTCCCATTCAACTTGAATTCAAAAATTATTGAGAATTATCCAAACAAAGTATTAGAACAAAATGAAAAAAACGTTAAACGACCTGAAATAACTTATGCTGCCGCCATAGACAAATTATCAGAAAAACTCGAAAGACCTGTAGAGCCTGATGTTAGGGACTTGAAAGATGAATTAATAATAAATGAAGTTTCTGAAATTTATGTCCCAATTTTTGAGGCAAGACTTGTTGGTCCAAGCAAAAAGGTTGCACTTTTACGAATTGACGCAGTAAGAAAAAAGATTCTGTAAACTATCTTACAATTCTTTTGAATTGGTCATTTTCATGTAATCTCTCAAAAATTTTTTCAGCCTTTGCCCACTTTCTAATCGTTTTAGGGTCCTTTGAAATTGCCTTTTTTAACATCTCAAGTGCAGGATTTTCCTGATCCAATGCTGCCAAGCTTCTTGCTTTGGCATACATGACATTAACGTTGTCCTTTTTTTGTCGTAGCAAATCGTCAAAAATTCTGATTGCCTTTTCGTGTTCTCCAAGTTGTGCATACTCAATTCCTTTATGAAATAATGCATCAAGATGTCTTGGATTGTTTTTACAGACAATCTGAAAACAATTAAGGGCTTCCTCATGTTTTTCCATTTTTCCTAAAACCACCCCTTTGTAAAAAATTGCATTTGGCTTTTTTGGATCTAATTTTATTGCCTCCTCAAGACACTTTATTGCGTCCTCATGAGCTGATAACCTATCAAACAAAACTCCTTTGTTAAAATGAGCTGCCGCATATTTTGGATCTGCCTTTATTGCATTGTCATAGTTTTCAAAAGCATCCTCGGTGTTGCCAAGCTCTGCTTGGGCAATTGCCTTATTGTTAAAAGCTGGCGCATCATTTGGATTAATTTCTAATATTTTATCAAAACAAGTTATGGCGTCACTGTACTTTTTGATTTGATTTAAGGCAAGGCCTTTGTTGTGCAATGCCTCTAGATTTTTTGGGTCTTGTTTTAGGGCCTTGTTAAATAACGATACAGCAACTTTTGGTTGATTCACCTTTAGCATCCCCATTGCCTGATAGATTAAATCTTCTGGTTTTTCTTTGGGTCCAAACAATCCCATAATTATTTTTGAATTAAATTCTGCCTTAATATGTTGACCCGAAATTGAGCCTAAAATCTGTTTAAAACTATGTGTAATAACTTGAACTTACAAAGTGTAATATTGATTTTTTGCAAACCAATGATAGAATGATCAAAAGTGGTTCAATAATAATTACTAAAGAGAAAAAATCAGAAATTAACAAAAGGGTAGAAAAGGCCACAAAAAACGATAAAGGGCATACAAAAGAATTATCGAATTAATTCAAAAGCCTCTGAAATAATTTCTTTAATCTCAGTTACGTCTTGCTCTGATTTGAGATGAATGATTTTTGGCGTTTCTTTGCGATTTTTTTGAACTTTGATAATAACACCATCGTCTTGCGGCTCTATGTCTACAAACCACCTAAACGCTAGGGATTTTCCAAAAACAATTCTGTGCATTCTGACATCTTCGACCACGTTTTTTCCTAACGATAGACAAAACTCTCTTAATGAATCAAAAAGAGGCTGTACCTTAATGGGAATTTGTTTTTTAAATTCATCATAGTTGCGTTTATTTCCAAACGATACTAAATTCATGATCTAAAGTACTTGTTCGCCTTCTTCTCCAGTTTCTATTTCGATAGCATTTGAAACTGGATGAACAAAAATCATTCCAACTTTTGCATTTTCTCTGATTATTCTTATCACCTCTTTTTCTTTAGAGTCTGGCACGACAACCTCCATTACATGTTTGTGTCCAAATTGTGGTGTAAAAATCTCACTGCCTTTTGCAGCATGTATTTCTGGTCTTGGAAATTTGTCCCGCCCTTTCATCTTGTGAACCAAAACTCCTCCAACTGGAATTTGTTTTAATCCCTCACTAATTGCCATTACATCATTTTCAGCAAGAACAACTTCGATACGAATCAAGGATTTTGCTTATCGACAATGAGATAAAAATTTTGTTTAAAATTTTTGTTGCATGTGAAACTCATTGTAGATTAATATAATATGACATGAAGGTATCTTCGTTGGTTCTGGACACGGGGGACACTACTTGGATAATTCTTGCAGGAAGTTTAGTGTTTTTAATGATTCCTGCACTTGCATTGTTTGAAGCAGGATTATTACGAAAAAAGAACGCAGTTTCTGTTTTCATGCAGATCTTTTTTGGTCTTGGATTTTTGAGCTTGATGTGGTTTATTTTTGGATTTAGTATGGCTTTTGGTCCAGATCAATCCGGTTTGATAGGTGGCTCTGATTTTGCATTTCTAAAAGGAGTTCCTTGGGATGACCCACTTGAAGAATTTGCTCCTACAATTCCTGGAATGACCTTTGTTCAATTTCAAATGGTTGTAGCTGTTGTTACTCCCCTTTTGCTTACTGGAGTAATAGCTGAAAGAATGAAGTTTAGTTCTTTTATTATCTTCATTGCAGCTTGGTCGATTTTTATCTATTATCCGCTAGTTCATTGGGTTTGGGGTGGCGGTTGGCTTGCACAACTTGGAGTTGCTGATTTTGCAGGAGGAATTGTAATTCATGCATCTGCAGGGATGAGTGCGTTAGCAGCTGCAATTGTTCTGGGACGTAGAAAAGACTTTGGTCCTGCAATAATGGTTCCACATAACATTCCACTTGCAGTATTTGGCGCTTCGCTGTTATGGCTTGGTTGGTTTGGATTCAATGCAGGAAGTGCCCTTGCTGCAGGAGGAATTGCTGCAAACACCATTATGGTAACTCATTTGTCTTCATCAGCTGCGGCTTTAGTTTGGATTGGACTTTCATGGAAGAGGACTGGAAAGCCAAGTGTGGTTTCAGGAATTAATGGTGCACTAGCTGGATTGGTTGGAATAACTCCAGCTGCAGGATTTGTTAGTGTGGAGCATGCTGTATTGATTGGATTAGGAATTGGATTTGCTTCATATGCTGGACTGGTAATTTTTAAAGAAAGATTGAGAATTGATGATGCACTAGATGTTAGTGCAGTTCATGGCGTTGCAGGAATTGTTGGATCACTTTCTGTCGGAATCTTTGCAAGCGCTGTGATTAATCCTGATGGTCCAGTTGGCGCATTATTTGGTAACGTTGCACAGTTTGGTAGTCAGCTTCTTGGAGTTGGTGTTGCAATTGCATTAGGATTTGGCGGAACCTTCATTATTATGAAAATCATCAAAGCAGTAACTGGAGTCAGGGTTTCAGAAAAAGTGGAAGATGCTGGATTAGATATTGGTGAGCATGCTGAAGAAGCATATGCCGATGAAGAAGAATACAAGCTTGGTGATAAAGAATACAAGCTTGGCAAAGATAAATCAAAAAAATTCAAAAATTAATAGTAGATTTATTCATTTTCTAATGGTTTTTACCCAAATAGATATATTTATCCTTGAAAATCCATTAAACTCAACTAAATTATTATAAACATAGTTTATTATTTTCATAAAGTAAGTGTTCAATTAAAACAAACAACTTGTTTTATTCTCCTTTGTTTTGACAAATCAATATGAAAACAGAAATAACTACAAACAAAGGAACACGAACCCTTTCTCTTGAAGTGGGTATTCCAAATTGGTCAGGAACTCTTTTCAAAGAATACCAAGAAAAAAAGATGGCTTCTCTACCTGCAGATGCAATAATTGTCTCAAGGCGTGGAACTTGTGGAATAAAGGCATCAATGTATCCAAAACCTCGGAGAAATTTTTCAACACATGGAATAAGAATCAGTTCCGCCAGGGGTACTAGAATTAGTACTCTGTAATTTTTTTAATTTAGAGACTTGAATTTTTTCATGGCTTCTTTTGCCAGCTTTTCTAAATCTTCCTGGCCTACTTTTGTTGGATCCTCAGATGCCAGAGCCTCATTATATTCATCTTCAGAGTTTGAGAGTTTTTTTGATTTTTTATCTGCCAATGCTATTGATAGTATGGCCTAGTAACTAAATTTTTTCTGAAAATCGAGCAGAAGCTGAAATCATATTCTTAATATCTGAATTTGCATGTGCAGTAGAAATTGCGCCAAGTTTGCCAGGCAAAAAGAATATTCCATCATTTGCAATCATTTCAAAGTGATATTTTTGGAGTAGCCTAGAATCGCATTTTGCAGCTTGAGCTGAATTTGTAATTTCTGAAATCTTGCCTTTTACAAAATGCGTCATAAACAAAGAACCCGCTCCTGTGGAAATTACCTTTCCATCAAAAACCTTAGTGATTTGTTTTCGCGCCATATCACCAAGCTTGTTAATTTTTGGATATACTGAATTTCGATTTTTCTTCAGATGTGATAATGTAGAATGACCGGAAACCATTGCAGCCGGATTTGCAGAAAATGTACCGCCTCCAATGTAGGCCCTTTCAGTTTTTGTGTGTTTTCTAGTATTTGCAATTTCCATGATTTCTTTTTTACCTGCCATCACACCAATTGGCATTCCGCCACCAACAATTTTTCCCAAAGTGACAATGTCTGGATCTAAATTCATCGTAGGATAAAGACACCCAAATCTAAACCGAAATCCCGTTACAATCTCATCAAGCATAAACAGAGAATTATTTTTATGGACAAACTCCTGAATTCCTTTAAGATAATTTTTTGTTGCAGGAATGCATCCTCCCCCACCAAGAAGCGGCTCAATGATTACTCCTGCCAAATCTTTTTTGACTTTTTTTAAAATGGCTAGAGATTTTTCTAGGTCGTTTAATGGTAATGACACAATGTGTTTTTCATTTAAAAGACCAAGACTTTCTGATTTTGAAAATGGCCAGTTTACCGTCTTTAATAATTCTGAGGTATATCCGTGCCATCCACCATCTATTTTGGCAATGACCTTTTTGCCAGTGACCGAGCGAGCAATTCTTGTTGCATACATTGTGGCTTCAGTACCTGTAACAACATATCGAATCTTCTCTGCCACTGGAACCGTCTTTTCCAAAACTTCTGAAAGTAGAATGGTGCTTTCATTTACGGTACCATGCATCCAGCTAGCCCCAAGTTGCTTTTGCAGTGCATTTTTGACTGGAGCTGGCGAGTGACCCAAAATCAGAGACCAGTGACCCATCCAATAATCAACGTACTTGTTTGAATCAACATCAATGAGATATTTCCCACGACCTGCTTTTGTGACAAATGGATATGGTTCAAAAAATCTGATATTGTGAGATACTCCATTGACGTGATATTTTTTAGATAATGAAAACAGCTTTGCAGATTTTTTTGTTTTTTTCTTGTATCTGTCTATGGGTTCTTTCAAGTAATGAAACCGAACATCATTTAGATATAATTGATCGCAAAACTCTCAAATGATCGACAAATTTAGTCATGGTTTATATTAACTGGCCATGCTTCGTGCTCTTGCATACGTAACGCAAGAGCGGCGCTTGTGATGAAGTATGGTAATGGACCATTTTATGATTTACAAGCCTCCAGTTACGCATACAATATGAGGATCTGATCATATGATCAAATCTGAATCGTGAAGATTATGTGCATTCCGTCCAATTCCAAATAAGTACGATGTTACTTTCTATAATCCAGAATCCGGTTGATCCTGCCGGACCTGACTGCTATCGGATTGATACTAAGCCATGCGAGTCTTTGTAGCAATACAAGGCAGACGGCTCAGTAACACGTAGTCAATCTAACCTATGGACGAGGATAACCTCGGGAAACTGAGAATAATACTCGATAGATCATTATGCCTGGAATGGTTTATGGTCCAAATGAATTTCGCCATAGGGTGGGACTGCGGTCTATCAGCTTGTTGGTGAGGTAATGGCCCACCAAGGCTATAACAGATACGGGCTCTGAGAGGAGAGGCCCGGAGATGGGTACTGAGACACGGACCCAGGCCCTATGGGGCGCAGCAGGCGAGAAAACTTTGCAATGTGCGAAAGCACGACAAGGTTAATCCGAGTGGTTCCTGCTAAAGGAATCTTTTGTTAGTCGTAACACCACTGATGAATAAGGGGTGGGCAAGTTCTGGTGTCAGCCGCCGCGGTAAAACCAGCACCTCAAGTGGTCAGGAGGATTATTGGGCCTAAAGCATCCGTAGCCTGCTTTGTAAGTTTTCGGTTAAATCTATACGCTCAACGTATGGGCTGCCGGGAATACTGCAAAGCTAGGGAGTGGGAGAGGTAGACGGTACTCCGTAGGAAGGGGTAAAATCCTTTGATCTATGGATGACCACCTGTGGCGAAGGCGGTCTACCAGAACACGTCCGACGGTGAGGGATGAAAGCTGGGGGAGCAAACCGGATTAGATACCCGGGTAGTCCCAGCTGTAAACAATGCAAACTCAGTGATGCATTGGCTTGTGGCCAGTGCAGTGCCGCAGGGAAGCCGTTAAGTTTGCCGCCTGGGAAGTACGTACGCAAGTATGAAACTTAAAGGAATTGGCGGGGGAGCACCACAAGGGGTGAAGCCTGCGGTTCAATTGGAGTCAACGCCAGAAATCTTACCCGGAGAGACAGC
>DASSAK010000006.1:0-4614 GCA_035685445.1 Nitrosopumilaceae archaeon
TAGTTATTCCATATTCATTGTATACAATGACTTTGGTTGGACAAGAGTATAAAGTTGAAGATTTGGGTTCAATAAAATCAAGTTATGTGATACAAAATCTTAAAGGAGACAAAATAGACACATGGCTTTCTTGGCGTCTCACAGACAATACACTTTATGTGAACATACTAAATGCCAATGAATATCCAGAAAAAGCTGAAACTGTGAAAGATGCAATACTATCAACAGAATTTTATGAGATTGATGACAACCTTCTTGGAAAAGCACCAAAAGGAACAATCACAAAATACTATTTGGGATGGGCAGGAGCACTAGAAACTGCCTCACAAGAATTTACTGCGTTTCAAATTCCTAATAATTTTATAATATCTGAAGAACCAAATGGTGCAGGAGACATTACAATAACACTTGCAAACACAGCAAGTGGCGATGGGTATTCAGGAATTACAAAGACAATAGCTGATGATAGCCAAAATCAGATTCTAAAATCTGGCATTACCATTTATGATGTTGAAAATCTATCAAAAAACCAGCTAACCACAATTTTAAGACATGAGTTTGGACATGCACTAGGTTTGGCTCACTCTACGGCTGAAGAAGACCTGATGCATCCAGAGATAAAAAGTAAATATCCATACATTTCACATTGTGACATTAATGCAATTGTAGAGCTGTACGACGGTTCACAAAAAAGCGAAGTGGTTTGTGAAAAATAAGGCAATTCATTTGCAAAAGACTTTGCTAAGAATGGCTTTCGTGGTTTCGATTACTCTAAATGATTGTTCAAACTGCACTTGGGAAAAAACTGCTGTTGAAAAACAATTCACGCCTGAAAATCGGTGAGCCTTAAACTAGCCAAATCATCTTGATAGATTTTGAAGAGATCTGCACCGAGACTCCAAGTACAGGATGTTCATTTTAATAACAACAAATCAAAATCTAAACTAATTTCTGGATAATATTACTATGATTATACGGAAAATATGATAACAAGGATGAAACCCTGTCCCTACTATTGTAATAATCAGTTTTTAGAATATAGAGAGATTTCAACTATATGTTCTATATGCACTATGGCGAACAAGTGTATTAAATTCTTCATGTTAGTTTTGTTGAAAACAATGATCAAGTCAAGACAGAAAAAAGTTATTCTCGCAACAATTCTAACAGCTTCTATGGCTCTTTTTATTGGCTCTATGCATGACAATCAAATTCTTGCAGAAGAATCAGAAAAAAACAAGTATACCACGGCAAACAATATTGAAATTCACGCTGTTTTTGAATTTCGTGACGGAATAGAAGAAACAGATGGATTCCAAGTCTACAACCAAATGTCAGGCTTTGAAAGAGATTCTGATCCAGAGTTTAAGCTTGAAGGAGTTGTAAGTTCTGACAAGGCAATGCTCTATGAAGCAGCCGACATGTTTTACAAAAGAGGCACATCCCCATGGTCACAACACGGGTACAGTGATTTTGATGTTGATATTTTCCTTCATCAAAAAGGCATTACCATGAGACACTTCAAGTATGTAGACTGTTCAATAACTGAATACAAAGTTGACACATTCTTTGACAAAGAGGAAGGATGGACAACTAGCAAGGGATTTGCAACAGTTGATGTGTTTGAATTTACTTGTGATGGCTATGAACCAAACAACCCATTGTATGATCTAATGAAAACAAATGGATATCACGTTGATATTCCATCAACTTCTGAACTAGATAACCCACAAACTTGGGAAGATCATCCGAAATTCCAAAGTGTTCCATTTGGAAACTAACAATTCTTTTTCTTTTTTATTCTAAGAAATTTGGGTTTAAATCATTCATTTGTGTCTGGTTCTCATTAGTAATTATAAATAGAAAAGCTTTGAATTGAACAAGCCCAATAATAATTCTGAGTCATAATCTTGGTAACAAAAAAAAATCTCAATCAAAATCCTAACATAATAGATGTACTCCTGAGTAGGAAAGAAGTAGATAAAACAGTTGACTCTGCTACGCTGGTAAAAAATGTGCAAAACAGGATCAATAAGGCCTTGAAAAATGGATATGAATATAGAAGGATTGTTGATTCATCTGAAGAATTTCTAAGAAAGAATGTATTTCAGCAAATAAACATGGCAGTTTTGTATGTGGATCTTGTGGACTCGACAAAATTGAGCATGAGTTTGCCTCCAGATAAATTATCAATATTGGTAAGCTCATTCTCTCAGGAAATGGCGTATGTGATAAATGCACATAATGGATATGTTCTCAAATTTGTCGGTGATGCAGTAATAGGATATTTTGTTGAAAGTGAAACGAGTTCATTTAAGACTGTAGACAATGCAGTAGGGTGTGCAGAATCTATGATAAATGTAGTAAATCAAGGAATCAATCCAATTTTGGTTGAAAAAGCACAACTTTCAAAGATTGCTATAAAAATTGGTATTGATTTTGGCAAAAACGTTGTAGTCAGATATGGAGCTGATGATAAAAGGGCACATGTTGACTTGTTGGGACCTACTATGAATGTCTCATCAAAGATTCAAGATTTAGCAAAACCAAATCAAATTCTAGTGGGCCAAAAAATATACAATAGACTGCATCCAAGCATACAGAAATTTTTCTTAGACATTACAAAAGAATTAGCAGATGATTGGCAGCACCCTTCAAGCAATTCAGATCAAGTTTATCGTGTGTATCGCTACAAATATGAATAAATTATTCTATGGTTCAAATCTCAACAGAAACAGTTGATGTTGGTGGCGAACCAGAACCTGATACGGAAAATATCAACCAGGAAGAAAAATCACCCTTCAAATTAACAGAAACAAAAAGTATGAACTGATGAACTTTTGATCATGCTTAAGTAATTTCATTTTTTATGATAACCTACGTATGAAATGGGGCATTGGATTACTTTCAACACTGATTGCTGTATTGATATTATTTGCAATACCTGATGCATCTGCATTTACTTCCACTAAGATAATCCCCCCTGACATTGCACCAGGTGATAATTATGGTAATGCAGTTTTTATTTCAGGTGATTATGCTATAGTTGGCTCACCTTTAGATGACGATGCGTGTCTTCCGGCAGTAGATAGCATATGTGATTCTGGTGCGGCATATATTTTTGAACGCGATGCTAGTGGGGTGTGGAATTTTGTACAAAAACTTGTTGCTTCAGATGCTGCAAAATTTGTTGAATTTGGATCTGATGTTTTTATTTCAGGCAACTTTGCCTTTGTTGGCTCTATTGGAGATGAACATGATGTTACTGGCGGCCCTAATGCGGGGTCTGTTTATGTTTTTGAAAGAAATGCAGAAGGGGAATGGATTGAAATTCAAAAAATTCAAACATCTGATGGATCATCTCACGCATTTTTTGGTTATTCAATTTTTGTTTCAGAAAATACAATGGTAGTGGGTCTTCCACTATCAAATGCACATTCACTAGATTCTGGTACGGCATATATTTTTGAAAGAAATGCAGAAGGGGAATGGATTGAAATTAACGAAATTTTTCCAACAGACATTGCTGAAAGAGATGAATTTGGTAGAGGAGTGTCTGTTTTTGGAAGCACGGCAATAATTGGTTCACCTAACGATGACGATGATGGTTCTAATTCAGGCTCTGCATATATTTTTGAGAGAGACGCTAATGGAAATTGGGGCCAGACTGCAAAACTAACTGCATCTAACGCCGCTGCTGGGGATTTATTTGGAATTTCAACTTTTATTTTAGATAATTCTGCATTTGTTGGAGCAATCACTAAGGAAGAAATTCCACATCCAGTTCTAGGAACACTGCTACTACCTTTCGGCTCTGTTTATGTTTTTGAAAAAAATGCAGAAGGAGAATGGATTGAAACTGAAATATTGTTACCTCCTGATTTAGTTTGTTGTCACAACATGGGAGTAGATATTTCCGTTTCAGGAAATCTCTTAATTGCTGGAGACACATTTGAAAGTGTAGCACATGTTTTTGAAAAAGACGATTCAGGAACATGGTCTCAAATAGAGAAAGTCTCTGGCTCTGACACACTTGACGATGACAGCTTTGGCTTTTCTGTGTCTATTTCTGGCGAGAATGCAATTGTTGGAGCGCCGTTTCATTCTATAGATGGAGAGGATCCTGGATTTTTCGAAGAATCTGGCGGAGCGTGGATTTTTGATTTTCGTCCTCAAATTGCTGATGTAAGCATATCCAAAACAACAGATTCTACATCTGTGTCACCTGGAGAAGAGTTCCTCTATGATATGATAATCACCAACAGTGCAACAAGCAACATAGATGCAAGAGGAGTTTTTGTTATTGATAGTTTGTCAGGGCCAGGTACTTTTGTTAGTGTGTCTCCAAATACTGAATGTTTTATAGATGGTCCTCAGCAAGTTCGATGTGAGTTTGATACAATTGCGATTGGTGAGTCAAAACTTGTTTCGGTTCTAGTAAGAGTGAATGATTTACCAGACGTCAACAACGGGGATGAGTTTTCAAATTCGGTGGAGGTAACAACGTCTACAGATGATCCAAATATCGATGATAATTCTGCATTAGTGAATGGGCCAACGGTAGGTACAACAGCTGATGTAAGCATATCCAAAACAACAGATTCTACATCTGTG
>DASSAK010000007.1:0-20896 GCA_035685445.1 Nitrosopumilaceae archaeon
TTTCAATCAATGGCTTCCACCTAGGCAATGAGCGCCATTCATGACGAACTAAATATGCAAGAGCTTTTTTGCCCATATTTGAATATGGTAGATGCATGTTAAGATAATCTATGTAATCGAGAATCGTTTCACCCTCCCCTATTTCAAGCAGTCCAGACGAAATTACTTTATTTTTGTACGCTTCAAGTGCTTTTCTAACTTGAATCAAATATAGAAGATTTGAATATTGACCATGAACTATAGGCGTTTCTTTTCCAAATGGCCTGTAAAAATCATAATCATCTTTAATTGATGTTGATGTAACTTTAGGATCAAACGCTAGTAATCTTGGAGAGTCATTAAGTAACATGGCAACAGCTCCTGCGCCTTGTGTTGCTTCACCTGATGAACCTAAATCATATTTTGCAATATCTGAAACTACGACAAGTGCATGTTTTCCTTCAGCCTCTCCTGCTCTAATCCAATTAGTATTATCGTACAATGCATAAGATCCTGAAACACAAGCAAACTTTGTTTCTACTCCACCACAATGCTCAAAAGTACCTGCACCATAGACTTGTTCTAACATTCCAACAACATACGAATTCATAGCTTTTGATTCATCAAAGGAGGATTCTGTTGATACATATAATCTGCCAATATCTTCTGGCGAAATCTTATTTTTTTGCATGATTTTCAAACACGCATTAGCAGCAAGACAAGCAGGGTCTTGATTAGTATCAACCATTGCCATTTTTGAAACACCTAGACCCTTGACCAACTTTTGAGGATCCATGCCTCTTGCTTGAGCGAAATCAGATGCATCAACATATAATCTAGGAATGTATATCGCAATATCATCAATTCCAGCTGCCATGAGCTAGCCTCCGAATATGGTCTTATAAGGTTATTGAGATTAATTTGTCACACTAACTAGAAAAAATTCACCATTTCTCACGCCTGTTTTCGTTATTTGATCGGAAAAAATTCTATTTTTTTAGCTCTGAATCAAAAATTCTTTTAAAATTTTCATATGGTTGTGCTCCATGAATCTTTGTAACTACATTATCTTTTCCTATAACAAAAAATGAAGGAGTTCCTGTCAATCCGAGAGTTTTTGCATCAGAATTACTTTGAGTGATAATGTTAGTATGGGTTTCATTTAACATACATTCTGTAAACTCATCAATGTTTAATTCTATTTGTTGTGCAAAACTAAGCAAGTTTTCAGAACTTGCCCAACCATTGTTTTCACCTGTCCAATTATTGTATAAAATATCGTGATATTCCCAAAATTTTCCTTGATCATCTGCACAGTGGGCTGCATGAGCTGCAGTAACAGAATCAGGACCGATGATAGTAAAGTCTTTGAAAATAATTTTTACTTTTCCAGTTTCAACATAGTTTGCTAAAATACTTGGTTCGGTATTATGAAAATAAACATTACAAAAATGACATTGGTAATCTCCAAATTCAATCAGTGTAATTGGTGCATTAGGATCACCGTGAGGAGGAGAGCCGTTTTCAGTAAATACATCTAAGCCAATTTTTTCTGGATTTGGTTGAATATTTTCTGCTTGTTCTAAAATCAATTCTTTTTCATTACTGGTATTACCAAATGCAAAAAATGTTATAAAAATTACAACTGCAGTAATTCCTGAACCAATAACAAGTGATGGCCCGTGTAAATTCACAACCAGTTAAATTTTTTAACCACATTTAGTCTTTTGTTGACCAATTTTTTTACTTAAAATAGGCTAGGTTATTTTAGATAATTATTAAAATTCCATATCTCCGAAAAAGAAACCACCTGTTAAATCATTAAACCATCTTCCAATGTCCAAAAAAACAGTGTACCACTCTCCTTCAGCTCCTAATTGGAGGAAAATGAATTCAAACATAATCTAATTTACAAAAATCTACTCTTTTAACCTCAGTATGTATTTTTTTATAAAATACAGGCAAGCAAAGCATGTTTATCTAGATTGTTTTGATTTAAAATTCAAATCTAAATAAATGGCTTGTTTGAAGTGAAAATGTGAAAAAGGTTTTCGTTAATGGATATGGCTCAATTGGGAGTAGAATTACTTCTTTTATCAAAGACGATCCCGAAATACAAATCATAGGTGTAGGAAAGTATTCTCCAGATGAAAAGGTAAATACTGCAATTTCTCGTGGTTTGAATGTCTTTGTGCCAGAAAAAAAACTAGATTCTTTCAAAGATTTTAAAATTTCAGGCACAATAGAATCTGCCTTAGATGATTGTGATTTGGTAATTGATGCATCACCTGGCGGTCATGGTTATTTGAATAAAAAAAATCTCTATGAATCAAAAGGAGTGATGGTAATCTATCAAGGCGGTGAAACAGTGTATGGTGATAATGCTGTTTCAGATTTATTGTTTAACTCTAGAGCAAATTATTCAAAAGCATTTGGGAAAAAACATGTTATGCAAGGCAGCTGTAATGTAACAGGGATGGGTAGAATTCTTCAACCACTACGTGAAAGATTTGGTGATAGACTAGTAAGATTTGACGTTACACTTGTACGGAGATGGGCGGACATTGAACAAACTGATAAAGAAGTAAAAGACACGATAGAGTGGAGTGAAAACCCACATCATGGAGATGATGTGAAAAGCTATATGGGAAAAGACACTCCGTTATTTTTACGTGCAATTAAAGTACCTACACGACAAATGCACCTGCATATTTTAGATATTAGATTCAAGGATAAAGCGCCAAAACCATCCGAGGTTCTGGAAATTTTCAAAGATGAATATGGAATAGCTACTCTGTGGACTGCAAAAGGAACTAAAGATGTTAGAGATTATGCTAATACAATGGGGTTTAGTTTTACTGATACAAACATGATACACATTCATGCCAACATGATGGAGTCAATTGAAGATACTGTGAAAATGATGTATTCAGATGATCAAACAGGTATAGTCATTCCAGAAAATCACCTGCTACTTCAAGCTATGCTTTTTCAACGAACTTATGATGATGCTTTCAAACATACTGAATCATTGTTTCATATGGATGAAAAAAAGAAAATTTTAGAAGAACACTTTGCAAAAAAGACTTAGTTATGTATTATTTTTTCAATTCTTATTTTTTCTGGACGATTTTTTGAAACTTTTTCAACAATAATCCTTAATGAGTTAAGTTCAACCTTGTCTCCTTCTTGAGGGATGTCGTGTAGTTTTTCATGAAGTAAGCCATTAAGTGATGCATAATCATCTCCTAGAGGCAAATTTGTTTTAAAAATTCGATTAATTGCATCAATTTCGATATCTCCATTTGTGATTATTGTGTTTTTATCAACAGTTTGATACATGGGTGGCCTCATTTTGTCTGTTTCGTCTTCTATCTCGCCAACAATTTCTTCAAGTAAATCTTCTAATGTTACAAGTCCTTCAACGCCGCCATGCTCATCAACAACTATGGCCATGTGAGTTTTTCTGCCTTTCATTTCTTTAAGTAACTCACTTACCATTTTTTCTTGAGATGCAAATACTGGTGGTCGACAAATCTGTTCTAATGTGATCATTTTGTCATCTTTTTCAATTGCAGCCAAAATATCTTTCACATGTACAAAACCAACAATGTCATCTTTACTTGAACCATAAACTGGAACTCTAGAATGTACACTTTGATTAACTAATGGCAATGCTTCAAATAATAACATTTTTGAGCTAAGCGTAAACATCTTTGTTCTTGGCGTCATTACCGTTCTAATCACAGTATCATCAAATCTTAATGCACTTTGAACTAAATCATGCTCGTGTTTTTCTACAGCTTTATCAGTTAATCCTTGTTCCATAATTCCTTTAAGATCATCTTCCGTTAATGCGGGGGGATGGTAACTACTTCCCATCAGTTTTACAATTCCTCTTGTAATAATTTCAAATAGTTTTACTAACGGATAGAAAACATAACTAAATGTTAACAACATGGGACTAACTTTTAGTGCAATTTTTGTTGCATTTGCATTACAATATGTTTTTGGGGTTATTTCACCAAAAACTAAAATCAGAAACGTCATAACACCTACTGCAATTGCTAATCCATCATCACCAAAAATTCGAAGTGATACACTTGTTGCGAACGCTGATGCTCCAACATTTGCCAAGTTGTTACCTAAGTTGATTGATGACATCATCCAACCGGGGTTTGATTTTAGTTTGTGTAATGCATGGGCGCCTTTAACGCCTTTTTTCATTAGTTGTGAAATCTTTGATTGTCTTGTTCCGACTAGGGCTACCTCCGAACCACTAAAAAATCCTGACAAGCCTATGAGAATAGCTAAAATTAGCATCTCATGCCATAGTTCCAACATCTATTCCCCCAAAACATTGAATGGATTGCAATTGGTTACCCATTTTGTTTCTAATTCCACCGCATTCCTAGTTACTATTAATTCGCAAAACTAGCTTTTAAGGCTTGATGTGTATTTTTTGTCATACTTGTTAACAAAAAATTGATTTTTTGAGGCTAGTTTTTTGGTGGTTGTGCAAAACGATTTGAGGGATTATTATGATAGTCTACTGGAAGCATCGCATCTTTTTGTCTTCCAGTTAAGATTCCTACTACAGCATCATCTTTTTTGATAATGCCTTCATCAATTAGCTTTTTTATTCCTGCAGGTACAGAACCTGATGCCATTTCACAATCAAATCCATTTAATCCAACAACTGCCATTCCATCAAGCATTTCATCATCTGAGACTGTTGTAACTATTCCGTTTGTAAATTCAAGTGCTCGTAATGCCTTCAAAATATTTGCTGGCCGTCCAATTTGAATTGCAGTAGCTTTTGTTTTTGGTCTAATTCCTTTGTTGTCTAAATCTGAATAATATTTTTTAATTAATTCTGTATTTGGTCTTCCTTTATTCCAACGAAGTTTTTCTCCATTAAATTTTCCATTATAAAGATCCGATAGGGTACTTGCACCCTCTGCATTTATTACCGCAATCCTGGGAATTTTTTTTATCCATCCCCATTCATATAACTCCATCAATGCTTTCCCACAACTTGAAGTGTTTCCTAACGCTCCACCTGGATACACAATCCAATCAGGAGCATCCCAATTAAGATATTCTAATGAACGATAAGGAATTGTTTTTTGACCTTCAATTCTAAATGGGTTGATGGAGTTTACTGTATACCCATTAGACTGTTTTGCTTCATCAAGTGATTTTGCTAATGCATCATCAAAATTTCCATCTACTTCAACTATTTGTGCTCCAAATTGATACGCTTGGCTTAATTTTCCTGGAGCGATTTGTCCTGACGGAATATAGACATCACATTTTATTCCTTCATTTGCGGCATACATTCCAGCTGACGCAGAAGTATTTCCTGTCGATGCGCAAACAATTCTTTTGGCATCTACAAGTTTTGCATGAGTTACAGCAGATGCCATACCATTATCTTTGAATGAGCCGCTTGGATTGTATCCCTCTGGCTGTAACCATAATCCATCGTAAGAAATCTGTACAAAATCTGCAACTTTAGACATATGATAGGGCTTTGATTGTCTTCCTTCAGAACCATCTAATGATACAAGTGATTTGGCACATTCATCAAAATTCTCTGTATTGATTTGACAAAAATTTAGTAATTCTCTAAACCTCCAAACTCCACTTTCATTGAAAATACTGCCTTCAGGATTTAGTCGGGCAAGAAATTTTTCTTTTAATGATTCTGATGGTTTTTCTTTGTATTTTACATCAAGTAAATGTCCCTTCTCACATTCTACTCTTGTTGTTGATATTGGATACTCTAGACCACAATCATTACCAATACATTTTAGATATGCATTTTCTTGCAATGTAAGTTAGGATTCAGCGTAGTAATTTAAAGTTAAAAGTGAATTCTAAAACTTGTCCAAATGGATAAATTTCTTTTTTCATACTAAACTTTTAGATTGGATACAACACCCTGAACCATTCATGGTTACATTTAATGATTATCTAAAAGGGATCTTAAAACAGATCTTAGAATCGTATAGAACTCTTTTGGAATTGAAAGACAAACCAGGGGATTTAGAAATAATAAAAACTGAAATTTTGAAAATAAACGGATTTTTCAAAATAATTATAAGAAAAATTGAATCGTCCCAAAATCAATCAGATACCTTGATGAAATTACTAAAAAAATCAAAACATTTTCTTTCTAATTATGAGTTTGAGCGGGAAATTGAAACAATGTCCATTTTATATTCTAATGATTCTGATAGATTGAGAAATATTCGTTTGAAAATTATTGAATCATTACAAGACAAAAAATTAATGGAAAATATAGAAACTATTTACGATGAAATGAGTTAATTGAATTATGAAGTCAAATAAAAAATGTATTTTATGTGGGTGTAAAGAACATCGATTAATTGGGTGTGGAAAGCATTTTGCAAAAAAATGTAGTTGCTACAAAAATAATGAATGACTTATGTTTTTTTTGTTTTAGGCCCAGATCTTACATGAAAATTTAGGCAACATTTGCATTCATTTTTTATACATTCATCCTCAGAATAATGTCCACAAATTCCACATTCACATCCGCTCATAACTTATCATATATTACACAAAATATAACTAATATCTACATTTTTTCTGATATTATGCTCAAAACAAGGTGTTTATTTTTTAGATTTTTTTAATTTTGATGGTTTTTCAGATTTTTGTTGAAGTTCTTTTTCTACTTCTGCTTCTTTGCTTTCCACAACTTTGATAATTTCTTGTATTAATCCATCCAAATCACTATCTGAGGCATTTGGTTCGACAGCTTCTGCTATTTCATTAATGGTTGATGATATTTCTGCACTAACTTGCTCAAAACTCTCAGGATCTTCATACGCTGCAGCATAAAGATTTTTTAAATTATTTACTTGATTGACTACTTGATCTGTTAAAGTTAATCTAAATGAAGTGCCATTAACTTCGATCTCTTTTGAACTCATAGCTAAATTTCGATTTTATAGCTCTTAAAGGTTTTTTGTTGTATCTTATCTGACAACTAATTTTAGAGTGACCTTTAGAAGGCGATGTACTCTAACGCTATTGCGTCGCTAATTAATGAAGTATGCCGCGAACCAATCACATATCCATTTTTTACATCATTAACTGGTACCCAACGATTTGTTGAGGAATAGTGTCTTTTTTCAGCAATTTCTTTTTCTATTGCTTCGATATCAAATTCCCCTTCTTCAATTTCTTGAGATTCTAGATGTTTTACAGTGACAAGAATTTTGTTTACCTTTACTCTATCTCCAAGCTTCCATTGGTTTGGGGGGCGCTCATCTGACACATCTAAGATTTTAATTTTCATTTCTTTTTTGCCAAATATATCTCGACTAATCAAAATCCGCTCATCTACAAAATCCTCAAATCTTGTTGTCGGACCTGATTTTGATTCATATTCAGATTCTGGACGCAAAAGTGATTTTATTACTTTGTCTTGAGACTTATTTTCAATTTTGGGTTCAGATTTTTCATTTGTTTGTTTTTGTTCAACACGAGGTTCTATTTCGTTTTCTTTGCTATTATCCTCTTTTGATTCCTTTTTTTTAAAAAATCCTGAAAACCGTTTTAGTTTTTGCATTGGTTCAGGTTTAGGCTTTTTTTCTATTGAGGCATCGTCTTTTTCAGGCTCTGATGACATAATAGTACTTTCGTTTGATCACTAAAAAATGATTTGAAATTATGGCTTTGAGAAAATCTGATGTCTTGAATTAAAGGGCATTGCATAATCTTCAAGAAAGAGTTTACTTCGTTTTCCATTTTCTAATGCATAGGTGATGCCTTCATATGTACACACACAATCCGTTATTTTTAATGACTCATCCCATATCTTAAAAAATTCTCTTAATTCTCTAGTCTCATATTCATTTGGACCTATCCATTTTTTTGATAAAAATTTGAATGCAAAAATCACTTTTCTTGTATTATATATCTCAAAAGTATCAACCCACTTTAAACATCTTAAAATTTGATCTGCAGGCACTGGAAGATAGTCTGTTGTGCCAGATTTTGCCTCCATGGTAATTATTGCGTTATTTTTGTTGCTAACTGCTAAAATATCTGGCAATCCTGTACTTGGTGACCCTAATCTAAATGCCTTCCATTCTTTTAACCCATTAAATCTTTTAACAATCGTATCTTCCCAATGATATCCTCTATGTCGACGAGTTCTTGCTGTTTTTTTATTTTTTTTCTTTATTTGTTGTATATTTTTTTTATCTTGAATGTTAGGTTTTGCTAAAACAGTACTCGGTTTAGAAATTGCATGATTTTTCAATGCCATCTTCATAATACTTTCTCATTAGTAGTGTAGGTAATTACATTATAACTCAACATAAACTCATTACAAAGCTATAATTTCCATTCTTGATTCCACATTTTTTCAATCTAATTTTTGAGCCAATCTCGGGCTTTGTTGAATTCAAAATTAATGTTCCCATGACTCTTATCCCTTCATCAATTTCAGCTATGCAGAAAATCTCATCATTTTTTTTTGCAAATTCTATTAATTTTCCCTCATAGGAAGATTCTCTCCACTCTAAATTTCCAAAACACAGGTTGCAATAATCACTTGGAGGCCATGTAGCCTTTTTACATTTAGGACACTTTCCTACTACGAAGACACCTTTCTTTAATTCCGATTCAAATTTCATGATTTTAAAAGTAATACTGTAGATGAAGTTGCAGCAGCTGACATGTTGTGGACAAGTCCAATTTTAGCATTTGAAATTTGTCTTCTACCTGCATTGCCCTGAATCTGTTGAACAATTTCAATTGTTTGTGCGACACCAGTAGCGCTAAGAGGATGGCCTGCACCAATTAGTCCCCCTCTAGGATTTATTTTTTTATCATCTGTCTCAAACAATGTTTTTGAAAACTGTAATCCTTTTCCTTTTTTTGTAAAACCAAGATCTTCAAGAATCATTGGCTCGCAAACAGAAAAAGCATCGTGAACTTCTGCTACATCAACATCATCTGTTTGAATCTTTGAATTTTCAAATGCTAATCTTGCCGCCTCTTTTGTTGAAGCCATTTCAGTAAAATCTGAATTCTTTGTAAAACTTGCGGATGTAGTTTTTTGTCCTATGCCCTCAATCCAGACAGGGCTGTCGGTAACTCTTTTTGCAAATACTTCAGACACAAGTAATACAGATGAGCTTCCTGTGCATGGTCTAGAACAATCCAAAAGTTTTAGTTCGTCTGTGAGTTTTTTTGACTGCAGAACTTCCTCAACAGTATATGTCTTGTTTGAATATGCGTTTGGGTTGTCTTTTGCATTTTTATGGTTTTTAACTGATACAGCAGCTAAATCTTCATCGGTTACCCCGAATTTTCTTTTATAAGATTTTGTAAAGACTGATGCCCAAAAAATTGGGTGTTTGTATTCTCCTCTTGAATTATCCCACTCTAAGATTTGCCCAGGACTATCATATCGTTCAGCTCCCACAACCAATACAACATTAGCTAATCCTGATGCAACGTAAGAGTATGCAGAAACAATTGCATTTGTTCCTGAACTACAAAGATTTTCAACTGTATGAGAAATCTTTGGCTTTATTCCTGAAATTTCAGAAAGTATTGGAGCTAAATACTTTTTATTTTCATTAGTTGCAACTAAAACCCCATCAATATCCTTTTTAGACAAATTAGGGGAATGCTCAAAAAGGGATCTAGTTGAAGATAGCATACATGATTCTATTGGAATGTTATCGTGTGAAAATTTTGTATTGCCAAAATTAGTTATTGCAACTTTCATTTTGATACCTCAGAAAATGTAGACGCAAATAACGAAAATGATTCTTTGACATTTCCTATTGGATTAAACTGTAGTATTGGTAAATCCAGTCCTGTATCTTTAAATTTATTTAATTTTACAAGACATTCTTGTGGGTCACCACATATTGTAAGTGAATTGGTCATTGAGTCAGAAACATATTCATGAACATGTTCTAAACCCGATTTTTTAAATTCCTGAAATATTTCTTCTGTTTCTTTTTGAAATCCGTTTTTAGCTAGAAAATCTCTGTACACATTTCCCACTGAAATGTAAAATCCCAGAGTTTTTTTGGCACGGTCAATTGCCTTTTCTGGGTCTTCCGAAACACAAGTTATTAATTGACACGACACATCAATTTTTTTCTTACTTTGCATTTTTTTTATAGTGTTTGTTAATTCAGATATTGGTCTAAGGTAAAAAATCACCCCGTCAGCAATTTCCCATGTTAATTCTACCATTTTTTTATTAACTGCTGCAAGGTAAATTGGGATGGAATCTCTTTTTGGTTTTATTAACAATGAGAAATTTTTCAAGTTGAAAAATTTACCATCATAATTTATTTGGTTTCCTGACAAAACTAACTTTATAATTTCAACGTATTCTCTCATTCTTGAAACTGGTTTTTCAAATTTTGTTCCATGAAAATTCTCAACAATAGGCATACTACTGGTTCCTAATCCAAGAACAAGTCTTCCGTTAGAAATTGTATCCACTGTTGCTGCCCCCATGGCAATAAGAGACGGACTACGAGAATAGATGTTAATTATTGATGATCCAATTTTGGAAGAGTTTACCTTTTGAGATACCATGCTAAGCATTGAAAAATTTTCCATGCCCCAAGTTTCAGGAATCCAAATTGTGTCAGGATTATGTTTTGATAGGTGCGTGGCACAATCTAATATTTGATCAACGGATAATAACGAACCTAAACTATAGGCCAAACGCATAGTATTCCTAGAAAATATGCCTATTCTAGTTTATCTCTTTTAGCACTGGGTAAATTTTGATTGAGGTTTCATATTATGAAATCATAACTCATTACAAAGCATGTCTGAAGATACTCAGGAATTTGATTCTGGAGAAAATGATTACTTGACACATGCAACAAAATACACCTTAGAGACTGCTGATGAATCGTTTGTCAACGAGCTTGCATATGTAATGGTAACATTACATCAAAATGGGTCTTAAATCAAATTTTCTTATTATTTTATGATTTTTCTAACGTTAGTTGAACATTCTTCCATATCTTTGTAAGAGTCTATCGAATACCATTTCACATTTTTAAATTTTATAAGATTAAGTTTTCCTTTTTTAGCATATTTTGGAAAAGTAGTATTTTCAATATTTCCTTTTGTTGGCAAGTCTTTAATGATTTCTTTTGAAAGATGATAAATGCCTGCATTCATCCAGACATCGTTAATTTCTTTTTTTTCATTAAATCCATAAACTTTGTCCTTCTTTGTAATTAACACCCCAAATCTAGTTCGTAATTCAATTGCGGCAATAGAATTTATTTTTGATTTAAGTTTGCGAAGATCAATATTTGTAATGGTGTCTCCATTTATTACAAAAAATGATTTATCATGAATTAGTTTTCCAGCCTTTTTTATTGCACCGCCTGTTCCAAGAGGAGATTTTTCAATTGAAAAAGCGATTTTTACTCCAAGATTTTTACTTTTTACAAAATTTTCAATCTGATCATATTTGTATCCTGTAGAAAGGATTATTTCTTTTATCCCAAATTTTTTAAGGTATCTAATCTGCCATTCTAAAATTGGAACATTACTTATTGGAACTAGTGGTTTTGGCACATAATCAGTAATTGGTTTTAATCTCTTGCCTCTTCCACCTGACAAAATTATTGCTTTCATGTTTTTTAGAAAATTTCTTGTCATTAAAACTTTAAAAAAGATCTATTGTAGCCACTCCAAAATAATATCCAACAGCTGTTAATGCTATGCTCCATGCACTAGAACCAATAAATGTAAAGACTAAAAATTTCACTGGTTTCATATTTAGAATTCCTGCAGGAATTGATACAAGTTCTCGAATTCCAGGTACTAGTCTTCCAAAAATTACTGATTTATCTCCATATTTTTCAAACCACTTGTATGCTTTTTCAAGACTGGATTCCTTTATTTTTGCATATTTTACATACCGATACAGTCCAATTCGTCCAATTTTTCGGGAAATCAAATAGATAATAAATGCGCCAAGAGTTGCCCCTGCTCCACCAACTAGACCTACACTCAAAACATGCAAAAAGTGCATTTGATTTTGTAGAATAACATATCCAGCTAATGGAAAAACTGCTTCGCTAGGAATTGGTGGAAAAACAGTTTCAATCAAAGCTGCAAAAAAAACTCCGGGGTACAGGTTTGCAGATATCAGTGAAATTATCCAATCGACAAAGGATTCTAATTCATTCAAGTGGTTTTTTTTCCGTCATATAGTAATGAAGTTCTGTATAGCAATCTTTGCAAAATTCTTCAAATTTAGTGTGCTCGCAATCATAAACTTTGGATACTTGTTTATCACATTTTGAACATGTTGGCATGATGTTTTTAGGATTTTTTTATTTTAATTGAACCCAACGCGGTGATAAAAGCACCAATTCCAACCAGTCCTCCTCCCTCACCTGCAGCTCTTGCCATATTTTCGGATTCGGCGGCACTTGAAAGAGAAACTGAGCCACCAATTATTACTAAAATTCCCGTAATAATTATCATTATTCCTAATACTTTTGATGGTTCTTTTCTAGATATGAAAAAAGCTACAATTGATAAAATTATTGGCGGAGTTCCAAAACCTATTCCCCGAGTCATCGCATCAAATGGTAAAAAACCTTCACCAGCTCCTCCACCTCCTATTGCAACATCAGCGCCATAAATCACTAACAAACCAATCGAAATTCCAGTTATGATGATTGCAGCAGTTAATGCCATAAGTCGCTAGCAATTTTTGTGATTAATAAACCTATTACGAAATCAAGAATTTTCAGGTACGATCTTTATTTGATTTTTTAAATCATTAACTCGTTCTAGTATTTCATCAATGTTTTGTGTTTTATCACTAATCACATTAAAATGACCTAACTTTCTTTTTGGTTTTGATTTTTCTTTTCCATACATTTTCAAAAAAACATTTTTTTCATTTATGATTAGAGGTTTATATTTTCCGTGGAAACCATTTGGTCCTAAAATATTGTACATTATTGTAGGCTGTAAAATTGTAGTGTCACCTAGTTTCAAACCAAGAATTGCACGAAGATGTTGTTCAAACTGTGATGTTTTACTTGATTCAAGTGTATGATGACCAGAATTATGAACTCGCGGTGCTATCTCATTTATTAAAATAGAATTATTTTGTGTTACAAACATTTCAATTCCAAAGACACCAGCTCCTTTTAATACTTGCATGGTTTTTGTTGCTACTTGTTTTGCTTTTTCAGATATTTCTGTTGACACTCTTGCAGGAGCTATGGTCATCCGAAGAATGTTTTCTTCATGTATGTTTTCCACAACAGGATAAGTAATGATTTCTCCTTTTGTGTTTCGTGCAGCAATTACCGAAACTTCCATTTTAAAATCTACAAACTTTTCCAAGAACATTTTTCTTTTTCCAATGAATTCAAAAGCTTGTTTTATTTCATTTTCAGAAGTAATTTTATAATTTCCTCTGCCATCATAAGCATCTCTTCGTGCTTTAAGCAAAGCTGGATATCCAAATTTTTTAATTTTATTTTGAAGATCAGAAAGTGATTCTATTTCAATAAATTCAGCAATTGGAATATTGTTCTCAGATAAGAACCTCTTTTGAGTAAATTTATCTTGAATTATTTTAAGTGTGTCAGGGGATGGATTTATTTCACATTTATCTTCAAGTGTTTTTAAAACATCACTATTTCCAGATTCAATTTCATAAGTAAGAATATCGGATTTTATGGCAAGCTCTGTAATGGCCTTTTCATCTTTAAAATCAGCAACAATTTGTTTTGCACCTACCTTTGCAGCAGGACAATTACTAGTGGGATCGAGTACTATTACTTCAGAAATATATTCAGGCATTTTTTTTGCTGCCTCTGTAAGCATCATGCCCAATTGACCACCGCCAATTATTCCTAATATTTTAGTCATGATTTTATCAAATCTTTCTATTAAAAATAATTAATCCAAATTCTATGTCATTAACTTGAATTGAATGCCCTTTTGTTTTAGACGGTTGATAAGATTATCTGCGCTTTCTTGTCCTTCGGTTTCTAAGCTTAATGTTACTCCTGCTGAGCCCGCATTGATATCTAGACTCAACCTATCGTGAACAACTTCGACAATGTTTGCGTTCTCATTAGTAATTTCATCTACAAGATCCTTTAGTGCGCCAGGCCTGTCTGGCAATAAGACAAAAATTTTGAGTAATCTTCCCATTGCAGCAAGACCTTTGTCAACAATTTGTCCTAAAAGATACATGTCAACATTTCCTCCAGCTAACACAACTACAATTTTTTTTCCCGGCGTAGGTTTATTTTCAAGAAGATGCGCAAGGCCTACTGCCCCTGCGGGTTCAACAACAATTTTAGCTCTTTCCATTAAGAGAAACATAGTTTTGATTATCTGTGAATCGTCGACTAGGACAATTTCATCTATTAGTTCTTTAATTATGGAAAATGTATTTTCTCCTGGTTTTTGAACAGATATTCCATCAGCTATTGTCCTCCTTCCCTCAGTTGATTTTAGTGAGCCAGAACTAAGTGATTCTTTCATAGCGGGAAATGCATTTGATTGTACACCGATTACTTTGATTTTTGGATTTTTTGTTTTTATAGCAATTAAAACTCCCGCAGCCAATCCGCCTCCACCAATTGGAAGATAAATTTCATCTACGTTAGGAAGATCTTCTAATATTTCTAAACCAATTACGCCCTGTGCAGCAATTATTTGAGGATCATCAAATGCATGGATAATTTTTGCACCCGTCTGTTCAGAAATCTCTTTAACTTTTTTCCAGGATTCATCATAAGTTGCGCCTTCAAGAATTACTTTAGCGCCATAACCTCTAGTTGCAGCAATTTTTGCAGGAGATGCATGTTGGGGCATTACAATTGTACAAGGAATTTTTTCAAGTGAAGATGCAAATGCAACTCCTTGTGCATGATTTCCAGCTGATGCTGCAACAACACCATTTTTCTTTTCTTCTGCAGTTAATGATTTAATTTTATAATATGCCCCACGAATTTTGAATGAGCCAGTTTTTTGTTGAAATTCTGATTTTAAATAAATTTCAGAGCCTGTTAGCTGACTAAAGAATGGAGAGTATGACAGGGCTGTTTTTCGAATTTCCTTTCCTTGTAGTGATTTAGCTTTCTCAATTTCTTCAAATGTTGGATTCATGAAGTTTGTTCGTTTTTTTTCATTATATTTGAATTATTGCGATTTATTGAATCCTAATTGATTAATGAAAATTGAGTAGGAAAATCAAGAAAAGCCTAAATAGTTGAATTTAATCGATCAAAATTATCGAGGGATCGGCTCTCCCCTTAAGAGGACCTCGCCTCAGTTTGCTGGTCTCTCGATTTTATTATTAGAAATTAGTTCTAGGATATAAACGATAATTTTTACAATTTTAAAATTTTTTCAACTTGATCCATTCTTTGAATTATTTTGTCTTTAACATTTGCTGGAATCTTTTTTGGATCAAACAAACCTTCTTTATTTTTATTTTTGATATATTCTAAGTCAAACGTACACAAACAACCTTCTTCTCCTGTAACCAATCTTGCATCATCAATAAGGATCGGTGTTGTTTGATATGTTTCTATTAGATAGCTATCCAATTCATTAAACAAATCTGTTTTCTTTTTTGATAACTTTTTAAAATCAATGTCAGATTGTTTTTCAATCTCGCTATAGATTTTTTCTCTAATTTCATCATTATTAAAAAATATCTCAAAGAGTTTTTGGTTATCCAAGTCGGTGTATCCCAATTCCTTTAATTTATTTAATACAAATTGATCCCCTAGATTTGCAAGCTCTACTTCTTTATCTTTGGTATTTTCAATAATATCGGCAAGTTCTTTTTGACAGTCAATTACTCTATGTTCTGGTTTATAGTATAACAAAACATGAAATTGTACCGATAAGTGTCCTGATAGTAAATAATTTCCTTCACGTATTTCAAATTTTGTAAAAATCCTTCTAATATCTTCATTATTTGTCATTGAGATATTTTGAATTTTCCAATCCTTCAAATTTTTAATTATTTTTTCAAAAAAATTCTGGATCTCTTGTGGATCAAATGTTCTCTGATCAGTGATTGTGCTATCTCCCAACATTACTTTAATTTGAACCGTTTTTGTGAGATTTTTCATATGATCTAGAAACAGTTTTTGAATTTCTTCATTTTTCTTATTCAGATTTTGAATAAAATCGTTTGGTGAATTAGTGCCTAGACGCACAAAATTTACTTTTTTTTGCCTCCATTAAACCTTACATAGAAACGTTATTTTAAATAGAAAAATTAGGAAATTTAGCTATTGTCAGTTGAGAAGATCGTGTGCTGGAATTGCAATGCAGAGATAATTCAGTATTATCATGATGGGTATAGAGGTAAAAGAGGAAGATGTCCAATCTGCGGGGTAGATTTTCCTCTAGAATAGGTGATGATCTTATTGAGTGAAAATAATACTAAACATAATAAAAAAACAGATTCTTTTGGATCAAGTCCAAATGTGGTAGATCTGCTTATGGGAAAAGGAACCGAGAAAGTAGTTGATTCTGAAACATTAATCATGGAAACCCAAAAACGGATTTGGGGAGCACTAAAAAAAGGATACGAGTATGCAGGAAATTTCGAAGAATCAGAAAATTTTCTTAGAAAGAATGTTTTTTCTCGAATTGATATGATGGTTTTGTATGTTGATTTAATCGGTTCTACAAAAATGACTCTTGAATTGCCTGAAGAAAAAATTGCTATAATTATCAGTTCCTTTGCCCAAGAGATGGCAAATGTTATACGTCAACATAACGGCTATGTTCTGAAATTTGTTGGAGACGCAGTGGTAGGTTATTTCGTTGCAGAAAAAAACTCACTCATCAAGGCAGATGATGTTGTAGAAGCTGCTAAATCTATGATTACAGTCATTGAAAAAGGAATAAACCCAATTCTAAATCAATATGATTATCCGGACTTAATGGTGAAAATTGGAATAGATTTTGGAACCAATCTTGTCGTAAGATATGGAGCAGATGAAGATAAGGCTCATGTTGACATAATGGGTCCTGCAATGAATATTGCAGCTAAAATTCAAGCGTTAGCACGACCTAACCAAATTCTGATTGGAGAGGATATCTACACTCGTTTGCATCCCTCAACTCAGAAAAACTTTGAACGAGTTGTTTGGAAAAACAATGAATGGAAATATCATTCAAGAGTGACAGGAAAATTATACCAAGTTTATGAATACAAAGGTTAGATGGTGAATCGACCAGGGCACTCTATGTGTTCATAATGATGTTCAGTAAATTCTTCATTAACAACATAAATTACAATTTTATGTAAATCAGTATTTCTGATATTTTTTTTACATCTCATGCAATACTTTGTTTTCTCCCGCATTTTAGTATCAGCGATCTAAAATCTCTAGAGTATAAGGATCAGCGATCAGCTCAAATTGAGTAAAAATGACTCGAATTTCACATCAAGGTATATCAAACGAAGGATAATAAGGCAAAAATAACAGAACAAAAAGTGAAGAACATGGACTATTTTACAACAATGCATCTAATGGATTTGTATGGATTAAATCCTAACATTCAACCATTTGCTTTTCAGTTTCCAAGAATTCCACCTGGTTTTTCTCATCCTATACAAAAGGATCATAAAAATCCAAAAAAAGAAACTTTTTCAAAAAATAATGAATCAATTAATACAAAATTAGAAAACTTTCAACAAATGTATCAGAAATATGCCTCAGGTCTTTTAGATATGTCATTTCCTGGAATAATTCCACCCGGACATCCATTATACTCTAGACAATTTTCTGTTGAAACACTTCAATCAGAAAGAGATAAACTGTTAAAAGAAAATCTGGAATTAAGAAAGCAGGTAGAAAAGTTATCCAAACAAAAACAATCTTAACGTTATTGATAATTAATAATTCAAGAATACTTTATTAGTTTCAATTTAAAGTCTTTAATCATGCAAAAAACACCTCAACAAAAATGGAATAGTTCTATAATTAAATTTAGAAAAAAATGTCAACAAATTATCAAAGTTTCAAATAATATTAGATATGTTGGAGTAATAAACGAATACGGACGAACTCTAAGTGGAATCATTAAGCCAGGAATTAAACCACTTTTAAAATCAGAACAAGTAAAAAATGAATTTTTCATAGTTTCTACATTAATGACATTGAGAAAATCTCCTGATTTGCCTCTGGGCAAACTAGATTATGTTGTTTTAAAACATGAAAAAGTTTCAATTGTTGCTTTTCAACGAAATAAAGAAACATACTATGTTTCAATTTCAGGTAAAGAAAAAGAACTGAATAAAATAATTCCAAAAATTAAAAAATTAATTTAAGCTGGAGTAAATCCCTGATATCCGCCAGTTTGTTGTGTTTTATCTTCATATGATGGTTCAAATAATGAAATTAAATAATCGTCAGGATCTAAAACAATTGCATTTTTTCCAGCCTCTCTTTCAGAGATGTCTCGGTAAATTTTAACACCTTTTGATTTTAATTCTTCTATTGCAGAATTAATATCACCAACTAAAAATCCGATAGTAATCCCATTATCAATAGAACCGCCGATGTGCTCTGAAGTAAGAGCAGCTGGATGTAGGCTAATCAAGGCACCACTTGTTCCTAAATCAATCCACGAACGTCTTTGATTCTTTATTGGTAAACCAATAATTTCATGGTAAAACTTGAGAGATTTATCTAAATCCTTAACGGCTAAAATTACATTTCCAACCTTTTTGATATTCACGGGTTTTCTATCCTTCTAGGAAGTTAAAATCTTTGCCTTATTGAACTTCTACCATAGTTTCGGTTCTTTCTACTCCATTGATTTTTTGAATTTCTGTAGTGATATCTTTAATTTCTGATAATTTTTCCACTTGAATTTTTGCTACTGCATCAAATTGACCGCTCACTGGAAATGATTCATAAACTGAATTAATTTTCCTTAATCTAGCTGCTATCAATTTTTTTGGAGATTTTACTAACACTATGGCTTTTACCATCCTAAATTGACCTCCACTTCAATTAGAGTTTCAGTTGTAACAATTTCTTTGATTTTTTTAAAATCAATAACAATGTTGTTGATTTCATCAATTGACCCAAACAAAAACACACAGATATCTGCACGCCCGGTGACTATCATAATCTCTTTAATGATTTTTCTTTTTTTCTTTAGAATTTTTACTACAGTATCTACTTTGCCAGGTTTTACAGTTACAAGACATAATGCTCTCATAATGAACCAATATCTTGCTAATGAATAAGGATTGCCTTAATCAAACGCTTCTTGTGAACGTGCTTCTTCTAGATAAGCCCGTCTTTCTTCAATTACTTTTTCTTTATCAATTTCTAAATCATCATCGACAATAACAATTGCCGCGTCATCTAATGCCTGTGCAGATTTTTTAGTTTTTTTAGATTTTGTCTTTGTTTTAGCTTTCTTTGTCTTTGCTTTAGTTTTTGATTTTGAAGGTTTTTTCTTTTTTTCAGTTTCTTTTTTTCTTGCCATGAATGTCGGAAGAAAAAGAGAATGCCGTGTTATTAAACATTGTGTAGTATGATATTTTGAAAATGATTGGTGCCAGGGGCGGGATTTGAACGCGCGACAGCTCGGTCTTCAGCCGAGTGCTCTCCCGGGCTGAGCTACCCTGGCACATCGGAATTTTTTTGAGTCTGGAATTAAAGTGTGTCTTTTTTTGGTTCCCATATAATATCAGGTGTTTTGGATCTTTTGTTTAGAATCCTAGCAATTACAAATAGAAGATCTGAGAGTCTATTCAGGTAGATTTGACACTGACTATTGATTTTCTCTATTTTAGATAAGGATACAACATTTGTTTCAGCTCTTCTTGCAATCGTTCTTGCAAAATGAACTAAAGATGCAGAATGAGATCCTCCTGGTAATATGAAATTTGATAGAGATGGTAATTCATTCTCATACATGTCAATTTTTTTCTCTAGATTCTCTACCATTTCTTTTGAAATTCTATTTTGATTGTCATCCATGTCTGGATTAGATAGGTCTGATCCTAAAACAAATAATTCATTTTGGATTTTTTTCAGTAACTGTTCAATATCTTGTTCAATTTTATGTGACAAAACTAAACCCAACACTGAATTTAATTCATCAACGTTTCCATAAGCTTTTATTCTATAGTCGGATTTTGAAATTCTTTTTCCACCTTGCAACCCTGTTTTCCCATCATCCCCTGTTTTTGTATAAATTTTCATTAGATTCTGTTATACTGGACGCATTATTTAATACGCCCATCTACAGATTGGCATTATGGCTGAAACTCATTCATGTCCTTACTGTGATTCTGCTTTTGAGACTAAAGAAGAACTTTCTTCACACATTGATAGAATTCATCATGGTTCAGGATTATTAGAAGGCGACACAAGAAAATACTAATCTTGATTGAAGAATTTTTTAAAATAACTGCAAATTTAAAAAAAATCCCAAGAAAAGGTTGGACCACAAAACTTGGAATCACTACTCCTGAATCCGTTGCTGATCACACTTTTTCAATGTCAATCATAGCAATGGTGCTGGCAGATTTACAAAAATTAGATACTCATAAAGTTTTGAAAATGAGTCTTCTTCATGATATTGCAGAATCTGCAATAGGAGATATTACTCCTGATGAAATGCTAAAAAAAGAAAAAGCTGAATTGGAAAATAAAACCATTAGTAAAATTCTAAGTAATCTGCCTGATGATTTGGCAAAAAAATATCTTTTCATTTGGAAAGAATATGTTGAGAGTGAAACTGACGAGGCAAAACTTGTTCATGAAGTTGATAAATTGGAAATGGTAATTCAGGGAACCTTATACTTGACTAAAGACATTAAAAAAGAAAAACTAGAACC
>DASSAK010000008.1:0-82418 GCA_035685445.1 Nitrosopumilaceae archaeon
GATATACTTGGAGATTACACAGGTAGTACTGAAGGTCAAACCGCTGGTAGTTTAGATGATTGGGATTCACAATCAGGTTAAATGATTCATTATGTTAAAATAATTAGTTTCAAGGATTGTAAAACATAGTTGGAATTTCTATTAGAAAATATTCTAAATTTGATTGGTTTTGTTGTAGGTCTTGGCATAGGAATAATGTCATTTATTGGTTTTAGAAACACTGGAAGTCCAACTTTATTTCGATTATCAATTGCATTTTTTGCTATTTGTATTGGTTTTTTCGTAATTTGGGTTGGATTTATGGTAGAAGATTTTGTTATTCAATCCGGCGAGATTGAAAGATGGATTCAAACATTAGGAATTGGAATTCAAACTATAGGTTATTTCTTCATTGCATTTTCTCATAGCATTAAATCATTTTTTCCAAAGTCTCGTTACTTTAGATCAATAGGAATTTTTCCGTTATTTTTAGTTTCATCAATTCATATTGAAAACATTTTCAGATCTGTTTCATTTATTTTACTTGCATATGGCGCAATTGAAACTTTCATGTCGTATTTAGAAAGTAGGAAGAAGGGGGCAATTTTTGTGGCGGTCGGTTTAGCGTTACTAGCATTTGGAGAATTTCTAGGATGGTATTCTTTTGTGTTTCCAGAATCAATTTTGTATTATCTTTCAATATCAATTAAAATAGGTGGACTAATTTCATTATTTATTCCGGTAAGCAAGATTCCACTGACAAAAATAAAATTTGATGAAGAGTTGTAATTAGCCTCGATTTTTTAGGCAAAAATGTAGAAAAATTGTTGTCAAAAACTTTTATCTCGATTGTATATTGGAAAATATCTTACCGCTATCATATTGATTAGGAACAAGGTTTGTGTAGGCTATGACAGAATACAGAACCCATATGAAAATCATTGGCGATATCTTAACCACAACAAGGGATGAACTTGCTGATGATGAAGGAGCATCTGTAACCTATCTAATTAGAAAGGCAAACATATCTCATGTTAGAATTTCAAGAATTTTAAACAATCTTGTTTCACAGGGTCTTTTAGAACAAAAAACATCGGATGGTGCTTGCAGATACAAAATAAGTGATACGGGAAGAGAATTTCTACAAGCTTATCATTCGTTTAGTAAATTTGCAGAGAATTTTGGTTTAGTAATCTAGTCATCATCATTTTCAAAATCATCTAAATTATCATCAAAATCATCCTCAAATTCATTATCTTCTATACTAGATACGTATTGTTTCATTTCAGAGTGGCAATAAATCAGATTATTATTAAACATATTCTAAAACAGGTTTGAAGGATTTGAAAAAAAAATGTGATTCTGATGGAATAGAAACTGCAACAAGAATCATCAAAGATGGAGGAATTGTGATTTTTCCCACTGACACAGTATATGGAATTGGGTGTGATCCATATAACAAAGATGCGGTTGAAAAAATTTATAGAATAAAAAATCGTGAGAAAAGAAAACCGTTTCCAGTATTAGGCTTTTCAAAAAAACATCTAGAAAAAATAGTTAGTTTTAGTGAAAAGGCAAATAAAATTGCAGAAAAGTTTTGGCCAGGACAATTAACCTTGATCCTACCTTTAAAAGATGAAAAATTGAGAAATTCTATGAGTTTAAATGATAAAATTGCAGTTAGGGTACCAGACAATGATTGTGTTTTATCTATTTTAAAAAATTGTAATTTTCTGGTGGGTACAAGTGCTAACATTTCAGGAATAAGATCATTTACAGATCCTGATGTATGTGAAAAAAATGTTTCAGGATATGACGCCTTTATAGATGATGGAAAAATTTCAAGCCGCGGAGAATCAACGATAGTGGAAATTAATGAAAATAAAGTAGAAATTCAAAGGGTTGGCAGTATTTCAAAAGAGGAGATTTTGAATTTATTTTGAATTTGATCATTACATGTGCAAGACATTTAGAATCTGAAGCCAGTAACGAATTGCGTGCAATTTTTGCAGAGTTTGGTGATGAAAATTTAGATGTCACTAAAACCAGCATGTCAGGTATTCTTACAGCAAAAACAAAATTAGATCCTTTAGAAGCCATTAGAAAAATTAGGGAGAAAATTGTTGAAGAACCATGGTCAATTCGTTATTGTCTTAGAATTATTCCAATTGAGCAGGTTGTAGAAACAATTCCAAAAAAGATATCTTCTACAGCAATTTCTTTAATGAAAAGAATTAATGAAAAAGATACCTACAGAATAACTATTGAGAAGCGCAATTCTAAAATTTCAAGTTCTGAATTAATTTCAGAAATAGCTAAAAATATTAAAAATAAAGTTTCGTTAGAAACACCAAATTGGGTAGTACTAATTGAAATTTTGGGACCTAAAACAGGAATCGCAGTTTTAAAAAATAATGATATTTTTAGTTTAGAAATTTCAAAAAGAGAGTCATTAAAATAAAACTGCGGCCTTTTCTACTAGTAAATCTTCTAATGGTTTTTTTGAATAAACAGAATCTATCTGTTTTTTTGAAATTTTAAAATGTTTTTTTAAAAATTGTGAATTATTCTTTGAAATAGTTTTTGAGTTAGTATATGATTTAAGTTCTGAATGTAATTTTTTTAAGGTTGATTTTTTTCCCAATGCAATAATAATAGAACTTTGTTTTGGTTTTAGCCCAGCCGTTTCAATTGCCTGTGAGATTTGTGTTGTACAAGCAAATCTCATTAAAATATCAGTTTCTAGTTTTTGTGAAAGCATGTTTTGATTATTTTTTGCTTCAAAAGAAATTTTCAGAATTTTTTTTACATGTGACTTGCTCAGGACATACTTGGCAAAAATCCCTTGAATTATTAAGTCAGGGTATTTTTTCCTTAATTCTGTAAGGAAATTAATATTTTGAATTTTGTTTGGTTTTATTTCAAATAATTCGACAAAAATTTTTGCGAATGGAAAAATTGTGATCGAGCCACCGTGAATAACTGGGATGAGACTTACTGTGTCATTATTCTGTAGTGTAGTATTTTTTCCATTTAATGCAGAAGAATCTACACCATTCACAGCTATAAGGATATTTTTTTCATCTAATTCTGGGGTGTTGCTAGGTTTTGATTTTTGTAAGATATCCAGAAGATCTTGAACAGTTATACCATTTTTGTCTAATGTCATTACATCTGTTGAGAATGACTTTTTTGCTCCTCCCAAAAATTTTACTTTAATCAATAACTAGTTGAGAATTAAAATTAATTTTAGTTTTTTGAATTTTGTTCAACAATCTTTTGTGATGTTTCAGTACTCTCATTTTGTGATTCAGGTTCTGTGGTAGAATCTGCCATGTCCAAATTTTCTTCTGGCGATTCTTCATCTATTTTTGCTTGTTTTGCTATTCTTTCTTCTTGTTTCTTTTTATCAAGCATTTCGTGTTTTAGAAATTTTGTAATATAACCAGCAATTTCATTTTTAAGACCTTTAGAACGAATTATAGAGATTTGCTCTAAATTTTTTTTGTTATCTTGAAAATCAGTTCCAAATTGATCTTTGTGGTTTTCTAGGATTTCCATCGATAGTTTCTTTATTCTGTCCACTTAACCGATTATCAATGGGGGTTTTTTATACCTATATCCCCAGATAATTCATTGAATTTTTTTCTAAAATGGTAGTAAGTTCGTCATATGACTTTCTCAATATTTTAGAAGCACAAAAAATAACACTTGGAATAAATGTTATTTGAGCAGGTTTAAAACCAAAACATTTAGAGAATCGTACTGGACCGTCTGTTTCAACAAGAATTTTATCTTGATCAGTTTTAGAAAGAAGAATTTGTTTATCATTTGCATATAACATTACTGGTCCATAAGAAACAAAAAATTTCATATCCATGGCTTTTTGTAATTGTTTTTTGTTGCCATCAAACCAATGTAATAAAACTCCAGACAAAGAATAAGAAGAAATAATTTCAAATATATCATCAAGAGTTTTTCTGGAATGAATAGAAACTGGTTTTTTATATTTTTCTGCAACAGATAATAGAGTTTCAAACACGTGCTTTTGAGTGGAATATTCATCATCAGACTTTACATAGGTTTCATCAAGACCAATTTCTCCAATACCTGAAATTTTATCATTATTCTGTTTGATTAGGTCAATCATACCCTCTAAATTATCCTTGAATTTTTCAGGATGAATTCCAATGAATGGAAGAATCAATTTACTTTTTGTTGCTAGATTTAACGTTTGAATTGAATTAGAATTGTCCATTGATACGCAACAAGCCTTTATCTGTAATTTTTCCATGCTTTTTATTATTAATGATATTTCTTTTTCATACTCGGGATCTGAGAGATGAATGTGAGAATCAAACAACCAAGTCATAATTTTGTCAAAGAAAACTCCCTAAAATAGTCTGCAGAAATCGATTTCTTTGTGATATTTTTTCACTCAAAGTCTTTTATCGTTTACAGGAAAATTTGGTTTAGATGAAATCCTCAGAGTTAGGCCTATCAGCAATGTATCGAATATTAAAAAAATCGGGTGCTGAAAGAGTAAGTGAAGAGTCAGCAAATGAGCTCAGAAGAATTATCGAAGAGTTAGCATTGGCGATTGCTAAAAGTGCCGTTGAAATGTCAGGCCATGCTGGTAGGAAAACTGTGAAAGCTGAGGATGTTAAATTGGCATCAAAGCCATTTACAAAATTCTAAACTAAGACTTTAATTGTTGCTAATTTGTTTTTTGACTGCGGTGAGGTGGCAGAGCGGTTATGCGTGGGCCTGCAAAGCCTATACAAGGGGGTTCGACTCCCTCCCTCACCTTTGAAATTTTTCTATCGTACTATTACTTGGCCATGCATCCAAGGATGTAAAGTACAAAAGTAATCAAAAGTTCCATATTCATCAAATTTGATTGTAAAGAATTCGTTGGGATCTAAATGTTTACTATCAAACATTCCATCTGGATTTTCATATTTTCCACTTGTGACGCTGTGAAAAGCAGCATCTTCATTTAACCAGGTTACAGATTCTCCTTTATGAATAAAAATTTGTGATGGTATGTAACAACTATTTGTTTCCTCACAGCCAGGTCTTGAAGATTTTGTAGGCATTATAACTGTAGCAAGATCTGTAACATTATTTTTTTTAATTGATTTAATGTCACTGTTTGATTCATTTGGAATTGTTAAAATTGTAACCACTACAATTAATAAAACAACCAAGCCTATAATCAGAATTTTTTTTCTCATTTTTTAAGACCTCAATGAACTAGAGTTATTATGTAATTACCTACTTTTCTAAATATATAGCATGTTAAGGCCCATAATTGACACAAAACAAATTTGGGTTGTTAGAATACATTCCGGGATCAAAATCAATACTTATACAGAAAAATTCTAGTATACCGTTAGAAGGTTTTTCAGAAAACATTATTGAAAGTATACGTGATTATGCTGATAGTGCAAAAAACGATGTTGAAAAAGGTAATAACTTTCTTCAATGGGTTTTAACGAGAGTTTATGAAGCTACAGAAGATGATGCTGCAGATGCAATAGTTGATGGCGCAAATGATCTTGGCATTGATGCATACCTCCCAGTAGATTTTTCTGATAATAAAATCCGATTATTTCAATCAAAATATGGTACCTCACACTCTACCGACGCAATTGTAAAATTCAAAGAAGATGTGAAAAGGCTTCTTGAGCGAGATGTTACAAAAATGCGTCCAGAATTGGCTCACCTAGTTACCAATATTCGTGAAAAAAAGCTCAAAATCAAATGCTGTTATGTTACTGATCAAAAAGTGGATTATGAAGATAAAGAAGTAGAGATTGTAGATATTAATGAAATTATTCAAAAATTGTGGGACAGAATAAAAAAACCAGCAGCCGGAAAAAAATCTTCGATAAAATTAGAAAAAATGCTTCGATATAACAATACAATTCTTGGCATTTTGAAGCTGCGAGAATTAACCGAGTTTGTGACAAAAAACAGAGATTATGTGTTTGAATCTAATATTAGACAGTGGATGCAGTTTAAAACTTCGGTAAATAAAGGGCTTAGAGATACGCTACAAAGTAATCCTGACAAGTTCTTTTACTATAATAATGGAATTACGATTGTAGTCAGCGATATAGAAGAATTTGGCGATAATGAACTAATCTTGCATGCACCTCAGATAGTTAACGGTGCTCAAACATCAAATTCAATTCTTGATCATGCAAAGCGTACTAAAAATTTGGATGGAAGTATGACTGTGACAATTATTAGAGCTGATGATGAACAAGATCAAAATAACATTACAAAATACAGAAATTCACAGAACTCTGTAAGAGGAAAAGATCTTGTTTCATTAATGGACTTTCATAAATCGATTAAATCCCAGTTAAAAAACTCCGGATATTTTTATGAAATTCAAGCAGGTTCTTTTGATAGTAGAACAAAGTCAGAACAAGCTGCGTATGAGGGAGATGCAACTTACAACAATTATCTTCCAGACAATCATAAAAAAGTAGTTGTTGCAAAAGATGCAATTCAGGCATTGGTTGCAGGAATAGAACAAAGACCTACTGAGGCATATAGTTCACCAGCACAATTTTTGCCAAGAGGCAGCAAATATGATGAGGTGTTTAATGAAAATCTAAAGGATGATTACAAACTATTGCTTTATCCTTATCTTGTAAAAGAATATGCCAAAAAGGCACTAAAATATGGAAAAAAAGGACAACATAAAACTAAACGATATGCGACTTTGTTCTATGTAGCAGTATATTTTAGAATTTTACATAAAAAAATGCTTCAGACAAAGGGAGATTTTAAGCTAGATATACTAAAGTTAGAGCCAGTTTTTCGTAGTTTTAAGCTAAATTCTAGAATTCTTAAACTAGCAGATATCGTGGTAACAAAATTTCTAGAAGACACAGTAGTAGATGATGAAATAGAGCTAGCAAATACAAAACATAACTTTTTCTCACATCATGTATGGAATGATTCTATGTTACGTGTTGTTGATAAAAAAATAAAACAAGAAGAAGATGAAATTGAATCCATTAGAAAACTTGTAGAAAACCTTCTATAATTTTTTCAAAACGGTAGTAGTCTAACCAAGTAAAAATTGCAGGAGGTTTACTTTGGCCAGACCATCTACCGTAATTTCATTAAAGGGCGGTTCTATTTAACATGATTTTTAGGTATAACAAGCAACAAAAATCTAAATGATTTTTATATTGAACCTGAAGATAAGTTTTAAAATTGCCACTAAAGGAAAAATGTACACTTTGCGATAATTTTATAGAAAAAAGGTATAACCCTATGAAAGAATGGAAGATTGAAGGGCCTCTATGTGGCAAATGTTATTCAAAAAAGATTGATGAGCATTATCCTGGTGAACATGGTAGAGTAAATGTAGATAAAGACTAGTTTTTTTCTTGTTGTTTGTATTTGTTAATATAAAGACAATTCCATGTCAATGGATCACCCTTTACTTGATCTTCTTGAAGAAATTTTATGTCAGTTACAGTTTTTTTCTTTTTCAATAAATTGACCTGAAAACTTTCAAATTTTGTACAATCACAGTCTTCATAATAACAATCATCATTGTCTTTTGCATCATCGTGATCTTCCTTAAGGTGACCACAATCACAAACTGCATCATCTTTGACCTCATCTTTAGATTTTTTTGTATATACACCCAAACGCAAGTAAGCTTCACCACCATGTCCTTTTTTAAATCGTTCATAGTTTTCGGATTTTTTTAATTCCTTAAAAAATGAAATATTGCTATCCGGTCTTTGTGAATCTCCGCCCATTATGAACCAATATTTGTCTCCAGATTCAACAAATCGAATTTTAATTGTGTGATCTCCCCACCAATGAATTGTTTTGTGCCATAGATCAGTAGCTTCTTTTCTGTCTTCAAATAAGGGAACTACATTCATTCTAAGATCATAATATCTATATGCCACTCCTAGAAACTCACTAAACCAGGGTATTGAAGACTGGCCTGACAACGCTCCAATCGAGGCTATATGATATTTAGTTGTTCTAAATTATGGGTAATACCCTTATATCATGGTGATTTACTTTTACACGTATGGTAACGTATAGGACTAGTATGCAGATAGTGGCAGATCTACTTACAGCTACTGAACAAAGTGGTCAAGAAGGTATCAAGACCACATCACTGTTAACAAAAGCAAATCTATCACATTCTAGATTAGCAAAATTCATTGATAATTTGACAGGTGCGGGTTTGATTAACAAAATCGAATTTGACGGCAAGCATACATTTGTTCTTACTCCAAAAGGTAGACAATATTTAGAATCCTACCAAAAATTCTCTGATATTGCAGAGTCTTTTGGTTTAGAACTATAAGATTATTTTTTATATTTTCGACGTTTTTTCCTTAATTCTTTTTGTTCTTTTCGAGTTTTCATAGAACTGTATATTACAACAATAATTGCGCCTGCGAGCATACCATAAAAAAATAGAGTTTGCCCCTGAACAATCGTAATACCCATTCCTGCAATTAAAAACATCAAAACGACTAAGAGGTATTTATCCACGATGCGAATAAAACGTAAAATAATATATCTTTTTGAATGATTTGGCTCCAGACTAGGTAGACATGATAAAGATTCTGGAATTAGTTGGACTTGTGTTAGTTGCAATAATGTTCATTTCTTTTGTTGGATTCATTCCAGGACAAGAATCTGGATTTTCACCTCTTTTTTGGGGATGTGCTGTTGGGACATTAGCAATCATCCTGTATAGAAAAAAGAAAAGAAAATGAATCGACAAAAGTTTGATTTAAAAATTTACTAAACAGTTTTTCAACACATACTAGGTTTTAAGAATTATACTTGAAAATACCGACAGATCTATAAAGGACCATTCTACGTAAATACCGAGGGGAGTATGACGGAAATTATTGTAAAATGGTGGAAAGGATTAGGTGAAGACTTGGAAAAAGACATTGAAACTGTTTATGATGATAACTCCTAAAAATTTTCTTTAATCTTTTGTTAAAATTATAACAGAAAAGCCTCGAGTGGGATCTGAACCCACGGCCTAACGCTTACGAGGCGTTCGCTCTAAACCAGGCTGAGCTATCGAGGCACGTTTCGGTTATGCAGTCAGAGTTAATAAAAAGCCTTTCTGGTTTTGATCATATGAAAAAATCAATCTCTGGAATTAGAGGAGTTTTTAGAGATGACTTGACATTAAAGCATGTTTTAAAATTTTGTAATAATTTTTCTGCTTTGATAAAATCAGGAAAATGCGTAATTGGTAATGACACAAGACCCTCATCAAATATGATTCGAGAAACTGCAATGGCGGCAATTATGCAAAACGGAATTGATGTGTTTAATTTAGGTTTAGCACCGACGCCGGTTGTTTTTAGAGAAGCAAGGAAATTTGGGGCAGGGTTAGTAATAACATCATCTCATAACCCAGTCCAATGGAATGGTTTGAAGTTCATTATTGATGGAAGAGGGATCAACGAAGAAGAATTGCAGACTGTGATTAATGATCAAACTTTAGAAAAATCTAAAATTGGTAAAGAATCCAAAGTAGAATCCAACTATGTTGATGAAGCATCAAAATTAATTGGAAAGGTTGATGATTCACCTAAAGTTGCAATAGATATTGGCGGCGGTGCAGCAAAAACAACTGCGCCTGCATTGTTAGAAAGAATTGGTTGTAAAACGCAGACTATAAACGAAGAGCTTTCAAATTCATCACGAGGGCCTGACCCTACTTCTGATAACCTGAAAGATTTGATATCATCTTCACAAAATAATGATATTGGATTTGCATTTGATTTAGATGGAGATCGTTTAGTTGTTGTAAAAAGTGGCATAAAACAATCTCCAGATGTCACATTTGGGCTTGGAGCAGCAAAAGCAATTGAGTTGGGTTACAAAAAATTTGTTCTTAGTATCGATACAAGTGTTTCAATTGAGAAATTCATAAAAGAACATGGAGGAGAGGTTCAAAGATCCAAAGTTGGTGAAGCAAACGTTATTGATCTTGTTTTAAAAACAAATTCTCAGGCAGCCGGAGAAGGAAGCAGTGGCGGGTTTATTTTACCTGAATTTAATTATTGTAGAGATGGAATTCTAACCAGCGGATTAATTGCATCAATGGTGGGCACAAAAAACTTTAATGACATATTGAACTTTATGCAGAGTTACCATCAATTAAGAGACAAGATACCTGTAGATTCTCAATATCATGAAAAAACAATTAAAATCTTGTTAGACAAAATTAAAGAAAAATCAAGTGACGTATCTACTCTAGACGGAATTAAAGGCATTATTGATGAGGACAGTTGGATTCTAGTAAGAAAATCAAACACTGAAGACATCATAAGAATTTCAGCAGAATCAAACAATCTTGAAAAGTGTAAAAAAATACTTGAAGAAACCAAAGTACTAGTGAAGCAAAGTTATGACAAAGTTAAATGAGAATCAAATTATCGAAATTTTTCAAAAAAACATTGGTAAAAGAAAATTTGTATCTGAAGATGTAGAAATATTCAATATTGGGAAGACAAACTGTATTGTAAATGTAGATACACTTGTTGAAAGTACAGACATACCGCCACGAACTAAAATTTCAGATGCGGCAAGAAAAAGTATCGTTGCATGTGTAAGTGATTTTGCAGCTAAAGGCGTCAAACCATTATTTGGCACAATTTCTGTAACAATTCCAAGAAATTTTTCCAAATCAAAAATTTTAGAATTAAGTAGATCTATTGGAAATGCTGCAAAAGAATTTGATGTAAAAATTTTGGGCGGAGATACAAATGAGGGAAAAGAACTAGTTATTCAGATATCACTAATTGGATTTAGCGATAAAATAGTTAGAAGGAAAGGTGCCAAAGTTGGCGACATAGTGTTTGTTACTGGTCCATTTGGATATGCGGCAGCTGGGCTGAAAATTCTTCTTGCAAAGAAAAAAGCCCCTAAAAGTTTTGCAAAAAAAGCAACATCGACAGCACTAAGGCCAAAAACTAGACTGAATTTTGGATTAAAAGCCAAGAATTATTTCACATCATCAATGGATTCTAGCGATGGATTGTCAACTACTCTTAATCAGCTTTCAAAACAAAGTAGGAAAAGATTTGTAATTTCAAAAAACCCTGCCAATTCAGATCTTTTAGAATTTTCAAAATTAAACAAATTGAATGTTAATGATCTCGTTTTCAACGGGGGCGAAGAATACGAAATTGTGTTCACATGCTCTCCAAAAAATCGTTCAAAAATTAACAAGATTGCTAGAAAAATTCGAATTCCCTTACGGGAAATAGGATATGTTACAAGGGGCTCTGGTGTTGTTTTTCTTCAAAAGGGCAAGACCACTAGAATAAAAAATTCAGGCTGGCAACACTTTATGAGTTAATGATTTTTAAAACCCTGAAAATCTGTGAAAGCATTGTCAGAAACTGAAGTCAAAACAGAAGTTGAAGAATCTCCAAAAACTGAAGAGGTTGAAACAGCATCTGTAGAAGAAAAAATTGAGGAGAAACCAAAAGAAAAAACAAAAGCTGAGGCAAAAGGAGAAGCTAAAACTGAAGCGCCTGAAAAATGGGGAATAGCTCACATTTTCAGTAGTTATAATAACACAATCATTCACATGACTGATTTGACTGGAGCAGAAACCGTTGCAATTAGTTCAGGTGGAATTCATGTAAATGCCGACAGATACGAATCTTCACCATTTGCAGCGATGAAAGCAGCTAATGCAGTGGTCGAAGCTGCTAAAACAAAAGGTTTCACGGGATTTCACATTAGAGTAAGAGCAGTTGGCGGCGTAGGTTCTAGAGTTCCCGGGCCCGGTGCACAAGCAGCAATTAGAGCTCTTGCTAGAGGTGGATTCAAAATTGGCCGTATTGATGATGTTACACCAATCCCTCACGACACAACTAGAAAGAAAGGTGGAAAGAGGGGAAGAAGAGTCTAGTATTCTAATAGTTTTAATTTAATTTTACAATCTCGTGCCAAAAAAAAGTCCTGCATAAAATCAGTATACTTTTCTTCTTGTTTTCCTTTGTAACGTTTTATCATATCTGCAAATTTTTTTTCTATATTGAAACTAAATGCTGGCTTTAGTAATAATTGAGTAAATGTCCAGCCGAATCTTGAAACAGGTTTACTGATAATGTAACCATCTGTGATTTCACAGGTAGTTTGGAGATGAGATAAGGCCTTTTTTATTTTAAAAATATCATCCTCATAATTGGTTGATGCAATTTCAAAAATTGTAGCCATTATTTACTGTCTTCTTGATTTTTTGATTCAGAATTTAGTTTGCTACTTAGTTTATCTGAAAGTGAAACAAATTTTCCTTCCTGTTCAATGTTAATCTTTGTTTGAACTCTTACATTCATTCCAATAGATCTAAACAAAGTCATTAGTTTACCACCATCAATTTCTTCATCTATATCTCCTGAAGTTATTAATTCTGCTAATTTTTCGATAACAATTTTTGTTTCATTTGGAAATTGTGCTTCAGCATTTTCTAATACTTCAAGTCCCCTATAACCTAATTTATTTACAAGAATATCACGTGGTTTCGGGGTATTTTTTTGTGCATCTTTATGAGATGCGACAAACTCTTCTTGCTTTTGTTTAAAGGAAATATTTTTTTTCATTTCCTCAAGTCGTTTGCGTTTTAATTTTTCTAGTTCTTTATCTTCCTCATTCAACCTTTGATCACACCGATAGGAACAAGTTTTGCTACTTTAGTTGCAATTCCTAATGCATGAGATACGTTAACTACAGAATCAACATCTTTGTAAGCTTGAGGGGTTTCTTCAACTACTCCATCTCTAGTTAGCGCTTTAACAAAAATTCCTTTATCGCTAAGAGATTTTTTCACTTGAGATTCAGTATAGTTTTTCCTAGCTTTAGTTCTTGACATCATTCTTCCTGCACCGTGAGCAGTTGAACCAAAAGTCAAATTCATTGAGTTTGATTTACCTAGTAAAATCCAACTTGCTGTTCCCATAGAACCTGGAATGAATACAGGTTGTCCAATGTCTCTATATTTTGTTGGTATTTCTGTTCTATTTGCTGGGAACGCACGAGTTGCACCTTTTCTATGAACCACAACAGATCTATCTTTTCCATCAATTTTGTGTGTTTCAACTTTAGCAATATTATGAGCAACATCATAAACTAGTTTCATATCTAAATCTGATTCTGATTGTTTGAAAACTCTTTCAAATGATTTTCTTGTCCAATGAGTTATCATTTGCCTATTACTCCATGCAAAATTTAGTGCAGCAAACATTGCTTTTCTGTATGATTCTCCTTCCTCAGAAGAGTTTGGGACACAAGCCAATTCTCTGTCAGCTAATTCAATATCATATTTTTCTAATGCACGTTCTGATGTTCTAAGGTAATCACTACATACTTGATGTCCAAAACCTCGTGAACCACAATGAATTAGAATAGTTACACTGCCTTTTTTTATTCCCATTCTTTTTGCTGCTTCTTCATCGTGAACTTCTTCTACACGTTGTACCTCAAGGAAATGATTTCCAGATCCTAAACTTCCAAGTTGAGGAGCTCCTCGTTTTCTAGCCTTATCTGAAACTTTGTTGGGGTCAGCATCATCCATTTGTCCTGACTCTTCACACACATCAGCATCATCTAAAGTACCATACCCCTTGTCTACTGCCCATTGAACACCTTTAACTAAAACTTCATCAAGTTGCGAAGGACTCAGTTTTATTGCGCCTTTTGAGCCAACACCAGATGGAATTGAATTAAAAAGATCTGTTACAAGGTCTTTAATTTTTGGTCTAATGTCTTGTTCTGTTAAGTTTGTTCTAATCAGTCTAACGCCACAATTAATATCATAACCAACTCCTCCGGGACTAATCATTCCTTCTTTTGCATCCATTGCAGCAACCCCCCCTACTGGAAATCCGTATCCTTCATGACCATCAGGCAATACCGCTACATGACTTACTATTCCAGGCATTGATGCAACATTTGTTGCTTGCCAAATTGTCCTATCAGTGGTCATTTTTTTGAGAAGTTGTTCATCTGCGAAAATCCTTACAGGAACATTCATTCCATTTGATGAATCAGGTTCAATAATGTATTCCATATCTCCGATTTTTTTAGGAGTTTGTATCTGCATTAAGATCGGTAAAAAGTCAAGTCAAGCCAATTTAAATCATAAGTAGATTTATTTTCGTAAAAAAATGAGACTAATTATTGGCAATTTTACCCATTGATGGAGGAAGATATGGCACAAAAGAAATGATTGCAATTTTCATGGAACAAAAAAAAATTGATTACCAATTAGAAATTGAGGGAGTCGCAGCAGTTTCTCAAAGTGAGATAAGAATGATTCCAAAAACAGCTGGAAAAAATATTCTAAACACAGCAAAATCTGGAAAGATCACTGCCAAAAGAATCAAACAGTTGGAGGCAAAAAGTGATCATGATACTGCAGCTCTTGTTGAAGCATTAAGTGAAAAATGCAAAGCTGAGGCAAAACCTTGGGTACATTATGGATTAACTAGTAACGATTTGGTCGATACAAGCAATTCAATGCAAATGAGAGATGCGCTTGCAATTATACAACCAAAGGTTGCAAAACTGGGATTACTTTTAACAAGAAAGGCTATGAAATACAAAAAAATTCCAGCGGTTGGACGAACTCATGGTCAACATGCAAGCATCATATCATTTGGATTAAAGTTTGCAAACTGGGCTTCAGAGATGAGTACGCATTTGCAAAGAATTGACGAAATGAAAAAGAGAGTTCTAATATGCAAAACTCTAGGCGTGGTTGGTACAGGTTCACTAATGGGTTCAAAAGCAATCCAAGTTCAAGCGAAAGTTGCAAAAAGACTCAAGCTTTATTCTGCTGAAGTGACAACACAGATTGTTCCAAGAGAAAGATATGCTGAATATGTTTTTCAACTTGCATTGTTAGGTGCTACTTTAGAAAAAATTGCAGTTGAAATTCGTAATTTACAAAGAACTGAGATCGGAGAAGTTTCTGAATATTTTAAGAAGGGTCAAATGGGAAGTAGTGCAATCCCTGTGAAAAGAAATCCAATTAAAAGTGAAAGAATTTCTTCATTATCAAAACTGTTACGGAGTCACATTGCAACTGCATTTGAAAACATTCCATTATGGCATGAACGAGATTTATCAAATTCAGCAAATGAGAGATTCATAATTCCTATGTGTTCAATTTTGTTAGATGAAATGCTTGAGACAATGATTCGTATCATTGAAAATCTCAAAGTAAATGAGAAAAACATAAGAAAGAATCTTGAGATTACAAAGGGTCAAATCTTTGCTGAATTTGTTTTAGAGGCATTAATAAAAAAAGGAATCCCACGATTTTCAGCATATAGAGACGTTCAGAGAGTTGCATTCGCTGCAAAAGACAAAGATGTTAATTTTATTGATGCTGTAAGACATGATAAGAAAATCTCATCAAAGCTTTCTGAAAAAGAAATTAAATCAGTTTTCTCTCCAGAGAATCGTCTAGGAGCATCAGTTTCAATAATTAATAATGTAAATAAAACAGTTCAAAGAACTGCAAAAAAATTCATCTAGATTTCAGCAGTGTTTTGTGAATTAACGAACCATACTGTAAGGCTTTTTTTCGTTTGTTTGTGGAAATTTCAGGAACGCCAATTTCAGATGCCAATTTTCTAATAATGTGTTTTCGCATCAAGTCATCCTTTCCAGTAATTTTTTCTGAGACAGAAATTGATTTTGCATAATCAATGAAATTTTCTGATAAGAGTGGTTGAATTATTTGCACATCAAATTCTGAAGTTACTTTATTTACTGTTTGCATCATTTTTTTTTCATTTTTAAGTTTTGAATTCATTAGATTCAGTACTTCATTTTCACCTTTTTCAATTGCTTCTCGATATGCATTATAACCACAAAAAAGTTCATCAATTCCATTTGCGGTTACAACTGTTTTTATTCCCAGATCATGTGCAAGCTTTGCCACATAATAAAATGCAATACAATTTTCATTCCAAGAAAGATTATCAGTGTTAATATGTTGATTTATTTTTAAGGCAATTTGATTAAATGAATCTTTATCAATTTCAAAAATTTTATGAGGAAAATTTAGAATTCCATTTACTTCTTTTGCAAACGAAATGTCATGTGATTCAGGAAATCCTATTGTAAGTAAAGTAATATCATATCCAAGATCGTTACAAATTTTTGATACTAATGTGCTATCAACACCACCTGAAAACGCAACCCCAATTTTCTTTTCTAAAACTGATTCTTTGATCGCATTTTGAATTTTTCCTAAGAGGAAATTTTCCTTTTGCATGAAATAAGGGTTACAGTTTTATCTATTAATTTGATTATGATAATTGGAATTCATGACTGTAGAAAAATTATCATCAGATGCAATTGAAAATGAACTCAAAAGTTTGGAGGGGTGGTCAGTAGTAAATGGAAAATTACACAAGGATTTTCAGTTTGATGACTTTAACCAGGCTTTTGGATTTATGGCCAGAGCCTCAATGCATATTGAAAAAATGAATCATCATCCAGAGTGGTTTAATGTGTACAACAAACTTTCAGTTGATTTGATGACTCATGATGCAGGAGGCATCACACAAAATGACATCAATCTTGCAAAAATATTAAACTCTCTTGTTTAGTACTTCAGAATTTATATAAAGAGAAGAATTCATTTTTCACAAATGACATCAAGTCCTGCAGTATTAGATTCTGACTTTAGATATATTGATAAAAAAGGAAACTTAATGAAAACTCGCACAGAATTATCAATTGCACAAATGCTTTCCTTTTTAGAACAAGATTATGAATATAATTATGAGCTAAAAATTAATGGAAAGCAAGTTGTAGTAGATTTTAAAACAAACAATGGATTGATTGAAGTAATTGATAATGAGGATGACATAAAAAAATACAGAGATATCAAAGAACTTTCTCCAGAAACAAAAATTATGGCAATTGGTCATCCAAAATATTCCGCACAAATAAGTGAGCTTGAAGAGATTGTGTTCTATGATAAAAAAAGTCCTCAAACAGGATCTATCTTCATTGAAGATCCTGCATTTGCATTTGATTATGCACACATTCTTCCACTAGTAGAAAAATGTTCAATTCTTCATGGACATACATCTTCTGTAATGGTTGAGCTAGTAGGACAAATGAAAAATAATCTGTTAATTGATTTTGGTGAAGCAAAACAAATTATCAAAAATGTTCTTGGTGCATTTGATCATAAATTTTTCATAAACAGAAAATATCTGAAAAATGAAGATGGTTCTCACTACCAAATAACATTTGAAGGGCCCAAAGGAATGTTTGATTTACAAGTTCCAAAAAATACAACATACCTCTTAGAAGGAGAAGCAACTGTTGAAAATTTATCAACTGAGCTCATAAAACTACTTGCACCAAAATTACCAGCAAATGTTGAAGCAGTTGGAGTATACATTTACGAAGGAAACAACAAAGGTGCTCACATTATATCAAAGCTAGACAAACAATAAGGAAATGGAGCCAAAAATCCAAGAGAAAGCTTGGAATCCTGAATTAGAATTAAAGATATTAAAACAATGGGAAGGATCTCACCTTTACGATTTTGTTCCTCAAGAAGAGAATTTTACGATAGATACTCCACCTCCATATCCCTCAGGACGTCCTTGGCACATTGGTGCAGCAGCTCATTATGCTCAAATTGATATGATTGCAAGAACCGCAAGGATGGATGGAAAAAATGTATTTTTTCCACTTGGAATTGATAGAAACGGGTTACCGGTAGAGCTTTACACAGAAAAAAAGCACAATATAAGAATGCGTGAAACAGAACGCGGGAAATTTCTAGAGCTTTGTAAAGAAGCGCTTGATGATTTAGAAGCAGAAATGATACAAATCATGAAAAATCTTGGTCTTAGTGGTGATTTAGAAAATCATTACAGAACAGATTCAGAAGAATATCGTGCATTAACTCAAGCCACATTCATTGATTTGTGGAATAAAGGAATGATTTACCTTGCAGATAGACCAAACAACTATGATTGGGTTTCAGGAACAACAATTGCCGACGCCGAAATCACATATTTGGATATTCCAACAAAACTTGTTTACATGAAATTTCAAGTAAAAGATTCTGATAAAACAATCATAATTGCAAGTACAAGGCCAGAACTTTTGTGTGCATGCAAAACAATTATTGTTAATGAAGAAGATGAAAGATACACTGATTTAATTGGAAAAAAGGTAATAGTTCCAATTTCAAATCAAGAAGTTGAAATTAAAACCCATCATTCTGCTCAAAAAGAATTTGGGTCAGGAGCAGTAATGGTTTGTAGCTATGGTGACCATAACGACGTTGCATTATTCAGAGAATTCAAACTAGAAGAAGTTATTGCGATTGGATTAGATGGAAGAATGACCGAGGCTGCTGGCAAATATGCAACACTTAGACCAAAACAAGCTAGAACAAAAATTATTGAAGATTTAGAACAAAAAGGATTCTTAGAAAAAGTTGAAGATATTGTACATAGAACTCCAGTATCTGAAAGAAGTAAAAACCCAATTGAAATTATTCCAATGGAAGAATATTATCTAAAACAATTAGATTCAGTTGAAAAAATGAAAAAGTTGGGAAGTGAAATTGAATTTTTCCCATCAATGCATAAACAAATTCTAATGAACTGGCTTGACTCAATTAATATTGATTGGCCAATATCAAGAAGGAGATACTATGGTACGGAAATTCCTATTTGGTATTGTAAAAATTGTTCAGAACCACATGTACCAAAACCTGGAAAATATTACAAACCATGGATGGAAGATTCTCCAATAAAACAGTGCAAAAAATGCCAATCTTCAGAATTTGTAGGAGAAGAAAGAACATTTGATACATGGATGGATTCAAGTATTTCTCCTCTTTTTGTTTCAAGATATTCCAAAGATGATGATTTTTTTGAAAAAACATATCCTGCGACAATTAGACCGCAAGCAAAAGACATAGTTCGCACATGGTTGTATTACACACTTCTTAGATGTGAACAACTGACTGGAAAAAAACCGTGGGCTAAAGCATGGATTATGGGATATGGTCTTGATGAAAAAGGAATGAAGATGAGTAAAAGTAAAGGAAATGCAATTGATCCTCTTCCAGTAATTCAAAAAATGGGAGCAGATACATTTCGATTTTGGAGTGCAAGTGAGATTAATCATGGATATGATTTTAGATGCAATGAACAAAAGATTGAATCTACAAAAAAATTTCTTAGTAAGCTTTGGAATGTTTCAAGATTTTTGTCTAGTTTTCCTGTAATTGATTCTGCAAATCCCACTAGTACTGACAGGTGGCTTTTATCAGAGCTTGACAAACTTGTTGATGAGTGCAAGAAAGGTTACAAAGACTACAACTTTTTTGTTCCAGCCATTGCACTTCGAGAATTTACTTGGAATGTTTTTGCTGCACACTATATTGAAATGGTAAAGGCAAGAGCATATGGCATTGGATTTTCAGAACAAGAAAAAAATGGTGCGATATACACACTTCACAAAACACTATCAACAATTTTGAAACTGTTAGCTCCAATCACTCCATTCATCACAGACTATTTGTGGCAGATTCTGTATTCTAAGCAAAGTATTCACAAAGAATTACAAGTAGAAAAAGAATCGTGTGAAGACCTAACAAAACTTACCCAAGAAATTACTGAATTTAATTCCAAGGTTTGGAATGAAAAAAAGGCAAAAAACCTTTCATTAAAAGACTCGATTTCTATTCCTATTCCTGAAAATTTATCACAGTTTGAAAAAGATTTGAAATCTATGCACAATCTAAAATAATCATACTCTCATTATTCCATTTGAAATAAGATATTGAATGCCTGAAACAAAATCAGTATCTCCAATTAATCCGTCTGCCCACCAGCCAGCATTATTTTTAATCCATGATGGGATCTCTTGTGAAGTTCCCAATCCTGATTGAGTTGGAGGAATCATGATAATATCTTCAGTAATCAGATATTCTATTCCAGAAACAAAATCAGTATCTTGAATCTGTCCAGTTGCCCACCAGCCAGCATTATTTCTAACCCAATTTGGAATTTCAATGTCTACAATACCAATATCTCCAAGTGCGTTAGTACCTATAATTTCAAAAATTGTGTCTCCTGCAAAGAAAGGTATGAGCAAGGTTCTAGAGCTACCGTCCGATTCTAATTCGATGTAATCAGTTTCAAAACCATCAATTAGAATAAAGAAAATGTCATCAGTTCCATCATATCGTGCATCTAAGAGTTGTCTTGGAATAGTTATTTCCAAAGTTCCATCAAATGCGGTGTCAACAAATACCATGAGCTCAACAAAGTCTGGATCCAAATACATTGATTCTACTGTTCCGCCATCTACAACATAAGATACATCGTATTGCTCAACAGAAATTATTCCAGAATCAGCAAAAGATGAATTTATTGGGATAGTAAGAATAAGAGATAGGGAAAATGCCAAAACAAATGTAGTCTGCCCCTTTTTGATCATTAGTCGTCGTCTTCCTCATCGTCGTCATCGTCATCTTCGTCATCTAGATCATCATCTAGATCATCTTCGACTTCGATTTCTGTAGCAACTAAATTCCCATCAATCTTTACAGCATCTATTTCTACTTCAAGGCCCTCTAAATTACTTAAATCAAATCCTTCATCAAATTCAGTGTCATCATTTACTGAAACCTCTATGTTGCCATCTTCAGTTTCAACTATTAACGAATCTTCTCCAACTGAACCTACTATACCCTTAATTTCAATTTCATCGTCTACATCATCTTCATCATCGTGAATTGCTTCATAATCTGTAATTGAAGTAATAGAAGGAGATATGTTAGTAACTACTACACTTCCTTCTCCACTTAAGAACCATTGATGAATGATTTTGCTTTGAGGACTGTGCATTGTCACAATGACGTCATCATGATCTTCTTCAAGAGTTCTAAGTACTGTATCAGATGAAACAAATGCCTTTAATCCTGGAACGGAACCTCCATTTCCATCATCCAAACTTGCTATAATGACTAAACCATTCTTATCTCCACCAGGTCCATTTGAAGTTGTTCTCGCTTTTCCAAATTTACAGGAATAAGAATTTTCGCCACCATCACCTATGTCACAATCTGTTACTTTGAATTTCATTGTACCTCTTGAATCAGTTGAAGAAGATGTAACTAATGTGATGGAACCTGAAAATTCTAAAGGTTCTGATGGTTGTCCAATTGGTTCAGCAGTTAATGAATCAAATGTTAATTCAAATTGTCTTAAGGATCCTTCATCTTCTATAAATTCATCAAAGTACTCACCACTTTGAACTTTCTCTAGAATTTTTTGCATTCGTTTGTTTTGTTTTTCTTTAAATTTGTCAGCAAACTTCTGAGCTTTTTCCATGAATTTTTGTTCTAATTTTGCACGTTTTTCTTCTAGTTTGGCTAGTTTGTTAGCTTTCCAAAATTCATATTCGTCTAAAACTACATCGCCTTCGGCATCACATTCTCCAACTGAATCACCATGAGCAACATGTGCCTTTACAGCAGGTGTACCAACAACTATAGTACGATAATTGTCAGGATTTCCTCGGGGGATATGACAAATTGCTGTAGTTTTACTTGAATAATCAATTTCTACATGGTCACCAAATTCTTCAATGTCATCATTCTCATCGTAATCTTCTAATTTCTTAGCTTTTTCTTCTAATTTTTTAAGTTCTCTGTCATACTTTGCTTTTTGTTTCTCTTCTAGTTTCTTTGCTTTTTCTTCTAGTCTTTTAATTTCACGATCATACTTTTCTTTTAATTTCTCTTTTTGTTTTTCAGCTCTTTCTTTAGCTTTTTCAGCTTTATCTTTTTGTTTATCACTATCTCCAAAGGCATTAAAATCACCAATTGAGCTAGGAAATCCAATAAGTAAAACAAGCATTAGAAATACTGCGGGGACTAGTTTTCCCTTCATTCTACGTTCAAAGTCCCCAAATTGCATAAAACCATTGCTAAGCAATCATCAGATTCATGGAAATGCAGACAAGACTAGTTTTCTTTTGTTTTTGTCATATTCAAAAAATACATGTGTAAAGAAACATCGGGTGTAAGTTCTGGATGAAAGGCAGTTGCCAAAATATTATCCTGTTTTACTGCAACAATTTCATCATTAAATTTTGAAATTGTTTCAACATTGTCTCCAACTTCGATAATTGTTGGTGCACGAATAAAAACTCCGTTAAATTTTGGAATATTTATCGGATCCATCTGTACATTTGCTTCAAAGGATTCTTTTTGCCTGCCAAAAGAGTTTCTTTCCACTTGTACATCAAGTAGATCTAACAATGGTTGATCAGTTGCACCGACAATTCGATCTTTTGCTTCTTTTGACAGCAAAATCAGACCAGCACAAATTCCAAACACTGGCATTCCTGCTTCAATTTTTTCCTTAATTTTTTTCAAAGAACCGTTGATTAATGATAGTTGTCCAATCATTGTACTCTCCCCACCCGGAATTATTAGTCCATCAAGTTCTGAAATTTGTTCAGGGGTTTTGACGGCTTGTACTTTTCCATTAATTTCTAAATTTTCTAAAGCAATTTGTGTTGAACGAATGTTTTCTGCTACATCACCTTGAACTGCTAAAACTCCAATGTTTAATTCACTCATACTGTACTTCCACGTTCCTGCATTCTTAATTCTAATTTATCAACATCTAATCCTAACATTGATTGTCTTTCATCAATCATTTTTTGTGCTTCTTTTACTTTGTCTGGTTCTTCCCAGAATGTTGTTGCAAGAACTACTGCTCTTGCTCTTTCTTTTGCATCATCAGCTTTGAAAATTCCTGAACCGACAAAAATTCCATCACAACCTAGTGACATCAAATATGCTGCGTCGGCTGGTGTTGCAATTCCACCTGCAGCAAAATTAACAACAGGTAATCTTCCAATCTTTGCAGTTTCTTTTACAAGATCATATGAAACATGAAATTCTCTTGCCATCTTTACAAGGTCTTGTTCATCACCAGAATCATAAATTGATTTGATTGCTCTAAGTTCGTCATTTACTTTTTTGATATGAGTTACAGCTTCTGCAACATTTCCTGTACCAGGTTCTCCTTTTGTTCTAATCATTGCAGCACCTTCCTCTACTCTACGTAATGCTTCTGCAAGTGAGCGTGCACCGTTAACAAATGGAGTTGTAAAATCCCATTTCCAAATATGATGATTTTCATCAGCTGGTGTTAAAACTTCTGACTCATCAATCATGTCAACATCAGTTTCAGCAAGAACTCTTGCTTCATACACATGTCCAATCCTACATTTTGCCATAACAGGAATTGTTACTGAATCCATAATATCTTGAATAACTCTAATGCTTGCTGTTCTTGCAACCCCACCAGCTGCTCTAACGTCAGAAGGAAGTTTATCTAAGACCATTACTGAAACTGCGCCAGCTTCTTCAGCAATCTGAGCTTGTTCAACTGTTGTTACATCCATAACAACTCCATTTTTTAGCATGTGAGCAAAACCACGCTTTACAGTCGAAGTGCCACGAATAACCGAAGTGGAATCTATATTTTCATTAACTATACCTGTTGCAGTTTTTATATCACCAGAAAGCGGAATCATGATTCTAATCCATCAAATGGCTATTTATTCTATTAATTGAGAAATTATCTGATCTAGTTCAGCTTCTACCATAGTAATGATTGGAGGAACAAATTTCTCAGTTGCGTTTTGTTCAGGCCAATGAATTTGCTTTACTTGACCATTAAGCATTATCTTTAATGAAGATTTTTGATATTCTGTTACATTTTCATTTACTGGAAAAGATTCTGTTGGAATTGATATGAATCCGGTTTCTTTAATCAATGCAGTGAGTTTTTTCATTCTTTCTTCATCAAGTTTAAAAAATTTATCAGGTTTTGTGACTCCTTCTTCTGTTACAGTGTATCTAACATCACCATTGTTTTGAATTGATAAAATTTCACTTTTCTGAGCACCAACTCTCTCAGTTACACCAAATGAGACTTCTTTGAGTTGATGTTTTGTATATTCAATCTCAATTTTATCATTAGGATTTGCAGCTGAAAAAGGAATTTCAGGTTGTGAAATTAAAGATATTCCAATTAATATTGCAAAAATAACAGGAATCGCGCCTACAATGAGTATAACTGGTTTTACCATGATTAGTCTTTATGTTCTTCGCGTTTAATTCGCAAATAAATCTTGGTAAAAATAACTTAAAATCCTACGATTTTTTTTGTTTGTTTGTGGGGTCGTAGCCTAGCCTGGTAGGGCGACAGTGTCTACGAAATAGATCACCGCTAAGGGCTCCAGAGGTTAAACTAAGCTACTGATGAAAAGATGATGTAAGTTTGGAGCTGTAGTGACCCGTAGGTCGCCGGTTCGATTCCGGTCGGCCCCACGTTATTTTTTAAGATTATTTTTCTTTTGAACGAAGAACATTGAGTGCAGAACCTGCGCGGAACCATTCAAGTTGAAAATTATTGTATGAATGATTTAATGAAATTTCATCTTTTGTACCATCGTCATGATGAATTATGCATTTTACAGGCATTGCAGGCTTTAGATCGTTTAACCCGACAATGCTAATTCTATCATTTTCTTTGATTTTATCATAATCGCTTGCATTCGAAAAAGTCAATGCAAGAACACCTTGTTTTTTTAAATTTGTTTCATGTATTCTAGCAAAGCTTTTTACAATTACAGCGGCACAACCCAAAAATCTTGGAGTCATAGCTGCGTGCTCTCTACTACTTCCTTCGCCATAATTATTGTCACCAATTATTACCCAACGAATTTGTTTTGCTTTATACTGTCTAGCAATTTGTGGGCAAGGCTCAATTTGATTTGTCAGAATGTTTTTTCCTTTTCCAACTTCATCATTAAATGCATTAACTGCTCCAAGTAACATGTTATCACTAAGATTATCCAGATGTCCTCTAAAAGTCAGCCAAGCGCCTGCGGGGGATATATGATCAGTTGTACACTTGCCTTTTGCTTTAATCAATATAGGCAATTCTTCAAAATCCTTACCATCCCAAGAGTCAAATGGGTCTAAAAGCTGTAACCGTTTACTATTTTTATTAATAATTAATTCAACACTTTCAGGATTTTTTGATGGTTCAATGTAAATTCCTTCTGGTCTTTTAAATCCATTTTCTGGAACTTCGGGTGATTTTTTTGGAGGTTCCAGTTTGAATTTAGAACCATCTTTTGCAATCAATGTGTCAGATAGAGGATTAAATGAAAGATTTCCACCAAGAGCTAATGCAATTACTAATTCTGGACTACTAAGAAAGCTCATTGTTTCTCGTCTTCCATCATTACGTCCAGGAAAATTTCGATTGAATGAAGATACTATAGTATTTGATTCTCCTTTTTTTAATTCTGGTCTTGACCACTGTCCAATACATGGTCCACACGCATTAGCAAGAACTGTAGCCCCAATGTCTTTAAGGGATTGCATTTGTCCATCGCGTTCAATTGTAGCTCTTATTTGTTCGGAGCCAGGCGTTACAAGTAAAGGAATTTTTGACTTTATTCCTTTTTGTTTTGCTTGTTCTGCAAGGCTAGCAGCTCTTGACATATCTTCGTATGAAGAATTTGTGCAGCTTCCAATCAGTGCAACTGAAATTTCATCAAGATATTGATTGTTTTTAACATCCGATGCAAGCTGAGAAATTGGTCTTGCCAAGTCAGGAGTGTGTGGTCCGACAATGTGTGGTTCAAGAGTTGAAAGATTAATTTCAATAACTTTGTCAAAATATTTTTCTGGATTTTGTTCTACTTCAGGATCTGCAGTTAGTAATTCTTTATGCTGATTTGCAATCTCTGCAATTTTTTCACGATTAGTGTATTTTAGATATGTTTCCATTCTTTCATCGTATGGAAAAATAGAACATGTGGCACCAACTTCTGCACCCATGTTAGTGATGGTAGCTTTTCCAGTACAGCTGATTGATTTTGCTCCAGGTCCAAAGTATTCAATAACTGAATTTGTTCCACCGGATACAGTTAGTTCACCTGCAACTCGTAAAATGATGTCTTTTGGTGCGGTCCAACCATTTAATTCTCCAGTAAGATGAACCCCAATGCGTTTTGGATATAGAATTTCCCATGGCATTCCTGCCATCGTTTCTGCTGCATCAACACCGCCAACCCCAATTGCTATCATTCCTAAACCACCTGCATTAGGCGTATGAGAGTCAGTTCCAATCATCAAGCCACCCGGAAAGGCATAGTTTTCAAGTACAACTTGATGAATTATTCCAGCTCCGGGTTTCCAAAAACCAATTCCATATTTGCTCGCTGCTGATTGTAAAAATTTAAACACTTCACTATTTTCATCTAAAGAAACTCGCATGTCAGTTTCACCTTCAACTTTGGCTCGAATCAAGTGGTCACAGTGTACTGTTGTAGGTAATGATGTTTGTTTAAGTCCAGCTTGAATAAACTGAAGTAATACCATTTGTCCTGTTACATCTTGTAATGCAACTCTATCAGGTTTGAGATAAACATAGTTTTTACCATCATCTAGATTTTTTTCTTCAATTTCAACTAAATGACCAGCAAGAATTTTTTCTGTAAGTGTAAGTGGTCTGTTAACGATTTTTCTAAATTCATTAATTTTTTCTTCAGAGTTTTTGTATACATTTGAAACCATTTCTGGCGTAGTTTCTATTTCCATAACTGGTTTTGGTTCAAGACTTGAATTTAATATTTCGAATTTCTTTTTATTAGGCACAAAATTCCTAACAATTATAAGCGAAAAACGGGTTTTTTAGAGTGTTGTTTGGGGGAGTATTTTAAAATCTCGCTTTGAGGTGAGGTGATTCAAGATGGTTAACAAAGGTTTTCCTAAATTTGGCATGTCTCAAGCTGGTGCATATGTTGCAGCATTAAAGAACTATAATTTACCAGATTTTATTTTAGTATTAGTTGCAAAAGAATGCAAGTCCGACTTGTTAGAACGTGGCCGAATTGATGATAGATTACAAAGTATGAATGATCGGGCACTTGAATTATTGCATCAAGTGTTTGTTGATTGTGAGGAAGATGAAAATGGACATTTTGCTCAATATCGTTTCTATGCATATGTTTCGAGCATGTATCACAAATGTGAAGTTTTAATCAATGAGACTATACCTGGAGCTTCAGGAAAAAACCACAAAGTTCCTGTTGCGGTAAAAAGTAATGGAATGTACATTGCAATTGCATTTAACAAAGCAACTGGAAAACCTGTAAACAAACGTGAGACTACAAAATTCTATTCAATTGTAGATGATATTAAGAAAGGAGATCATGGTACTCAGTTAGGTGATGCAATTTATGGTTCTTCAGTAGGCTTTAGAGGAGAAGCCTTGGTGGAACTTGAGAAACTTAGCAAATCAAGAAAGCAAGATGCTGAACATAAATTAGATTTTAAGACAGCTAATTTTGAAAACAACATATATTCAGTTACAAAGTGTTAAACACAATTAAATTAATTTCATTACATTTGAAATAAACAAAAAGATAGGTGGTTTTAATTTTGATTATGTTATATTTGAAAGCCCGACATATCCATTGTTAAAAACATTGGTTTATCTTCTGTTTTTTCAAAATCATGGTCATATTGTTCAAATTTTAAATCACTGTAGAAATGTTTTGTCCACACATCGTGTACATCCTGAATGTATCTTTTGTAACCAACCTGTCTTAGTAGTTCATGTGCAATCTCATGAGAAACAGTTGTGCAGTTTTTTTCAGCTAAGAATAACAAGTCATCTTGGTTTTTTGGTTGTTGCCACCAAACCATTCCAAAGTTTTCTGCATGATATCCCTCACAAGTGCAATCGGTCCAAAATGGTTTGAAATGACTCAGATAGAAATGATAAATGTCTCTTCCACGTTCTTGATGATCTTTGGCAAGAAGATGGGTGTCTAATCTCTGAAAAAGGTTTCTAGGAGTTGTAATCATCTCATCTGTTTTGATCTCAAAATCTTTTGAAAAGTATTTTTTAATCCAAACTTTGTAGAATTGTGCCATTTGTTTAATGTATTCGTATTCAGTTTTTCTTTTTTCTAGATCTTGTTCTTTAATTACAAAAATAAAATGAAGCAGCATTGTAATAAAAAGAGGTGATTAAGTTTGGCCTTCTATTCCCATCAGCGTTAATGTTGAACGAATTTTTTCAATTTTTCTAATTTTCCAAGTGATTGTTTCTCTTAGTTTTTCAACAGTGTCTGATTCGATTTTGGCCAAAATATCATACGCTCCAAAGGTTCCATGAACCTCTTTAACGCCTTCAAGACCTTTCAGCTGTTGTATGATTGCTTCTTCAGATCCCAATTCACAATTTATTAGAACGTAAGCTGTTGCCATGATTTTGTTAATACGACGGCATATATCAATAAACCGATTTTTTTCAACTTATTTTTTCGAGGTCTTCATAATATAGTTCCAGATTTCTTTTGGAACGGGCATTACGGATAATCTTGAAATTCTCAATAATTCCCAATTTTTGAATTTTTTTTGTTTTTTTATTTCGGCCAAAGTTACGGGATTTTTTAGTTCTTTTTTATATTTTACATCAACAACAACAAATCTCTTATTTTTTTCATCTGGATTTGGATATGGATTTGAGGTTACTTCCATGATGCCGACAATTTGCTTTTCACCACCCGAATGATAAAACAAAATTAAATCGCCTTTTTTCATTGCATTGATATGTTTTAGAGCAAGATTGTTATGAACTCCATCCCAAACTGTTTTCTTATCTTTTTTTAATGAAGAAAAATTGTAACTTTTTGGTTCCTGTTTGGCTAACCAGTAATTTACCATTGTTGGATGTGTTGTAAAGAGTATTTTATTCCTTATCTAAGGAATTTAGAAAATAATTGTTCCCCGGTTCTGACTCGCACAGGATCATTGGTGATAGCCATTCTCCTCCCTGAGATCTTTAACCGGGGCTGCCCACATGTAGCACATCTGGGTGAATTAGAAATCATTGGCATCATTACGATCGACATCATTCTAATCCGTCTATGTGCCTGCTCTAAGGGCACTAAGTGATTTACTTAGTCAAATATTAATCCAGATAGTTTGATTTCAAATCCCACGACTGGTGCACGAATCTTAAAGTTATCTCTTACTTTAGAATCAATCTCGCCAATAATACCATATGGCTTTCCGTTAACTATGATTTCAGCTGTACTACCTTCAGCAAAAGTTGGATGAGATGATGTTTTTGTGTTGCAATCAATGTTAAATCCAGTTTTTAGTGTTGATTGCATGATTGATTTAATTTCAGAGAAATTAGCATCGTTATGAGCACTAACACAAGCTAAATGAATTTCTTCATTTATTGGAGTACCTTTGGAAAAAACAGTTCCTGTTTCAAATAATTTTTGTGGATATTGTTCATGTATATTACTTGAAAGATTGTTGATTAACCCAGCAAGCATAAAATCACGAAGAATCGTATGTTCTTGACTTTTTGAATCCATTACAGAAATAATGTTTGATGAATCACGATTAGTAAGATCATAAAGAATTCTTTTGCTAGTTAAACTTGAATTTAGAGCTTCCATGTATCCTAAACCAACCATAGTATGACTTAGACTGTTTAGGGTTTCAAATTCATCGTTTTTTTGTCCCAAAGTTTGAGAAGGAGAAAGATTAGGTGTCAGGTTGTCTATCCCATAACCTAAAGCAACTTCTTCAACTAAATCCATGGTTCCAAATATATCAAATCTATATCGTGGGATTGTGCAAACAATATTCTTGTTTTTTGCAGTAGCATCAAGTCTACATTTTTTTAAAGCACTTGCGATTTTTGTTGATGAGAGATTCAATCCCAACATAGAATTTGCTAAATTCTCATTTAGGATGATTTTTCTATTCTTGAATTGCGGAGTAGAGTTTTTTGCTCCAGAAATTTTTACTGAATTAAGCTCAAATCCAGCACTTTGAAGAACGGTGGCAACAACTGACAACATATCTTCAACATCATTTTTATCAATCCCTGTAACTTCAACAAAAATATTTTTTGTTTTTGTGGTAACAGTTGTCATTGAAGAATTAATTATTGGTGGAAAAGAAACTGTTTTTCCAAGTGAATCTAGAATTATTGGTATTTTGGATGAGTTCCCCAAAATATAGCCATAATTTTGACCAACCTCAAAGTTTTTTAGAATTTCAGATATGGTACTTTCTTTAGTGGAATTGAGTGGAATGAATTTATGATCTCTTGTAGTTGTTGTGTATGATAATGGGAAGGATATTGTATCTAAATCATGAATTCCAATGGAAGATTTTCTGCGACGTCGCCCTATACCAAAATGAAGATCCTCTTGCATAACAATGATTTGTCGTAAAACTTTATCGTCGATTTTTGCATTTCTTGCAACAATACCTGTAACAAATGGCCTAATTTTGCTTACTGATGAATCAACCTTGATTTGAAAATTGTTTACATTTTTAATTTTTAGTTTTTGAATTCCTTTTTTTGTTCCAATCAATCCTTGCAAACCTAATGCAATTCCAAAATCAGTAGAATAATCAGGCCGGTTAGGACTGTATTCAACACGGACAAGATCATTTTCTTCAGACTCTATATCTAAACCAAGAAATGGAAGTTTTTCTAAGATTTTTTTTCTATTTGTTTTTCCAACCAATTTCTGAAGTCTTGGGAGCTCTAGCTCAACTACTGGCATTTTGAAACACTCCTTAACCATTTCAAGTTGTTGTTGTAAAACTCTCTAACATCATCTAGTCCATACTTTAGCATCGCAATTCTTTCGATTCCTCCTCCCCACGCTAGGACAGGTTTTGTGATTCCAAGAGGTTTAGTAACTTCTGGTCTGAAAATTCCCATTCCAAATAATTCTACCCATTTATCTAATCTTTCATTGTACACCATGGATTGTAATGATGGTTCAGTGTATGGGAAAAATGTTGGCCAGAATTTTACTTTGTTAAGACCCATCCTTTTGTAAAATTCTTGTTGAATTCCCATCAAATCACGTAATGTGGTATTTTTTCCAACAACTACTCCTTCAATTTGATTAAATTCAACTAGATGTTTGTAGCTAACTTTTTCATTACGAAAAACTCTACCTAATGAAAAAACTCTTGCTTCATCTGGTTTGTTTTCAGCTAAATGTTTGATTGTAACACAAGTAGTATGTGTTCTTAAGACCATTTTTCGCGCTTCATCAATACTCCAAAGATATCTCCATTCTTTTTTGTGAATTTTTGAAACTTGCTGAATTTGTTTTTGAGTCGCAATTTTTTTTGATATTATTCCATCAAGATAGAATGTATCCTGCATTTCTCTTGCAGGATGATCTTGAGGCGTAAACAAAGCATCGAAATTCCAGAAACTAGGCTGGGTAAGGGTTCCAAGAATTTCGCTGAATCCAAGTGTGACAAAAATTTCTCTGATTTCATTAATTGTGTCCTTGAGAGGATGTGTTTTAGTAACAAAAACTTGTGGTGCAGCTGCTTCAACATCAATGGCTTTTGAAGTATCAGTATCTTCAGAAATTTTAATTTTTTCAGTCAAAGAAATTTTTTGAGACTTTTCAATCTCTTCGGTGATAAAGTTTGGTCTTTTTTTGAGTGATTCTAAGGCATATTTATCTTCTATTTCCTCAATGAGAACTCTACCAGTTCCAATTTTTTTGATAATTTTTTCTTCCGGTGTTTCGGGGGGGATATTTTTTAATGAAACGGTTTCTCCATCAGTTTCAACCCAATTATTTTTTCTTGCTATGCCCATTGCAGGACCAAAAATTGATGGTAACTCTTTTTTTAATTCATTTAATTTCTTTGGTCCGTTTTTTAAAAGATTAAGTAATTTTCTTTCAGGCAAACCTTTAGCATTTGCCTCCAATCCATTTTCACCGAGTCTGAGATAGACATGTTTTGATTCTTCAATATTTGCTAAATTTTTTAGCTTAAGCCATTCAATTCCCCTTCTAACTTGATCAGGAGTTAAGCCAGTAGAGTTGCCAATTTTTTCTGGAGTTTGTTTTGGGTTATCATTTAACAATCGGATAATTTTTTTTTCAATCTCATGAAAAACTTGAGACATCAGCAGTGAGTTCGAAAAAGACTTTTTAAACCTTAACCTAAGTCATTCATGAATGTCGACTGATGATTTTGTTGTAACCCCCTGGTATGTGGAAGGGGAAATTGATTATGATAAATTAATCAAACGATTTGGAACTCAAAAAATTTCAGATCAGCTTTTGAATAGAATAAAAAAAATTGCTGGGGAAGATCACTTTATGCTAAGAAGAGGAATCTTCTTTTCTCATAGAGATATGAATCGAATTTTAGATGAAGTTGAAAAAGGAAACAAGTTTTTTCTATATACTGGTCGAGGCCCTTCGGGTCATACTCACATAGGTCATTTAGTACCATGGGTTTTTGCAAAATGGCTTCAAGATAGATTTGGAGTGAATATGTATTTTCAGTTAACTGATGATGAGAAATTTTTTTCAAAGCAAAACTTGAAACTTGAAGAGACAAAAAAATTTGCTTATGAGAATGCTCTTGATTTTATTGCATTAGGATTCAAACCAGAAAATACCAAAATAATAATTGATACTGAAAATATCAAAGAACTCTACCCAATAGCTGCTGAAGTTGCAAAAAAAATCAATTTTTCAAACACTAAAGCGGTTTTTGGATTTACAAATGATACAAACATTGGAATGATTTTCTATACATCTTTACAGTCAGCACCATGCTTTATTGAAAATAAACCAGTTCTCATTCCACTTGGTGTAGATCAAGATCCTCATTTCAGACTAACAAGAGATGTTGCACCAAAAATTGGGAAAGAAAAGCCTGCCATAATACACAATATTATGATTCCAAGTTTGCAAGGACCTGGTGGAAAAATGTCAGCATCAGAAGACAACACTACCATTTACACTACAGATACTCCAGATGTTGTGAAAAATAAAATCAATAAATATGCATTTTCAGGTGGACAGCCAGATGTTGAACAACATAGAAAATTAGGCGGTAACCCCGACATCGATGTATCATATCAATATCTTAGAATTTTCTTTGAGCCCAACGATAACGCATTAAAGAAAATTTATGAAGATTACAAATCAGGTAAATTGTTAACAGGAGAGCTAAAAGCAATTTTAATTGAAAAAATTAATGATTTTCTCAAGGTGCACCAAGCAAAACGTGAAAAAGCAAGAGATCAAGTAAACAAATTTCTTTTTGAAAGCAAATGAAAACACAAATTTCTTGTCAAGACAAATACGAAGCCCAAAAACTTTCACACCTACTTTTTACTGAAGGTAATAAAGATGCGTATATTTCACAAATTTTGAATGTTGTAGATAATGAGGTTGTTGTCTCACTAAAAGACAAATCAGCACACAGTATTCTTTTTAAGAGTGTTCAAGACGTAGAAATGTTTGCTGACTTTCTTCAATCGGTATTAGAAAAAAAACACAAAATTGTAGAAACTAAAACAATTAATGAAAAAATTGAAATTGTAAAAGAATGAAACTAGACTAGGGATTTATCCACTTCACTTTCCATTATTTCCTGAACTTTGAGAAAATATAGTTTAGTTGAATATGGCATATGTTCTAAATTTTTTTCAACGGCCATCATAAAATATTGAACTGCGCGTTTTGAAATATCTAGATTGAATTTCATTTGCAATATTGGATCCTGTTTTACCTTAATTTTATCATGTAGCCATGTTGGAGCCATCTCTTTTGTTTCTTTGATAATTTTACCATACCAGAAGACAAGGTTTTCAGGATGTAGACCTTCTTGCAGGTTTGTTACGTCATTATCAATTTGCTTCATCATATGATTGATTATTGGCATGAATACGTGTAGAAATTTTTTGTTTTATCAGACTTACTCAAACATTGAAAAGTTACTTGTCAATTCAAGGCAAGTTTCCTTGAGGATCAATTTCTGAATTTTTAATTCGCGATGTGGAAATTCTTTTTCCATCTTTAGCCAAGACCATTGGAACCACAATTACATCAACTTTAGGAAGATTTTTTTCAGTTCTAAGCTTGTTAAGAAAATCTCCTTGAGAACTTGTTTCATCGCTTGTAACCAAAGCTTGTACCTCACCTTCAAGAACGGCAGGGCCAAAATCATTCTCAAGTTTACTAATTCTAAATGAAGAACCAGGAAAATTTTTTTCAATGATTGAGGTTAGTGTTATTAGTCTTGTGGGATAATCATTAATTGTCTTTTTTCCTTTTTTAGCTGCAAGCTCATCACTAGTTAATCCGATAATTACGGTGGAAGAAATCTCAAACGCTTTTTTTAATAATTCAATATGTCCTTTATGGATTATATCAAAAGTACCACCGGTTGCAACAAGTTTGTATTTTGGCATTATTTGGTATTATATTCTTCAAAAATAAATTAGCTAGGTTACAAGAATTAGAATTATTGGACCTTTTGATGCAAGAGGGATTCCGTTTGGATCCCACACGAATGTTTCAACAAAATACAATCCTGTTTTTTGTGGCGTCCACTTTATAGAGGGAAATTGAACTTCTGCTGAGCTAAATGAACCCTCTGTAATTCCAAGAAATTCAACAAACGCTTTTTCGCCAGATTGCTTTACTTGGATATAATATCTGTAGGGTTGTTCTCCTATTTCTTGGTCTTCAGAATACTGAATTCCAACTTTACTTTTTATGGTAATTCTATTTCCGACAGAAACATCGGTTAGTTTGTTTCCATCATCATCTTCAATTACAACATCGTGAATTGTTGCAAGTTTTGTTAATGCCTTATATTGTGAAATCACAGCATTGTGAATATTAGAATAATAATTTGTTGATTCTGCAAAAACTTTGTAACCCAAAGAGCGTGAATCAAATCTTTCATTAAATTCAAAATCCGTACTAGAATTTGCGCCCAGTGGTTCTTCAAGATCAATTGTTGCAATACCTAAAATTCTAGGTGGCTTGAAAGCATCAAAAAATGCAACATGTATTTTGGTTTGAGATGCATCTATTGTGGCTTTGTTTGTGATTGTCCCTGAAATTTTGATTTTTTCTCCAATTTCTGTAATTTCAGAATCTACAACAAGTTGTTGATTTTTTGGGGATGCTGATGTAAAACCAAGAAGGTTTACTGAGACACCAGTAATAGCCGCATTTGGGGTTGGGGATTTTATCATATATGGGGATTTACCAAGAGGCGGAATTACATCTAGTAAAGTTGTACCAATTGCGGTTTCAAGAGGTTGTTCATTAACATCATCATAAAATCCACCCCACACCTTTACTTGAGTAATTGGGAAGTTTTTCAGATTTTCAATTTCTCCAACTATTATGGTATGTCCATCAGAGTCTTTGAAATTATACGGTGTAAAGCTAGTCAGTGTAATTCCATACTGTGATGGTTGATCAGTTTTTTGAGAAAAACTAGAACTGATTGGAAACAACAAAAATGCAAAAAATACAATCAGTATGATTCTTTTCATATCTTCAAATTTATTCAAAGTGTTTAATTTTGTACGATATATCATAATGTCAACAAGGTAGGTTAGAAGGTTTAACCTAATAGAATCTTAGATTAGAAAATAAGAAAAAGAAGTTATGAATTAAAATAATTTTATCTTCGTTTTGCTGTAATGACAAGCCAGTAAACTAATCCTGGAGCCAAACCAACAATAAGAGGAATCCATACAGGCCATCCATCTGCTGCTGTTGCCATGTGTTTCAGACCCTAACTTATCCTATTTAAATCCATCTTGGATTATGAAATCCCGAACTGATCGCTATAAAAAAATTGTAATGGACTGAGAGGGATTTGAACCCTCGACCCCCCGCGTGCAAGGCGGGTATACTACCAGTCTATACTATCAGCCCTGGCTTTGATGAATTCCGTGTAGATTTTAATTGTTGTCTTGGCAAAGATTTTATTTGCTATTTTGTGTTTTTTGTTTATGGTTTTATTAGAGTCACAAATTAAACTAAAGACTGGAGATAAAGCGCCTGATTTTGATTTAATGGGGATTGATGACAAAAGGCATTCACTAAATGACTATAAGGATTATGATGCTTTGCTTGTACTTTTCATTTGTAATCACTGTCCTTATGTAAAAGCTAAAGTTGATGCAATCAAAGAAATTCATGAAAAATTCAAAGACAAAGTTGCACTTGTTGGAATAAACAGCAATGACCCAACCAACTACCCCGATGACAGTTTTGAAAACATGAAAAAAACTGCCCAAGAAAAAGGAATAAAATTTGATTATCTGGTTGATGATACTCAAGAAGTTGCCAAAAAATATGGGGCCATTTGTACTCCAGATCCATTTCTTTTCAACAAGGAAAGAAAACTTGTTTTTCATGGAAGAATTGATAATGCAATGAAGCCAGAAGACACTGCAACTGAAAAAACCATGATAAAAAATATTGAAAAGTTACTTGCTGGAGAAAAAATTGAAAAGGATTTTGATCCTTCTATTGGATGTTCCATCAAGTGGAAAGAAAATTAAACTTAAATGACTGCTTCAAAGGAATTTTCTGAGGGCCGGTAGCTCAGCTTGGCTGGAGCGTTCGACTGATAAATCTACTTCAGACATCGAAAGGTCGTGAGTTCGAATCTCACTCGGCCCATTATTTTGTTTCTGAACTTTCAAAAGTTGTCTGGCACCATTGAACGATATCCATTGGTTTTTCTGAAATTAAATCAGCTTTTAGCCGAGTCTTTTTACCAACTTTTCCACACAATACTAAAAATAACTTTTTTCTAATATTTTCTTTAACAGAGTTTACTGCTTCTGAAAAAAAATTCAAACCTTCCTCAGTATCTGAAAAAACTACAACAATCATTATTCCAGTTTTTTGTTTCCATATTTTGCCAAGAAATTTCTGCAAGTCCAAATCAAACAAAACATCTATGGAAGAAGACATGTCTCCCAATGAGGAAACTTTCCAACTATCTGAATGAAATGCCGCAGCCGTTGCATCAGAAAGTAGGACGCTTTTTGTGTCAGCAGCCAACACAATGACGTTCTTTTTTGGATTTTCTTCAACTGAAATTAAATTTAAAATTTGAATAGAATTTGAAATTATTTTACTAAGATGTTTTTCTTCCGAGTTTCCAATTTTGCCATCCTTGTAAAGTTTTTGGGTTGATTCAATTGCAGGAATAATAATTTCTGTTGCAATTTTTTGAATCTCAGCTTCTGAACGAATGCAATTACGAATTAGGTTGTATGCTTCGTGTTCTGAACCCTCAGCTAGACATTCAATGAATTTTTCTTTTACTTTGTAATAGTCATCAGGAAATTGAAACTGCTCTGAACCTTCTTCAATAAACCAGAGATTTACATTTCCAATTTTTTTTTCTCGAATTATTCCTTCCGCTGCAAAAACATTCAGATATTTTGTAATTGTGATTCTATTGACTCCAAGTTTTTCTGCTATCTCAACTCCGGACATTCCAGTTTTGGAATCCTGTAATACATCAACCAGTTTTTGTTTAATTTCATCTGTTTGGTATCCTCGAGCCATATTGGATTACACTTGAAGTATTGTATAAAGACTAATTCTTGATTCCAAGCACAAAATTCTAAACAACAAATGTTTTATACTAGGTACTTTAAAGTACGGTAAGGAAAGGTAAATTGCCAAAAGAAGGTTTCAAATCAATCACCGTTTCAGAAACAGTCTATAACAAGTTCTTTGATGTTTATCAAAAAAATAAAGAAGACCTTGTAATGAAAGGCGTTAACAGCTTTTCAGGTTATGTTACTTACATGTTAGAGGAGATGATGCAAAAGGACAAAACCTTTGCAAGATATGCTCCAAAAATTGAAAAGATTTCAGTTGATGAAGACAGAGTTATTCTAAAGGATACTATTGAAAATAGAATTGCCGAGGTCGCAGTACAAAGGGGAGAGCTATTCTGCCAACTATGTGAAGACAAGAATTGTGTTCATGTTGGATTTGCCTGGGCAATTCCAGAAGTTTACGAAATTTTAAACGCCAAAGGAATCAAGCGTCCAAAATAGATCAAGTGGAGGAGGTGGGATTTGAACCCACGAACCCCTAAGAGACGGGATCACCCATTTTTATGATCTTAAGTCCCGCGTGTCCAAAAACTGAAAACAGTTTTCTTTGGCCAGGCTTGACTACTCCTCCGCTCAAAATAGCAAAAAGATGCTGGAAATTTAACAGTTGAGTTTTTTCAAAAATTAATCAAGAATTATAAGGATTTTCTACAACCGGAACATATCGCTTCGATAGCTCAGCCTGGTAGAGCGTTACCTTGGTAAGGTAAAGGTCGCGGGTCCGGATCCCGCTCGAAGCTTTAATAATTTTTTATCAATAATTCAGAATGACCAGTTCGTTTTCTAGAATTAGAATTAATTGCACGATTTGCTTCTATTTCAAAAACCTTCCAAGAGTTATTTGAGAATGTTTTGAGAACATCTTCTGAATTTGAATTTGATAGCATGAATTTGCATCCTTCAGAATCTAGTTTTTTACATAGTTTAAGGAGTCGTTTAAGATCATCATATGTGAAATCTCGATTTGTGTAGCTAGTGAAATTTGCAGTAGAGCTAACTGGTTGGTATGGAGGATCAAAATATACAAAATCATCTTTTTTTACATCATCCAAAGTTGCTGAAAAATCCCTACAGTTGATTTGAATTTTTTTAGATTTTAGAGCAGAGCTGACAGAGCGAAGGTTTTCCTCGTTTACAATATTTGGATTTGTATACCGACCCAATGGAACATTGAATTTTCCCTTACTGTTAACTCGGTATAATCCATTAAAACAGGTTCGATTTAGGAAAATGAGTCTTGATGTTTTTTCCACCTGGTTTTTTGGATCTGACTCTCTAACATCATAATAGTAGGATTTTTTATTTTTGAAATATTTTCTAGAGTGAGATTTTAGAGATGAAATCAGTTCATCAACTTTGTCTCTGATTGTGACATATGCTAAAACCAAATCAGAGTTTAGATCAGATACAATGCATTTTTGTTTTGGATGATTTGTTACCACATGAAACAGCATTGCGCCTCCTCCCAAAAATGGCTCAAAAAATGTACCATAATTATCTGGAAGGTGCTGATTCAGAATTGGAATTAATTGTCTTTTTCCACCTGCCCATTTTACAAAGGGTTTCGGATATGATGTTGCAATCTGGGTATATTCCTGTTTCACCCATCATTCTTTTGAAATTCTTTATTGTAGAAATTAAGTTGTAAAAGATTACAACCTGTACAATATTTTTTTATCAACCACAGAATAGGTTAAATACAAATTTCGTTTGAAACCAATTTTAGAAAATTTTCAAGAAATCGCTTTAGAGGATTCTAATAAAATGAAAAGGAAGGTTTGGAATTGTTTAGTCCCACTTTGACCAAGCGGCCATCCATCTATACGTCCACGTTGTTAGCTTACATCCTAACGCTGCAAACGTAACGGACAATACTGCACCAGCACCTGCACCAAGCGCGACCGGACTGTTATAGAACTTTCCGACCTGCGGTTCTATTGGTGTCATGTATGGTGGCAATGTTGGTCTTGGATATTTGAATGCCGTTTCTAGTGGGTCTGCTACTGTTATCAGGTTTACCATGTTGAACAATGGCAATGACATTCCTACCAGTACTCCGCCAAACAGTATCAACGAGTGCTTGTTTCTCTTTGTTGCCCAATATGCCAAGTCCAACAGCATTGCTGATGGTAACCATACTGGTGTAACAATGAAGTCATATGGATATCCAAGTGCAAACCATGCACCTTTTGCAACCCACGTGTATACTGTCATAATCAGGGCATAATACGTAGCTGTTCCCGGTACGCCAGTGAATGTTAGATAATAACATGCTCCGACGGTAAGCATCAACGTTTGTGATATAGAGAATACTACAAACGAAGTCCAGGCCCAATCAGTATAGAAAATGTAGTCACCTGCGTTAATTGTTAACAGTGTTGAGTTTACCGCAACTACTACAATGAATAAGTAGTGGGTACATCGTCTAAGCCAGACCATTAACCAGTAGAATATGGGGTCAGTATATAAAATTTTAGCAAAAGTTCATGATCGGATAAAAGGCCAGAACCTAATTTCTGTAATAAATTTGATAATACTTGACAGTAAGATTCTAGTTAATAAAAAGAGAAAAAATGGATTTAAAATCCCACGTACAAGGAGATGATTACAGTGAGTACTGCTACTCCAGCAACTGTTGCAGCAACTACACCATTGCTATTCTTATTGGAACCTTCCTGCATTACTTTAACACAGAAGATGTAACCAATTGCTTCAATGATAGTTAGGACAATAAATGCATAGTGACCGCTGTTTGTTGGATATGCCCATGGATAATAGAAGTATCCTGCTGCAGTACCACCAAAAGTTGCTAACCATGCAGCGATGAATGATAGAGTAATCATACCCGTCATGTTTTCGACGCGTTTGCCAATCATCCTTTCGACATCAGCGCTGCCGGCGCCACCGCCGCCTCCTGATCCAAATCCTTTTGGAAGAGTCATTTGCGATATATCGAGAGAGAATCCTATTAAGTCTTTCCTAAAATATCATGAATACTCGATCAGGTTTTTTGAAAAATATAAAAAGAAAAGAGGTGCTTATCGCACGTTTTTGCTTATGGTATGGATCTGCTGTACAATTTGCCTTCCAGGGCCATCTTGTACATTTCAGCAACATAGGGGTTTTCACCTGGTGTTTCTGCGCCAAGTTCAACCAGTCTTGCGTAAACCCTAACTACGTATGCTAGAGCGCCCATAAAGGCTACGACAACACCCATGTTAAACATCCAGTGATTTGGTACTGCAAAGATTTCTTCAACAAACCAGAAGTGCCACATCTCATTGATTCCAATTGTGAACATTGTTGCAAGGTAACCAAGAATGGTCATCTTCAAACCAGTGTTCATTGAGTTATTTGGACCTCTGAGAATTGGTACTCTTCTATCATAGATTGCTACAGAACCCCAACCCAATGGTAGAGCCACAAAGTGACTGTATAACCACCAGTGTGCTGGTGTAAATGCACTATCTCTGATAGATGTTTGATGTAGAGAACCATCAACGAAGTTGTCTACTTCGACTGAAGCAGCAGTTGATCCCATCGCAATAACGATAAGCCAGATTTTCTTAAGTCTTTGAATCTCGACTTCTTTTGGGATTAATGCTGGCATTTGTGCCATGTGTGTAGTGCTTGTTTTTTGAGATATAAAGGAAGGGTTCCAAATATTATAAAATTATTAAAAATTTTATAAGAAAAGCGCTTATTTCTTTCTATTTTTTATATGATTTGATAACAAAAAAATCAAAAAATCAACCAATCAAAAGAGTAGTTCCATTGTTAATCATTGATGTCAATCATTAAGATCTCGTTCTCGATCCACGACATCAAGGTAAAACATATAACGATGGTTGTTACCTTTCTGATTAATTAACGGGATAACTATGGTCGTCGATAAAAAACTAATTGTTATTGGACTCGGAATGGTTCTAGCACTAGGAACAATTGGATTCAATTGGGTTGAAACAATTCTACCAACTGCTGAAGCACACGGTGTCCAAGCACAACTCCAGAGTCGTTTCATTAGAATCGAAGATGAGACATTCAACAGACAATCACTTACAACTGGTGAAAACATTTGTCTTTCAGGCCAACTTGTTAGCTTGATTGAAAGAGACAGCAGAGCATGGGTATCAATCTTCTCGGAATCAACTAATGCTGGAAACAGATGGGAGATTCTAACAAGAGATCCACCTGGCAATGTATTTGACATTCCAGGAAACGAAGTAGTACCATACCAGATATGTGCAATGGCACTTGAGCCAGGAGTATATCATGTACATACTCAGCTTAATGTGGCAAACGTTGGTCCGGGACTAGGTCCAGGTCAAACAGTTGTGGTTGATGGCGAATTTATCTTAAAACCAATCCCATACACCAACATTGCATATCAATCAATCATGATTGGTGTTGGATATGTCATTACATTTGCGACTCGACCCTGGCAAGTAATCTAAACTCCCAACCTTCCTTTTCATTTTCTAAAATAATTACCTGACATCATTCATACCATCCTCATACTTTATGAATCAAAGTTTTATCTCATACGAAAATGTTACAATATAGATGATGCTAAGTTTCAAAATTCTCAAACTTAACATAAATCAAAGTTATTTTTTTGGAGAGGTAGAATACAAACAACAAGGATTCAAAATTAATGTGCAAAACGAAAGAAGAGGCAAAGTTCTAAAATTGCCTTTTGGCTTTTCTCCAAAAAAAGAAAGAATGATTGTTAGATTTACCGGTCCTGGCGATATTTTTGTTGAAGACTTTTTGCCATACAAGGGAGAATCCGAATGGGTAGAAATTGACTCTGATGAAATAACTTACTTTATTGCAGATCATCAGGATCAGTTTGATACTTTAGAAATAATGGATGAATAGTCATAGAAACGACTTTAAGTAATTTGTATTGATTCATGACATGTTTTGGCCTGGAATGGGTGATCCCGCAAAGCGGAAAAAGACTTTACGATTTCTTGGCATTACAGCGGCAATTGCTATTTCAGTAGGTCTTGGTAGTTTAGCTATTCAACAATATCTCAATATTGATAATCCTTTGAAAGTTTGTATTGATAATAGAGACATTAACTACAAAATTTCTGCAACACTAGAACTATACGTTGATGGTCAAAAAGCTGAGATTCCAGCAAATATTGGAATAGCGGATAGATGTACACATTCTCTGTACACTTTGTCTAATGATGGAACAATTTATGCAGAATGGGATGAAGAGTATCCATTTGAAATTGGTCACTTTTTCTGGACATGGACTACATATCATGAAGGAGGATTCCCAATGAGAGATATGGATCAAGGAAAATCGAAAATAATTGTAAATGGGCAAGAGTCATCCCGTTTCATTAGTGCTCCACTGGAGGATGGATACCATTATCGAGCCGAATTCATTACAAAGGAATATGATGAATCCAAGGATTCAGACTTTTTGCCACCTGATGCATAATACAGAGAATAGCCAACGCTAATTCTAGATAAAATAATGAAAAGAAGAAAGGGTTTACCAGTATTTTCCGTTGTCTGGAATTAGACCAATACCTTCTCTTTCAAAGTGTCTATCTAATTCATCAACCCATCTCTCACGGTTGTCTTTGTATGACCATCCATGGACACGAAGCCAAAATGATATTATTGCTAACAAGAATATTGTGAACATCATTGTGCCAAAGATGTAAATCATTACATCAAAGAATAATGGGTCATAGTTTGGTCCTAGCTGTCCTGTCAATGATGACAGTATACTAAGGAATATTCCCACGATAGGAGTCATTGTTTAGACAACGCTATTAGTGCGTTATATAGATTTCTGCGATTCTCAAAAAAACAGGGATCAGCAATATACACTAGAGATGTGAATAAAATAAGAAAGAATGGTTCTTGCTTAGCCTCTTCCTTGAGCGGCATACTTGCCAGATCTTCCTCTAAAGAAGAATGCTCCAGCGATTCCACCAAAGACTGCACCTGCTATAGCTGCAGCACCAAGAACACCATCAGCGTCTAGGTATGGTGTACCAGAACCACTTGCTGGGTTTGCTTCAGCAGCTTCGATTCGACGTCTGGCTAGTTCAAGGGTTTCTTCAAGTGTGCCAGCACCTGTTTCTCCAGCACCGCCAACATTACCCATGTATTGAGCATATGCAAATCCAATGAATCCCATACTGCCCACTGCAACCAGCGTCAACATAATTGATAAAACAATTATTTTTTTCATAGCGTTTACCTGCTCAGATGAGCTTTATGTTAATATTTAACTTTTCTTTTTACTCCGGATTTTGATTTTTGGGAAGGGATCAAGTAACGTTTAATTTTGTTCTAAAGTCAGGCAGGACATGGGACGAATGCATACTCACAGACATGGAAAATCTCATTCGATTAGACCTGTAACTGTACGATCACCATCTTGGGTTTCTCAGGATTCAAAGCAGATTGAGGAACTTGTGGCAAAGTATGCAAAAGAGGGTTTAACCCCAAGTCAGATTGGAATAAAGCTTCGCGATCAGCATGCAATTCCTCTTGTCAAACCTGTAACAAAAAAAACAATTATGCAGATCTTAGAAGAAAATAATCTTAAACCAGAAATTCCTGAAGACTTGGATAACATTGTAAAAAAGGCAGTCGGTTTACAAAGACATCTAAAGTCTAACAAAGGAGATAGTCGAAATGTTAGATCGCTTGAGCTAATCGAAGCTAAAGTTCACCGATTAGCATCTTATTACAAAAAAACAGGTCAACTTGCTAAAAACTGGAAATATAAATCCGTGGTCGCTCAACTAGAGTGATGGCAAAAGATCTCACTGAATCGCTTTCATATTTTCACGATAAGATTTTTGATTGCATTAAATCAAACAAATCAATTTTTGTTTTAACACATATTGATTGTGATGGTCTAAGTTCTGGCAGCATAATTACCAAAGCACTAATTCGAGCAGGTGCAAATTGTACTGTTCGGACAACAAAAGAGTTAAACAAATCTGTTATTTCGAATCTTCAAAAAAATTCTAGAGATTTGCATATAATAACTGATCTTGGTGGAGGGTTTGCAAAAGACCTCGATGAAAATCTTGGCGACAACTGGATGGTTTTGGATCATCATGAAATTTCAGAAGACGAACATGAAAATGAAAGAATGGTTAATGCATGGAAGTTTGGGATTGATGGAGGTACAGAAATTTGTGCCGGCGGAATGGCATATTTAGCCGCAAATTCCCTTGATAGTAAAAATTCGGATCTTTCTCCAATAGCAATAGTTTCAGCTTTGGGAGATAGACAAGACCAAGGTGAAAAAAAATCCTTTAGAGGAAAAAATTTGGAAATTGCAAAAACTGCAAAAAAAGAAGGTCTACTTGAAATAGACTTGGATTTATTATTGGTTGGCAGAGAAACAAGACCTCTTCCTGATGCACTTGCATTTACATCTCAACCATTTATTGAGGGACTAACATGGAACAGAGATGCATGTCTTTCTTTGATAAATTCTGCAGGAATCAAGGTAAAGGATGGACAAAGATGGAGAGTGCCAGCTGAATTATCTGAAGACGAGAAAAGAATACTCATTGAAGGAATTACCAAAGTCACTGCAGGAAAAGATGCCACCGACATAATGGAAGAATTGATTGGATACACATACTCTTTTCCAAGAGAAGATAGAAGAAGTTTTTTGCGAGATGGCCGAGACTTTGCCACAATGCTAAATTCTTGTGGAAGAATCAGCAAAGCTGGTGTTGGAATAGCAATTTGTATGGGCGATAGAAATAAGCTTCTTCAAGAGGGAGAAAACATTCTAACAGAGTACAGAAAAATGATAAGAAATTACATGAATATTTTAGCGAATGAAAGATGGAGGATTTCTGATAACAAAAATTGTGTTTTGGTAAACGGAGAAGGTGTCATTCCTGAAACTATGTCCGGTACAATATCATCTCTAATTGCAGGTTCTCCAAAAAATTCTGGAAAAATCATAATACTTAGAACAAATGGAGATGAAGGGACAATCAAGTTCTCATCAAGAAAATCATTTTCTTGCAAATCAAATGTAAATCTAAGTGAATTGATGAGACATGGAGCTGAGAAATTTGATGGTGTGGGTGGAGGGCATGATGCAGCCGCAGGTGCCAGAATAACTAAAGACAAATTGGATGGGTTCTTGGACTATCTAGAAGCAAATGTCATTAACGTGCAAAGTTCAAGTAACTCTTGATAATATTTCTGAAAAAAAGGCCAAAACCGTTAGAAAAGCTCTTGAACCTGACAATGTGAATTTTCCAGAAAACTTGACTCTAGAACTAGAAAATTTTGATAACAAACTTGTTTTTAATTTTCAAAGTCAAGGGAATATGAAAAAATTGATTGCCACAGTAGATGAGGTTTTAGAACATGTGCAATTAGCACTAAAAGTGATTGAATAATGTTAGACCCAAAGATTCTCAGAGACAATCCTGATAAAATTCGTAAGATGTTAAAAGACAGATTTGTTGAATTTGATATCGATGCACTAGTTGATGCAGACAAAAAAAGAAGAGAATTCATAATTAAAACGGATGAGTTAAGAAAAAAGAAAAACCGAGTTTCTTTACAAATTTCAGAAAAGAAAAAGGCAGGAAAAGATATTTCTCAAATTTTAGATGAGATGAAAAAGGTTTCATCAGACCTTGAATCACTTGAAAAAACTCAAACAAATATTGAACAAGAGTATTCAAAGCTTGCTTACACAATTCCAAATCTAATTCATGAATCAGTCCCTATCGGAAAAGATGAGACCGCAAATAAAGAAATTAGAAAATGGGGAAATATTCCAGAATTTAATTTTCAGATTCAAGACCATGTTGATCTATCAGATAATTTAGATTTGGTTGATTTAGAACGTGCAGCAAAAGTCTCTGGTGCAAGATTTTATTATCTTAGAAACGATCTAGTTAGATTAAACCAAGCATTGATAAATTTTGCACTAGATTTCCTTTCTGAAAAAAATTATTCTCCGGTGCAGCCTCCTTACCTCATTAAAAGAAAAGCAATGGAAGGCGCTATTATTGCTGAAGACTTCGAGGATGTGATTTACAAAATTCAAGACGAGGATCTGTATCTTATTGGAACATCAGAGCATGCAATGGCTGCAATGCATTCTGGTGAAATTATTGAAGGCAACATACTACCATTAAGATATGCTGGAATTAGTCCTTGTTTTAGAAAAGAAGCTGGGGCACATGGAAAAGATCAAAAAGGAATCTTTAGAGTTCACCAGTTTGAGAAAGTTGAACAATTTGTTTTTTCAAGACCTGAAGAATCTTGGAATGAACATGAAAGAATGATTCAAACAGCTGAGGAATTCTATCAAAAGTTAGAGATTCCACATAAAGTAATGCTTCTTTCAAGTGGAGATATGGGAAAAGTTTCTGCTAAAACTTATGACATTGAAGCATGGATGGCAGGACAAAATGCTTACAGGGAAATTGTTTCTTGTTCTAATTGTCTTGATTATCAAGCTAGAAGGCTAAAGATTAGATTCAGAGATAAAACAAATGAAGATACACAATATCTTCACACTTTAAACAGTACTCTAATTGCAACTTCTAGAGTTTTGGTTTCAATTTTAGAAAATTTTCAAACTAAAGACGGTCACATCAAAGTACCAAAAGCTTTGAAAAACTATATTGGAAAATCCACAATCTAGTCACATACCCTTATATTTTGGATTCAAAGGTCGTTACTAATTGGCACGTAGAAAAACTAGAGTAAAAGACAAATGGAGAGAGAAAAAGTGGGTTACTGTCATAGCACCAGATTCATTTAACAACGTACCAGTTGCATACATTCCAATTACAGATGAAGAAAACGCGGTTGGAAGAGTAGTAGATGTCACATTATTTGACATTCTAAAGGGAGATCCATCCCAACACCAATACAAAATATTCTTCCAAATTAGCAAAGTTGAAGGTGAAAAAGCCTATTCAATTTTCAAAAAATTTGAATATGCAAAAGAATTTTTACGTAGCCTTGTTAGAAGAGGGTCTTCCAAAGTAAATTTTATCGTTGATATAAAAACAAAAGATGGATACATTTTCAGATTAAAGATAATAGCATTAACACATAGACAACTAAATACTTCAAGAAAACATGCCCTTAGATTAATTGCAAAGGATGTTATTGAAAAAACTGTTCCTCAAATGACAATTGACCAATTTGTACAGGCAACATGCTATGGAAAAATAAATTCGGACATAATGGCAGCTGCCAAGAAATTAATTAGAATTAGACACGTAGGACTTGAAAAAGTAAAGTTAGTAAGAACTGCAGAAAAAGAAATTGCACTTCTTAAAGCGTAAAGTTATTGATTTTTCCAATCATAAATGAATGCTAAAATTGAAGTAACTGTAAATGTGATAGTTCATGCAACAGAAGACATTACAAAATTTTTTAATGCATTTGAGGAGCTATTTCAAATAAAACAGGATGAGTTTGACATTCAGAATTTGAAAGGTCATTTTGATAATCCAATAACCACGTTACAGACAAAGATTACAAAAAAAGATGCAAAAAATTTTGTTGAAAAGTTGATTGTCAATTTGCCAAAAGTGCAACAAAATGAATTACTGGAAAATTTGGAAGAAAGAATTCACAATTCTGCATTTCATTTAAGATTAGATAAACAAAAGTTGGTTACAAGAAAACTGGACTTGAGGGATAAAGATCCTGTTAAGATAAAAATTTTTACCCCAATCTATAACAAAAAAGATACGGCTAAAATTTATTCAGAACTTTTGAAAGCAACCAACTAGAATAAATAAGAATTAGTTGTAATCAGGTCGGGAATGAGGAGATAATAGCCGCTCCAGTCTGAGCTATTGCCTTGAAGACGCCGCGACGATCCGACCCAAAATTTTTTGATCTGAAATAACAAGATTATTTTAAATATCTATTAACGTGGGAATGATTGTGTCAGATTTCGATGTAATTGTAGCGGGTGGAGGATTAGCAGGTACTGTAGCAGCTCAGTCTGTAGCACATTATTCAAAGCAAGGATTAAAAATTCTGGTCATTGACAGAAGTTCTAGCCATTTACCAGGACAAAAAAGTGTTAGCGGATGGATATGTGGTGATGCAGTAAGCAAAGAAGCCGTTGACTTCATGACAGAGCGCATCAAAGTTCCGTGGACTGAACCAGAAATTGAACATAAAGTAAAAGGAGTCATGGCATTTTCGCCAGACAGAGAAACTTCAATTCCCTTTGATGGAGATGGTTACATGCTCAATAGGCAAAAACTCCCTGAGCATCAGAATGAAAGAGCAAGAAAAATGGGAATTGAGTTTGATTTTGAAGTTAATCTAACAGGTTTACTTTATGATAATGGTCAAGTAAGTGGAGTTAAAGGAGTAGATAACAAAAACAAACAACCGTACAAAAAAACTGCCAAAATTGTAATTGATGCGACAGGCATTACCTCAATGTTGAGAAATCAATTACAAAATTCTGACAAGATGGAAAAGAAAATTGATCGCCGAGATGTTGAATCAACTGGAAGGCATATCATGTATTTTGAAAATGGTGAAAAAGATTTATCTGAATTTGACCCCGATTATTGTATTATTCATTTAGATCAAGATATTGCTCCTGGTGGTTATGGTTGGGTTTTTCCAAAAGGTGAGAATAAAGTAAACATTGGATTAGGTGTTGAAAAAACACTTTTGGAAAAAAGAAACAAAAGATTAGGAAAAAACGATAATGTTTCTATGTTAATTAATGAGTATGTTAAAAGAAATAAAGCGATAAAAAATCCGAAGCTTTCAACAGACCCAGAAGACAAAAATAATGCAACCGGTAATTTCCAAGTTTCTGTTAGAAGACAAAATGATTGTATGGTTGCAAATGGGTACATGCTTGTTGGAGATTCTGCATGGATGCCAAAACCACTTGATGCAGGAGGAATTGGGCCTGCATTAGTTGCAGGAACAATTATTGGAAAATGCGTGGTAGATGCAATTCAATCAGGTGATTTAACTGAGAAAGGGTTATGGAAGTATAACAAAGAATTCATCAATGAATATGGTTACAAAACTGCAGGTCTGGAATTATTTAGGAGATTAATTCAAACTCTAACAAACGAACAGATTAGTTATGGAATGAAACATTTTTTGGGAAATCTTGATGTTGAAGCAATTTCAAAAGGTGAACACCCAGATTTTAGCAGTTTAGGTAAATTAGGAATGATTATTCGTGGTGCGCTAAACAAAAAACTTGCCAATGGACTCAAATACACTACTCAACAAAACAGATGGCTTACGGAGCATTATTACAACTATCCTGAAACTCCAGAGGGATTCTACGAATGGAGTAAGAAATTACACTCTGTATTAGACGAGTCTAATGCCAAATTAGTGGCCTTTCAGAACTAAGACTTATTTGTAAAAAAAGTCCCAATTACAATTGACATTGTTACAAGAAACAAGCTATCTAGATTGGAATAATTCTATTAATATTCTAAACAAAGCATATGAGGCAGGATTATTTGTTCTTATTATAGGTCCAAAAGGAACTGGCAAAACAACTTTGGTGAGAGATTTTGCAAAAAGAAAATCAAAAAAACTTGAAACAATAAATTTTAGCCTTAGAACTAGAGAAAGTCATCTAGTTGGAACAAAAACTCTAACAGAAGGATCTGTTGGTTTTGATGAAGGAATTTTGATAAAATCAATGAAAGAAGGAGGTATATTATATCTTGATGAGATAAACTCTGCTGAAGCAGATGTTTTACTAAGATTAGATGAAGCATTAGATGACAGACGTCAAGTTGTTCTAAAAGAAGCGACTGGTGAGATAATTAATGCACATAAAGATTGGTTTGTTGTTGCAACAATTAATCCACTTACACATGTTGGAACAAAAGAATTACCACCACAGCTTCTAAGCCGATTTCCAGTAAGAATTAGACTTGAATATCCACCAGAAGAGATTGAATTACAAATTGTAAAAAAATATGTTTCTGAAAATCATGATAAAGAACTCATTCAGGGAATAAAACTTGCAAATAATTTGCGTCAAGCAGCTGCAGTTGAAGAATTGTATTATTCACCTAGTCTTAGAGAAACCATTTCTTATGGTAAAATGCTTGATTCAGGAATTACTCCTAAAGAAGCTGCAAACATAGTTTTTGGAAACGTATATGCACAATGGGGAAATGTGGAATATCAAAAAGTAAGTGACATCATAACCTCAATGTTTGGTAACTAGATGCAAGCACTAAGTTTACGTCACGATACTCTAATTGAAATAGCTACATTTCTTGTTCGACGTTGGGCCGGAGAAGAAAATGTTACTGTAGAATTTTCAGATAAAACTGATATTAGAACTAGATTAAAGGAAAAAAGAGTAATCTTATCACCTATAGAAAAATTTGTAGGTGATGATTTTCAAAGGTATAGACAATTTCGTGCTGCATTGTGGTATGAAGCAATGAGAATAAAATTTTGTAAGAAGATTCTCAGTAACGATCATGCCTTTGGTTTTATTCTTAACACAATTGAAACGAGAAGAATAGAATTACTTGGAAGAAAAATTTGGAGAGGGATGGATGAAGAAATTATTTTTAATTATGGTTTTCAATGGAATTATAGACCATTATTAAACTCAATCTATGGAAAAGCAAGAATAGTTGAAGCGTTTTTTCAATATTTCTTATTTGGATCAATTAAGGGGGAAGTTCAAGCAAGTCATTACGACAAAATACACAATGCGTCTGAATATGCAAAAAAAGTTCTTCAAAGGGCAATTGACAACAATTATGAAACAGAATGGATTGAAAAGCAAATTCCAGAAATAATCAAAATTTTAGATATTGATTCATTGATGACAATTCCTATGGCACTTCCAAAAATGAAGCTAGGTATGCCAGTTTCAGAAGAAGAACTCCTAAAAGCTCTCATCAAAGTTTCAAAACATCGTGAAGGTGATTTTGGAAAAGTTGATCCAAAAGCAACAATCAAAGGAGAAAATGTGTTTGATGAATACAAAGTTCTCCTTGATGAAAATAAGAAAAATGAAAACAAAGGTCTTGGTCCTGAAACAATTGGAGTGAAGATTCCAAAATCAACAAGCGTGGATGAAACCACAATTTATGATTTAGATCTTATTAACAATCTAAAAACTAAATTTAAAAATTGGAAATCTGGCTGGAAAGAGCATCATCTACGTTCTGGAGAAGAATTTGATGAAGAGTCATATATTGAAGGACATGAACCTTTTTTCACCGATATTAAAAAAACTATTAAAACAAAAATTGTAATTCTTCTAGATCACTCGTCTAGTATTTCATCAGATCAACTAGAATACAAAAAAGCAACCTTGGCTTTATGTGAAGTTCTTTCATATCTGAAAATAAAATTTGCAGTATATGCATTCAGTACACAGGCACGCTCAGTTGTCTGTTGGCTCATAAAACCAGAAGATGTAAAATGGAATAATGTTTGTGCAAAAAGACTAGCACAAATTGATGCAAATGGGAGTACTCCATTAGCTGAAGTGTATGACAAGATGTATCCAATCATGCAATCAAAAAGACCAGATATTTTTCTGACACTTACAGATGGTGAACCTTCAGATACTGCTGCGGTTCGTTCAATGTTAAAATCATTCAAATCAATGGGAATTAAGATGGTTGCACTTGGTTTAGGTCCAAATACTATGCGTGCTACAATGATTGCAAATAATCTAAGATATTTAGGATATGAGAGAACGCTTGCAGTAAGTAGATTAAATGATATTCCAAAAAAAGTTCTAAATGTTTTAGGAGGAAGTTAACCTGAAAAATTTCTGCACAATGGGAAAGTTCTAAATTAAGTAAAAATAAAACGATTGTATGGACAACATTCTACTTGAACGCTTTGAACAAGAAATATGGACTAAGGTTCCTCACATAGAAAAAAAGGACGGAGAAGCAAAGGTTGTCAATGCTACACCTTTGATTGACATTACTGAGGATTTGAAAGAATGTGCAAAAAATGTGTTTAACATTAATCTTGCTAATACAGATCTAAAAGTTTTCGGCAAGTTTGATTCTGACTTGTTAACAGGCTCGATTAAAGTCAGACCTGCAGTACACATAATACATGATGCCATTGTTACAGGTAAGCTTTCAAATGGACAAACAATAATTGAAGCTACTTCAGGTAACTTTGGAATAGCACTTGGTTTGTTATCTAAACTGGGACTAAATGTAGTTGCACTTGTTTCAAGAAAACTACAAGAAGGAGTCTTTGAAGAGTTAAGAAACGAGAACATACGCATCATGGACCTTGACATGGACATATGTCCTGCTCCAGGAATGAAAGATAATCCAAATCTTTTGGCGGCAAAAGCAACAGCAGCAAATATTCGTTCACAGTTATCTGAACTGGGTTTTGATCCTGCCGTCTTTGATAAAGAATATTCTGAGATAGAATCACTTTTAGCAGCACAAGACATCATAAACTTGGCAAAAGTTCTTGCAAAGATTTACGGATGTTTCTGTCCAGAACAGTATGATAATGAATTGAATATTGATGTGCATAGAACGGTTACCGCATCTGAAATAGATCAACAATTACATGAACAAGGAAATTCGTTAGAGGACTTTGAAGTCGTATGCACCTTTGGTACAGGTGGCACCTCGGGGGGTTTGAGTAGATACTTGTCTGAAAAATATGGGAAAAAATCTCTGCATGTAGTGTTCCCCCCAAGCAATCAGGATGTTGCAGGAATTAGAACAAAAGACAAGGCATCTGGCTTGACATTATATGAACCTGAGAAATATGCTGGACAACACGAAGTAGACTTTGAACAAGCAAAACTTCTTCTAAAGTTTTTTGTAGACAAAGGTCACAACATAGGAGAAAGTAGTGCTCTTGCACTTTATTCGGTAATTCAAATGGCAAACTTTGGTGGAGGTAGAAAGTTTGTTGTAATAATTGCTGATGGGATAGACAAGTACAAAAAGAATCTAGAAGAGATGTCTAAGGAGAATAAGCCCCAGATATCTCTACAAGAAGCTGCATCAAACATAGATGATTATGATAAAGTAATCTGGATTCATACCCAGTATACTCCACGCGAAGAAGGAATAGAGGTAATTGCAAAATCGCTTGGCGTTGATAAAAGCAAAATCTCTGTTCCAAAGGCAAGAACTGTAGATCAATTGTTAGCAACGCAACAAATTCCAGAAGAGTTAAGTAAAGATCTGAGAGGATCTAAAGGTAAATCATTGCTTGTTTGTATGGCAGGCAATACTTCGTTGATGGCTGTAAAAGTGCTTGAAAGTAAAGGAATTGTAACTCAAAGTTTGAATGGCGGGATATCAGAACTGCCAGAAGCAAAAACTAAACCAATTCCTGAATTGATTAAAGTGGCTACAGAATAGTATGAAATAGGTAATAATGTCGAAGTAATAACAGATGTTAAATGAAGTGTCTTTCTGTTTCACAGCCTTTTGCCGACTTGATAGTATCTGGCAAAAAAACTATAGAGCTTAGAAAATGGAATACTAGTTTTCGTGGAGAATTTTTAGTTCATTCTCCATTGAAAATTAGAATAAATGACTGTAAAAGATTAAAAATTTCAAAAAAACTTGTGGTTGGAGCTATTATTGGAAAAGCTGAGATCATCGATGTAAAAAAATATAATTCAAGATTAGAAGTTAAAGCTGATTCCAAAAGACATCTTGCTTCACCAGATTTTTTTGATAGAAAATATGGTTTTGTTTTAAAAAATCCAAAGACATTTCGAATTCCAATTCCTTGTAAAGGAAAACTAGGTTTTTTTGATGTTGAGATTCCTAAAAATAAAATCAGAAAAAATGAATTAACATTAGACATCATCGATGAAGAACAAAGATATCGATTAGTAGGACATCATTAAAAATTCTAAATTTGGAGAAAAATTTACTATCTATATATAAAGGGCTTTAAAAGGAGACTAAAAATGCCGCAAACAAAGCCAATAGTTAGTGTTGAAAACGTTGTAGCTTCTGCATCGGTGGACCAAAAAATTGATCTAAATGAAGTAACAAAAAAATTTCCAGATACAGAATATCATCCTGATCAGTTTCCTGGTTTGGTATTTAGATTAAAAACACCAAGAACTGCGACATTGATTTTTCGAACGGGCAAAATGGTTTGCACCGGAGCAAAATCTGAAGAAATGGCAATAAAAGCTGTTAGAACAGTAGTACAAAAACTTAGAAAGGGAAGAATTAAAATTAAAAAAGATGCAATAATTGTTGTTCAAAACATTGTAGCTGCTATTAACTTGGGTGGGAAAATTCATCTTGAAAGAGCTGCAAGGGTATTACCACGAAGTATGTATGAACCTGAACAATTCCCAGGTTTGATTCACAGAATGCTTGATCCAAAAACTGTAATTTTGTTATTTGCTTCTGGAAAACTTGTTTGTACTGGAGCTAAAAAAGAGGCAGATGTATATCGTTCTGTTCATAATTTACATTCACTATTAGAAGAAAAAGAACTTATGGTATACAACGAGTAGATAGTTGTGATTTATTCAGTTAAAGCTAAATTTATTGAAGATAAGATGGAAGAATTTTATAGAAAATTAATTGACGGCACAATTAAGAATCAAAAGCCGGATGGGCAAGAAATTGTAAATTCTATGAAACGTGCAAAAATTACAGCGCCAAATACAATTGAATGGTCTGAAATGTGTTTTTGTTCACCACCATTAAAACATGAAAGAGAAACTATCTACAATAATTTTTTTACAAATATAGAGACAAAAATTATAAGTGATTATACAGATTTTGATGGTGAATTATTTTTTGAGTTTTTGGAAAAACAATTTAAAAATTAAGACTTTTCTTAAATTAAATAGATATTTATTAATTGTTTTTTATCAGTTTTTTCTGGGATTTTAAAAGATGGCACAATTGAAGTTTGAATTATTTTTCCCTGAGAGCGTATTTTGATAGCATGAGTTTTTGTGAAAATTTGTGATTGTTTAGAAAGTTGTTTTATTTTCCATTTTCTATCGCACTGACTACAAACCGTAAAGTAAGTATCATTTTCATTCTCCAACCAATGTTGAAGGATCTTATTGTGACCAATAATCATACATCCTAGATATCTTAGTATTTTCACAGGTTTTCCTCAAAATTTGGTTTTTTCATATTTGATGTATTAAATTGTTAGTAAATTGAATAAACTTGTTAGACCAAGTAGCCTCAACAAGATAATCTTTTAATTTGATTAAAAAAGATTCCAAAAGGGCACTATGAAAAGAATTGACGCCATGATTCCAAGTATTAGGAGAAATGTTGTTGTTGATGCAATTATGAAAGCTGGTGCAAAAGGTGTCACAATCGCTGAAGCTAGAGGAAAAGGTTCTGGTGAAAGGCCTCTTGTAAGAGGTCCACGTGCTGCTGCAAGATACGTTGCTGAATATAACAGAACAGATTGTATTTCAGTAATTCTTGAAGATTCTAAAGTTAACGACATGGTTAATGCAATAATAAATGCTGCACATACTGGAAAAGCAGGTGATGGAAAAATATTTGTTTCTACAGTTGAAGAAACCTATGATGTAGGAACCAAATCAAAAATAATGTAATTAATTTTGTATTAGTTTTAGATAATTCAGAACTTGGTTCTAATCTTTGAAATTAGTATTGCAGGAGCTACAAAGTACATTCCAACATTCATAAGTATAATTCCAATCCCATAACCAAGCATTTCTTGCTCTGAATCAATATCAACATGATTTAGAATTGATAGTGACATTAACAAGGGTGTAATTGTAATCTTTACTGATTCCTTAAATGCATAGTTTTGTCTTTCCCAATCAGCTATTGTAGGTGAAAAAGAATAGTAGATTTTATTGAATAATTCCATAAAAGATGATCCTGAATCAGTTTGAAGCAAAGTGTTGTCTCTAGTCTCTCGCAATAACTGTACTTGTGGTGAAAGCTCAGAACCATATGTTGCAGTTGCAATTAGACATCCACCTCCTTCAGGAGTTTGGATCTCTGTTGTAGAACATTTTCCATCAATTAGAATTTCTCCTGGTTTGCAAACAGGTTCTTTGATTTCTTCTTTAACTTCTGTTTTATTTTCACGAGTCATTGCAGGAGTCGGATCAACTACTCCAGTTTGGGCTTCCTCGGCACTTTCTGCGATTTCAAGTGCAACATAGTATCTACTTTTTTCAATAAGTTTTTCATATCTATCTGGACCATTATACGTCCAAAGTGGATCGTTGTATAAGCTTACACAAACTCTGGATTCAATTGAATGCTTATGATGATCAAAAAACTTGTTTCCAAGTATCTGGTATAGTGATAAGTTTTCTTCACACCACTCTATTCCATTTTGTGTAAAGGCATCATTGGCAAAAAATGGAGTGGCAGCATCTACTGAATAAATGTCAGATAATGGCGGTAAGGATATCGTAACGATTACAAAAATCACCATTAATTTTGATATCAAGGTTCAAAGTGATATTGATTCACCAAAAGATAATACTTTCTACTAATTTACGGATTTATCTAGACGAATAAAAATTCGTTACAAATTATCTTTTAAAACTAAATGTAATTTGTTCATTTTCGTTTCCATGTTTCATTTTTAATGTATATGTTCCACTGTTTTCCCATCCAGAGCCACCGGCGATGGCCAAAGTAGAATATTCACCACTTTCTTTAATCTTGATGTCTTCTGCCCAAATCAATTCTCCATTTGGATTTTCAATTGATAAATTTATTGTGTTTCCAAGTGATTTTTTTGATTTTCCAGAAATTGAAATTATATCGCCTTCATTATATGAAGATTGATCTAAATCTAACAACCCAGAACTTGGAACAATCACAGGATTGTTGGAACCAACATCAATCTCATTTGTTCCCAGCAACACTGCCGCAATTATTGCTAGTACAATTGCAGCTCCGCCAATTATTACTTTGATGTTTGTTTTGTCTTTAGGTTTATGTGTTACAATAGTCGAAGTGTGAAGTTGTGGCGATGTGGTAGGAACTTGTTCTTGAGGGGATAAAATTTCTGTAAGTTTTTCTGGAGGGGTTTCTACTTTAGGTTCTGGGGGTTTTCTTAAATCTTCAATTAATTTTCTAACATAATTTCTCTCATAATTTGAAATTGCTTCATTGTTTTCAGCAGCACGTTTGATTTGCTCAAGGACTTTTTTATCACCTATGTCTTTGTTAAGCAGTTCCTTTACATTGTCAAGTATATCTTCTGGCATCTTAGTTAGAATACTTGGATTGCTTTTTAAGCTCTGCTGCTAATTTGCGGAAAATTTCATTCACGCTCACATCAACAAGGTTGAGAGTAGCGTTTTCCCTTACAATTTGATTTTCAAATTTTTCCTTTATAGCAAAAGATACTGATGACCAGTGAAGTACCCCTTTAAGCTGTTCCTCCATAACGATGTTAGTTGTTGGAAAGTTCACTGGTGAAAAGGCCACTCCATCTGCCCATTGCATGGTTGGAATTCCTCCGCCTGAGGTTCTACTTGAAAAAGCAATCTGTTTTACCCAATCATCAAATTTGTATTCAATTACTTCATGAATAATGAGTTTTTTCCATTCTTCTATTGAAATTTCCATCAAATGAAGTAATTTTTAGGGGTAAATAATTTAACGGGATCGAATATTTTTTGCTCGAATAATTACTGTTCTCACATAATCTTTGGCAGTGGAATCTGAAACACCCATCTGTTTTGCTCTATGATATAGATCAAGGTCTCTTGGATTACTGAGATAAAATCTGAGAAGATAATTTAGTCTGTGTGATCTCTTCTCATCGCTTTTCATGCTATGAATTTAAATTTTCACTAAAAAAAGACCCAGTATAATGATATTACCTTCAAATCATATATGAAGTTGTGCCTATTTCGTTTCACTTCATCTTAAAAATGAAATATAAGTAAATTCTGTCAATATAGTATATGAAGAAAGAATATGTAGTTCGAAGCATTGATTCTGCCCCAGATGGCGCACCATATGTGATTGTGTCATTATCATCTGCAAAGGAGCTAAAAGAAGGCACTACAAGTCCCCAATCACCATTTGGTCCAAAAGTTATGGGATTTACAAACATGAATGATATGATGAAAGATCTGAACAAAGTGTTAGGAGGAATGGGAGCGATGCCTGGTGGAATTACTGCAATAAAACTTGAAATGCACGAATATAAACAGATGAATCTTTCAGTTGGCGATAAGGTGTTCTTAGAAATAACTAAGGAAGAAAATCTAGGTATATGATCTAAATTCTAATATTTGGATCTTCTGCTTTTAATTTTTCCCAGTCTGCCAAGAAGTTTTTCAAACCAATATCGGTTAATTGGTGTTTTAGCATTTTTCCTAAAACGGCAGGAGGTAAAGTAACAACATCTGCTCCAATCTTTGCAGCATCAACTACATGCATTGGATGTCGGACACTAGCAACTAGTATTTGAGTTCCAAAATTATAATTTGAAAAAATTTGTTTAATTTCTTTAATGAGAAGCATTCCATCTTTTCCAACATCATCTAATCTTCCAATAAAAGGACTAACGTATTTTGCACCTGCCTTTGCTGCCAAAATTGCTTGATTTGGAGAAAAAACAAGGGTAACATTAACCGGGACTCCTTCTGCAGTAAGAGCCTTACACGCTTTAAGGCCATCTGCTGTCATGGGACATTTTACTACAACATGTTCACCGTATTTTCGTAATCTACGGCCTTCATCCATCATCCCTTCAAAATCTGTTGCAACAACTTCAAGACTAACATCACCTTTGATAATGCTAACAATCTCTTCCATTGTTTTATGAGGATCGCTGCCTTCTTTTGATAATAACGATGGGTTTGTTGTAATTCCATCAAGTAGTCCCATATCATTATACATCCTGATAGATTCAAGATTAGCAGTATCGAGGAAAATTTTCATGATGTCTTTCTCCGTACTTCTTTTACAGTCTTTACTATATTAAAAGATGATATTCCATGCTTTTCAAGCAAAAGTGGAATTTCTTTATCTCGGCATGATTCACCAAACATGTCTTGCGCTCCAATACGCTTTATTGGTACAGGGTATCGCTCAGAAACTGCTTCTGCAACGGCAGAACCCATTCCTGCCAACACATTATGTTCTTCGCATGTCACAATTGCGCCAGTTTCTCTAGCTGCTTTTTCTAATAATTCAGCATCAATTGGTTTTATTGAAAACACATCAAGTACTCTACAAGAAATTCCTTCTTGCTTTAACAATTCAGCGGCTTCAAGTGCCAACTTTACCGTAATTCCACAAGCTGCAATTGTACAATCAGAACCATCATTTAGAGTAATTCCTTTTCCAATTTTGAATTCTTGTGAATCCTGATGAATTACAGGCGTCTTTGAACGCGCCATTCTCATATAGAATGGACCATACTGCTCAGACATTATTCTTACAAGTTTTTTTACAGCAACAGTATCTGCTGGAATTAAAACTCTAAAGTTTGGGATTGCACGCATAATTGCAATATCTTCAATTTGTTGATGAGAACCACCATCTGCACCAACAGATAATCCACCATGAGAAACTACAATTTTTACATTTAGTCCTTTTTTGTCTCCTCTAGACGGATATGCAATTGCATTTCTAATTTGATCAACTGCCCTTCCTGGAACAAAAATAGCATATGTACTTGCAAAAGAAGTTTTTCCATTTATTGCAAGACCTGCAGCAACTGAAACAAGATTTGCTTCTGCAATTCCCACATTGAAAAATCGGTTTGGAAATTCTTTTCCAAAACCTGACGTTTTTAATGAATCAGTTGTATCTGCTCCCAAAACAACTACATTTGGGTTTTCTTTTCCAATATCTATCAGAGTTTTTCCATATTCAGTTCTCATGTCAGTCATTTGTGGTTCAACTGTTGTCAAATGTATCCTACCTCTTTTGCCATTTTGATTAATTGATCCTTTTTGTCGCCAATTTGATGCAATTCAATCCATTTATTGACAAGCTCGGAACCTCCAAGTTCATTTGCTTTTGTTAAAAGTGCTAACCGTCTAGCTTTCAAAGTCGCTTCTCTAAATTGTCTAATTGCTCCTCTTACATCGTCTTGTCCAACAATTGCACTTCCTCCAACAAATACTCTTGCGCCATCTGCAAAACAAGAGCCAATATTTTCAAGTGTAACGCCTCCATCAGCCTCAACATAACCTTGGAATTGATTTTCATTTAGAGTCTTCATTATTTTGATCATTTTGTCATGTGTTGCTTCAATGTATTTTTGGCCAGACTTGCCAGGTACAACGGACATGACAATTAATTGATCAAGAGTTGGTAAAAATTTTAAAGACCATACTGGAAGATCAGAATCAGGATTTATTGCAATTCCAACACCAACTCCATTTTGCTTTAGCGTGTCATGAATTTCACCAAAGCTTGATTCATCACATACTTCTGCGTGAACTGTAATAATGTCACTTCCAGCATCTATGAAATCTTTAACATGTTTTACTGGCTCATTGATCATCAAATGAGTGTCAAACGGAATAACTGTTAATGGTCTAAGTTCACGAATTTTGTTGTGATCAAATGTTGTATTTGGAACAAACTGGCCATCCATTACATCAAGATGTATGTAGTCTGCTCTTCCGTTGATACACCGCTTTACTTCATTTGCCAAATTAGACATATCACCTGCAATAATGGATGGTGCAATCATGAACTGACTATCAAGTTCTAGATCAATAATGGGAGCAATCTCAGGCTTTGGTGCTTGTCCATGCCACTTTGGGTTGTCTTCCATATGTTCAACTGCTTTTCCTTTGATTGTTCTTGCGATAATCATTGTTGGAACTCCTTTTGTCGAGATTGCTTTTGATAGTGCGTCATTAATTTGTTCAATTCTATGACCATCAATTTCAATTACATTCCAACCAAATGCACGCCACTTATCGCCAATTTTCCATCGTGATGCGTCCTTCCACATTTCAGATAGATCATCTCCTGCTAATCTCTCATCAAGCGGCATTATTTTTTCAGTGTACGAATCTTGTTGAATGAAATTTCTATCCAATATTGCAGTAAGATTATCAACTTGATATTTTGCAGCAGTCATTGCGGCCTCCCAAACTTGACCTTCATCAGACTCACCATCGCCAATAATTGTAAAGATGTGATGTTTTTTTTCATCTATTTTTGCAGCCAATGCAGCACCAATAGAAAATGATAATCCTATTCCTAGTGAACCACCACAAAATTCTACTCCAGGACATTTTAGATCAGGATGTCCTTGTAATCTACTTCCAAACTTTCGTAGAGTTTCAATTTCTGATTCATCAAAATATCCTGCCACTGCCAAATTTGAGAAAAGTCCGGGTGATGCATGTCCTTTTGATAAAACTAACCTGTCACGATCTTCCCAAAGTGGGTTTTTTGGATCAAAATGCAGATAATTGTTAAACAAAACACCCAGTATTTCTGCCATAGAAAATGAACCTCCAGGGTGTCCAGAAGCTGCAGATGTGGTGCCTTTGATGACTAATTTTCTTGCTTTGCGCACATGTTTTTTAATTTTATAATAATTTAGACCCATGCGGCTTTTCTCCCCCCAAGAATTAATAAAAATCTACTTGAAAATTTTAATCAGATCGAGAAGTATCAATTGTATGGATTTGAAGGGTATGGTGCCACTTGTAATTTACGATAACCAATGTTATCTTTGCACTAAATTTGCTAAAGTTGTAAATTTTCTTGCAAGAGGAAAATTACTTCTTGTTGGTCATTATTCTTCGCTTGGAGAAAAACTTCGAAATGAGATCTTGGATTCAAGTGCTCTTGAGATGTTTTGGTTTGTTGATGAAAAAACAGCGTATGGTGGAAGAGCGGCACTTGGACCTTTATTTAATGCAATTTTATCATCAAAGAGTTCAAAATCAAGTAATGTAACTATTGAAGAAGCATGTGATACAGAATGCAAAACAGCAAAAGCTGTCTTTATTCGTTCTGCAAGTTTGCTTTCAAACAGTAAGAAGATAAAATTAGGCCATAGAACTTCTAATTAGAAATCTTCATATCCCATTCTGAAAACAATTTAGAACCGCCAAATATTTTACATATTTTGTCTGCGAGTTTTTCGATATTTACATTTGGTTCAGCAGATATTAGTAACAGATGTCTGCTAATAGGAAAAGGGAAACTTACCAAAACAACTTTATCTCTTCTACATGCGACATAATTTAATTCTCCAAGCGATTCTTTTTGTTCTCGACGTAAGGAAATTTCAATGACTCTATCCAAAAATTTGTTAAATTTTTCTTTATCTTTTTCTAATGGAGAAACCCCAGATTTAAAACCACCAGCTACTAATTTTCCTGATTCATCAATAATTCCAGCAAAGCGGACTCCTTCTTCTTCCATTGCATCCTTGCATCTAACTTCATAGACTTTGTGTTCGCTTATTTCTTCTGCCATGTGGTTACTTCTCAATTTAAGTAAATAAAGATAAGTCTGGTATGTTGGGACGCCATATTCATGATTCTTTTTTCTTTCTATTGTAAAAAATAATAAATAATTTCAAGGATTTTTCTCATTACAGAAAATTTTTTCACACATAATTAGATTTTAGTCTAAATAAGCCCAATTCTATAATTAGAAAGTCAGAACTACATATAAAAAACAAAAAAACCAAGTATGACCCTCCAAATGACATGTAGAGGTATTTGTGAAAGGTATAGGGCTGAAAAAAGCAGGTATCAGATTGGAATAAAGCGCTGTACTTCTTGTGATGTTTACTTGCAATGCCAAGAAATTAGCTGTCCTTGTTGTGGAACACAGCTACGTTCAAAAAGAAAAGCAAAAATTCGTTTGCAAAACTAGATCAATATCCTCTACTATTCCTATCTGGTTTGTCAACATTTGAATTTCTGAATCCATGTTTTTCCATCATGTGATTTAAGAATCGAATATCGTCTTCAAATTGTTGACCACACACAGAACAGTTAGCCATATTAAAATCAGAATGTTTGTATCATAAAAATTTGTGTAAAATTAAAAATGCCAGCACTATTGCTTCCCAAGAGCTCTCGCATCTTAGTAACACAACAGCGACATTAGGTTTGACTTCCAAGTTCGGAATGGGATTGGGTCGCACCCTAACGCTATGGCCGGCTTGAATAATATTTGTTGGATGGTATCTATTAACCTAACGCAATTTGAACTAAATTTTTAGCCAAAGAGGTATAAAGTATATACCAACCGTATATCTCATGACGCATCGTGTTGCTGTACTTGACAAAGAACTTTGTCAGCCAAAAAAATGTGGATTAGAATGCATAAAATATTGTCCAGTTAATAAATCAGGAGCAGACTGTATTATACTCAACGAGGACATAAAAAAAGCACAAATTGATGAGAATCTTTGCAATGGTTGTGGAATTTGTGTAAAGGTTTGTCCGTTTGATGCAATCACGATTGTGAATTTAGCTACAGAGTTAGCAACTGACAAAGTTCATCAATATGGAATTAATTCATTTAGACTTTACAGATTGCCTACTCCAAAAAAAGGCGAAGTGGTTGGGTTACTTGGAAGAAATGGAATGGGTAAAAGTACTGTAGTCAATATTCTTTCTGGAAACATAAAACCAAACTTGGGAAATTATACAGAACCGCCAGACTGGGAAGATATTTTAAAATACTATTCCGGAACGGAATTAAAATCTCATTTTGAAAAAATTAAGGATGGCCACATAAAGGCATCAATAAAACCACAGCAAGTATACCAAATTGCAGAGGCATTTGATGGAACTGGTAAGGAATTACTTGAAAAATATGATGAAAGAGGAGTTTCAAGTCAATTAATCAAAGAATTAGGATTAGAAAATTCTATGGAGAATGGCTTAAAGGAGCTAAGTGGGGGGGAGCTACAACGATTAGCGGTGGCAGTTGCAGTTTCAAAGGATGCTGATTTTTATTTTTTTGATGAGCCGTCTTCTTACAATGATGTTTTTCAAAGAACACGAGTTGCAAAAACAATTCAAAACCTAACCAAAATTGGAAAGACAGTAATGGTAGTTGAACACGATTTAACACTACTTGATTATCTGAGTGATTATATCGAAGTGTTGTATGGAGAGCCAGCCGCATATGGAATTGTTTCTAGTGTTTTATCAACCAAGGTAGGGATTAACGTATTTTTGGATGGTTATCTACCAAGTGAAAATGTAAGATTTAGAGATAAAAAATTCACATTTGATGTTTCATCGTCATCAGACGAGTTTTTAGAAGGAAATGATGTAATTTCGTATCCTGTTATTGAAAAAAAGTATCCTTCATTTTCGGTTTTAATTGAACCAGGCAAAGTAAGAAAAGGCGAGGTTGTTGGAATCATAGGTGCAAACGCACTAGGAAAAACCACCATGATGAAAATGATTGCAGGTGTTGAAAATCCTGATTCTGGTGAAATAGACAAGAAGGTAAAGATTGCATACAAACCGCAATATCTTCAAAATGATATCGATGTTGATGTTATATCTGTTTTAGACAAAGCAAATGAAGGACAAATTGAGGGTAGTCAAGCAGAAGAACAGATTATCGATCCTCTTAAAATAAAAAAACTCTACAACAAATCAATAAAAAACTTGTCAGGTGGAGAACTGCAAAAAGTGGCAGTGGCATCATGTCTTTTACAAAAAGTTGATCTTTATGCGCTTGATGAACCATCTGCATTTTTAGACGTAGAAGATAGAATTACAGTTGGAAAGTTTATTCAGAAATTTGTTCGTTCTTATGGAAAATCAGCAATTGTAATCGATCATGACTTGCAACTAATGGACTTAGTTTCAGATACAATGATAATTTTTGAAGGCACGTCAGGTCGTAAAGGACATGCAACATCACCTCTTTCAAAATCTGAAGCCATGAATAGGTTCTTAAAATCATTAGACATGTCATTTAGAAGAGATGAAAAAAGCCTTAGACCACGTGTCAATAAAGTTGACAGCAGATTAGATAAACAACAAAAAATTTCAGGAAATTTCTATTATAAAAAGTAAATTTTTCATGTCAGAATCAACAAAACAAAGAAGTAGATTTTGGTATGTTCTGCCAATTATATTTTGTATATTTGGTGGAGTAATAGCATATTTCATAATCAGGTGGGATGATCCTACAAAAGCAAAGAACTGTTTTTGGCTTGGAGTTATTTTGTTTATAAGCTATATTTCGTACTATGTTGTATTTTCATTAATGATAGACATGTTTGAGTTTTCATAAAATGACTACAGAGTGGGGAGAATATATCATGATTGCTGCAATTATTGCAGCCGTAGCTATCTTTGTTGGAAGCAGAATCTTTATGGCTTTTAGAAAATAATGTCTTAAATTGACAAATGAATCTCCAAAAAAACTAGTACCAAAATTTTTTGATAATACAGCAAACACATATGATAAAATTGCCGTATGGTGCACATTTAGCAAGGATAGATATTGGAAAAACGAAATTGTAAGGCATACGGAAGGAAAATTAATTTTAGATTTGGCTTGTGGAACAGGAATTTTAACAAGAAAAATTGCAGAAAAATTTCCAAATTCTAAAGTTATTGGAGTCGATATTACTGAAAGCTATCTTCAATTGGCAAAGAAAAATTCCATATCATTCAATAATATTGATTACATCCTTCAAGACGCAGAAAATCTAAATCTTGATTCAAAATTTGATTGTATTACATCATCATACATTCCAAAATATTGTGATGCAAAAATTCTTGTAAAAAAATGTGTTGAACACCTAAACCCTGGTGGAAAAATTATTTTTCATGATTTTACTTATCCAAAAAATTTTCTTCATAGAAAACTCTGGAATTTTTATTTTGTTATATTGAATTTTATAGGATTTTTTATTCCAAGCTGGAAAGAAGCATTCGAAAAACTTCCAAAATTGATAAGATCAAGTACTTGGATGGATAGTTATTCTAATGCGATGAAAAAAAATGGTCTTGTTGTAGAACAGCATTCTCTAACTTATGATTCTTCAGCAATATTGATTGGCACTAGTAAAATCTCAGAATAAAGAAGAGTGCAGTTCCCGCAATCACACCAAATGTTATTATTTTTAGAATAATTTCTTTTTTATGAATTAAAGAAACGTTTCCAAAATTTCTTTTGAGTTCTTTGTATCTTCTTGAGTTTATTATCAAAACATAAGTAACAAGTGCTGAGACTGCAGAAAGTGCCAATGTTTCAACGGAAATAGAATTTGTTTGTATTGCGGAACCAGCAAATACTGGTAAAACACCCCAAGAGATTACCGTTGAAATGTTATTGTGAAATTTTCCGCCAAATAATTCCAAATTATATGCAAATAGAAAGAATCCTTCTGCAATTCCAATTGGAATCAATAGTGGAGAATCTAAAAATGCATAGTATAATCCTAAAGTAAATGCAATTCCTAAAGCAACTATTGAGACCATCCAAAGTTTTCTTTTAGGAAGATTTCCCCAAGGTTTAGTTTTTCCGCCCACTGCATCAAGACAGTGTGCAGCTACTCCAACTGATAAGAAGTATACAATACAAATTGTCCCAAGCCTATCTAATTCAAAACTACCCGAAAGAGATCCCCAAACTGCAAAACAGGTAACAATACTAGTGTATGGGAGAAAAAGAATACCTATACTAATCCTAAAGTTTCGCGAGCCAAACTTGGGGACAAACCATTCAGAAAGTCTATCAGTTTGCACAATAATTTATGGAAATCGTTGTTTATATGGTAACCAGTTTTTGAATAAAAAATACATTATTTATTACCAAAAAATGAATCTAATTCATGAAGCGCTATCAAAAATTTATTAAAAAAGGAATTAACGAGCCATTATCTAAAGTTCCATTTCATAGCAAGGCTCCAATCAAACGTTTATCTATGCTAAGTAAAAAATTAATTCCAAAATCTAGTACTCATGTTGCAGTTCATTTTGTGAATTCAAAGAAAAAAATGCCAGAATATAGTGTTCTGCATAAACATAATCATGATGAAATAAATTTAATTTTATCAGAGGATGAAAAATTAACATATCAAATTCAATTAGAAGATGAAATTTACAAAGTTTCATCCCCATCCACCGTATTTATTCCAAAAGGCATAAATCACAAGGCAAAAGTAATTTCTGGAAAAGGAATTTTTGTGTGTATAATACTAAAATAGTTACTAGAATTGACAAAAATGCTAAAGCGGGCACTTGAAGGTGTCCTAACAGATCAAGAAAGCGAAGAACTGTTTTCAGCATTTGATCAGATTGGAGACATCATAGTGATTAGGATTCCAGATGCATTACTTTCAAAGAAAAAAGTAATTGGAGAAACTTTGTTAAAACAAGTCTCTACAGCAAGATCTGTTTTTTATCAATCCTCAGATGTTTCGGGTGATTTTAGAACAAGAACATTAGAATTACTTGCAGGAGAAGACAAAACAGAAACTGAATACAAAGAATTTGGATGCAGGTTTTTAGTTGATGTTGAAAAAGCATTTTTTTCACCTAGACTATCAACTGAGCGAGAACGAATTGCAGATATTGTTAGAGATGGAGAAACAATCATCAATATGTTTGGTGGAGTAGGTATGTTTTCAATTCTTGCTGCAAAGAACAAAAAATGTACCGTATATAGCATTGACATAAATCCCATAGCCTCAAAATTGTGTGAAAAAAATATTTCCATAAACAAACTCGCAGGAAATGTAATTTCTCTTAATGGGAATGCCGCTCAAATTGTAAATGAGTGTTTAAGAGAAAAAGGGGATAGGACACTAATGCTACTTCCTGAAAAATCTGATGAATTTTTAGAATCTGCAATTCTTGCAACAAAAAATGGTGGAACAATTCATTATTACTCTCACACACATGCAGACAAAAAACAAAATGCGCCAAAACTTTCAGAGGAGCATTTTCTAGAGATCATGCCAATAAAATCAGAAATTCTTGGTTCAAAAATTGTTAGAGCGGTTGGGCCTCATTATTATCAAACTGTTGTTGATGTAAAAATTACAAAATAATTATTTTTCATCATCAAATGTAATTGATGATGGAGTAGATTTGGTAGTTGCCATAGTGTAACCTATCCACGCCACTACACCCAACAACCCACCAGCAATCATTAAAACTGATAATTGCAAAACAACACCACTCCATTCAGATAACATTAGAAGATAGGCATAGATAAAAAATGCACTAATACATAAGATGAAAATTGTTATTCCCATTCCTTTACGTTTGTTCATTGCGCTACAAGTTTGGTGTGAGTTATTTATCTTTTTGAACTAGGATCAAATTCTATTGCCATAAGATAGGCGTCTTCGCCATCACGATAGTATGTCTTTAACCTTTGTTTTATAATAAATCCCATTTTTTCATATAATCGTACAGCATCTGTGTTACTACATCTAACTTCTAGGTAGAGTTCATCACATTTTTTTGATTTAACACCGTTCATAGCTTCTTCCACTAGAACGCGACCAATTCCTTTTCTTCTATGTTCATCTAAAACTGCAACAGATACAACATGTCCTTTTTTGACAAATCCTAATTTTTTAAAATTTGAAAATCCGTATTCTGTTTTGCACATGATATAGCCCACATGTTTTCCTTTAATCTCAGCTACAATGAATGCTTCTGGAAGCTCAGCCAGCAAACTTTCATAGAAGTAATCAGAATAATGTTCTGGTAGAGTTTTCAAGTTGATTTCCATTACTGGAATAAGATCACCTAATTCTGCTCGTCTTACCGCGCATTCTCCTATCTCTCTAAGAATTACCTGCACAAGAATAGGAAATAGCTATCAAATATTTAATTTTGAGCATGATTTTTGGAACAAAAATCAACAATTGTGATTTTTTGACCGTAAAGTCAATTAAAGGAAAAAATCCATTCCCAATAACTGTGAGTGAACCAACCCAAGAAGAGGTAATGTCAGTTGTTTCTTCTATTTTTGATGTAAGTGCTATGGGACGTACATTAGATACTTTACACTTCAAGATCGAAGATGATGAATTTAAATCAAAATTTGTTAATCTTGCACAAAAACTTGAAAGGCGAGATCTTGTTTGTAAATTAGAAGAGCTAAAAGATGGAAAATATATCATAGTGAGAAGATTTCCTGAACGGAAAAAAAGCTGGTGGCGTTCATCATCATGGACGCCTAGAATTTTGTTTGCAGTTGTTGTAGTATTTGTAATGATTGATGGTTATTTCAGAACAGAAAATGCAAATGTGATTCTTGATATTGGTGATCCTTTAGAAATGGCAGGGATTTACACACTAGCACTTTTAGGAATTTTAGGAATACATGAATCTGGACATCTTGTGGCTGCAAGGTTTCATAAATTAAGAACAACTTGGCCATACTTTATTCCTGGAATTCCTGCAATTGGAATGCTTCCAACATTTGGTGCTTTCATTCAATCAAGAGGACTTACAATCAATAGAGAAATTTTGTATGATGTTGCAATTGCTGGTCCAATTGCTGGTTTAGCAATAGCAGTTATTGTTACAGTTTTTGCAGCGTATACTGCTCCTGTGATTGATTCTGAAATAATTGAACAACTTCCAGAAGAAACAAGACTTGTTGATTGGGGTTTGGGAGAACCACTTTTGATGACAGCTACACTTGCAATATTTGGAAAAGGTGATGATGGACAAGTTGTATTAATGACACCATTATTGTTTGCAGCTTGGGTTGGATTTTTGATCACGTTTTTGAATTTACTTCCTGCATGGCAGTTAGATGGCGGGCATATGGCAAGGACATTGATTGGTGAAAAATGGCACAGATATGCAACTTATGCAAGTATGGGAATTCTTGTACTACTTGGATATTGGGTGATGGCAATGTTAATTTTACTTTTATCATCTAGGAGTCCTGGTGCACAGCCGCTGGATGATATTTCACCACTTCCAAAGAATAGAAAACTAATGTATGCAGTTGTAGTTGTGCTTGCAATTTTGTGTGCGCCGTTACCTGTTGGTTTCTTATCTTAAAAGTAATCGCGCACCATCAGAAATTACTTCAACTTTTTGTCTAGCACCTTGTGTTTTGAGAATGTAATCCATGGCATGCTTAGTACTGTTTAATGGTATCATGTTCAATCTTTTTGCATAAAGTTCTGGAAGAATAGAAACTAGTGCGATCTGAAATTTCTTTTGAATTTCAGTTAGAAACAATAGATCTTCCATTCCATCAATGTATTTTGTAGGATTTTTTAATTTCTCAATACTTAGTCGGCCTTCAATGAATTGTTCAATTGCTTGAGATCCTATACCATTTTTGCATTCTGCAAGCAATATAGCTAGACCATCTTGTTTGATTGAGCTACTACAATTCCACAAAGATGACAAAGACCTTGAAAGTGTATCATTACTAGCATCCTTTCCAGTACTAATCACCATTGTTTTATGCTCACCTACATCTTTTGTGCCAAACCCTTCGAGTGTCTTAGAAAGTGAAATAGTCTTTGAAGGATGACCTACTGCTAAATCTACTATTCCTTTAGAGCCTGCAACTACCTCAATTCCTTGTATTTCAAAATTATTTGTAAATTTTTTTGCTTCTTCCATACTTTCTCCAAGATGACCAGGCGATGGAAGATTTTCCCTTCGTTTGGCGTATGCGGATAGCATTTCATCTTTACCAAATTTTTTGATTAATCTTGTAGCTATTGTTTCAAATCCAAATAATCCATTAAATTCCATTTCTCCTAAAAAAACCAAGTTTGCGTTAGAAAGCTCAGAATCACTAAATTCAGAAATTGTGCTTCCCTCAGGTAGCTTTTGCTTTACCTGATTGATAATTCGTTTTTCTGCAAATATTTGAGGAAATGGTTTTGATTTTTGCTCACACATCATGTAGAGAGTAGATAGAATTTTTTGAACTGCTTTTGAATCATGTAAAATAACAATTTCATTTGGTTTTGAAATATTCAAGGCTCCGAGTTTTTCTTCAATAGCAGAATCTTCAAGTACCTTAGCCTCAGAATCTACGTTTTGTTCCAGATTTTCTGCTTTAATATCAAGTACTACGTTTGTGACTCCGTAATCTAACCAAATTTCAGGCATAACTAAACCAAAATACAAACCAAAATAAATCCAGTTAAGTAAATTTTGGTATGGAGTTTGTGAAAGAGTTTTCAACCTTTTTACACGAAAAAGGCGCTATCAAATTTGGGGAATTTACTCTCTCAAGTGGAAAGAAAAGCTCTTACTATATCGATTTAAGAGTAGTTCCTAGCTTTCCTCACCAATTTAGAAAAATGATAAAACAGCTTCAAAATGAAATTGCTGAAAACATTGGTCTTGATAATTTTGATTATCTCGTATCAGTTCCAACAGGTGGACTTGTAATTGCATCTGCTTTAGCTATTGAGACGGTAAAACCGCTGATCTATGTAAGAAACAAATCAAAAGATTATGGTACATCAAAATTAGTTGAAGGGTATTTTGAATCCGGAAAAAAGGCGTTGATGATTGATGACGTGGTAACAACTGGAGGTTCAGTGATTGCTGCATTAAAATCATTAAAAAAAGCTGGAATTGTGGTTTCAGATGTTTTTGTTATCATTAACAGAATGGAAGGGGCCAATAAAACCTTAGAATCCAATGGAGTTAAAATTCATGAATTAACCAACATTCAAGAGATAACAAATTTACTCAATGAGCAAAATTTGGTTTCAGACGAGATACTAAACAAGGTCAAAAATCAAACCAGTTAGAAATTAGGCAGCTCAGACAAATGCCTTCACATCATTTTTCAGATATAACTCTGATTCTTCATTGCAGCCAAGTGAATTACGCATGACTTTTTTTTAAACTAATTGAATTTGATGGGCCCGAAGGGCTTCGATCCCTTGGCTCACCGGTTATGAGCCGGTTACTCTACCAAGCTGAGTTACGGGCCCCGCAAAAAGGTTCAATTCTGAGTATAAAATGTTATAGAGATTAACAGTAACATTCGTAACAACTATCAAGTAACAAGTTTTGTGCAGAAATTGAAACGTCTGCAGCTTCTCTAAGTATTTCTGGATCTGTAGTAGATTTTTCTAAAATATTTCTCCAAGATGCTGCGTGTCTGATATCAGCTTCTGTATGTAATTTAAAATATTCTGTTGCATCCTCATTTAAAATTCCATAAAATTCTGCTAATCCATCTAATTTTATTTGGCTTATTTTTGGAAGCTCTTTTTCAAAAGCATACATTGCACATGCTCCACTCTCATAAGAATTCATTAGGGAGGCAAGTGAAGAAACTGCTTGTTTTGTTTTTTTACGTCCTTCATATTTTTCTAATTCGTCTTCAGAAACTCCAAGTGCGGTAGCAAATTTTATCCAAGGTTGAATGTGTGAAGACTCTTCTTCTTGATTAGAAACTAATTCATCAACAACAGAGTCAGGAGCTTGTTCAATTATTGGTGACATAAAAGATGGAACGGCTTTTACAAGTTGAAAATATTCTTTAGAGTAACCAGCTAATGATTCTAATTTGAGTTTTCCGTCTGACCACATTTCATAAAATGGATGTTTTAACAAACTTCTTTCTTCAATCATGTCATCAATTTTTTTAATTAAAGAATTCATGTGTCTGGTTTTATCAGCCGATAAAAAAATCTTTGTGGTGAAAACGATTTTAAGGACAAAATAACCCGATGCAAACGGGCTCCAGTGGTGTAGACCGGTCAAGCATACTGCCCTTTCAAGGCAGTGATCTCGGGTTCAAAATCTTAAAAGATGAAAATCCCGACTGGAGCACCAAGATTTAATTACTTATCCGTAAGAGTTTTCACAGGAACAGTTTTGGACAGAAAAAATATCGAAACTAATCCTCTAATTGAGACCTACGGAAGGTACATTCAAAAAATTAATCAAGCTTTAGATGCAGAACTTGGTCTCTATTCAGAGTCTGAATTCATAGAACCACTCAAGTATTCACTAGATGGTGGCAAACGAATTAGACCCATAATTTTGTTACTTGCTGCTCAAAGTGTTGGCAAAGTTGATGACAATACCTACTCGGCAGCCTGTGCGGTTGAATTTTTGCATACAGAATCGGTAATTCATGACGATATCATAGATGAAGAAACTTTGAGAAGAAGAAAGGATCCTTTTCACATCAAGTATGGTTACAATACTGCCATACTGACAGGAGATTTTGTTTTAGGTTTAATTCTTAACATTTCTTCAAGATTAAACAATCCAAGAATCACTAAGGACTTGGCTACAACTGCCATGCTAATGAGTGAAGGAGAAACCATTGAGGGCAGACTTGAATCAAGTGAGGATGTAACATTTGATGATTATTTGAAGGTGATTGAATACAAAACATCTACTGCATTTGAGGTCGCAGCAAGACTTGGAGCAATAATTGGCGGTGGAACAGAAGAACAGATTGAAGCATTAACTGACTATGGAAAAAATATTGGAATTGCATATCAAATAAAAGATGATCTTATTGATTGGAAAAATGAGGACAAACTATTCAATTTGTTAATCAAGAAGAGTAATGATCCAAGAATAGTATTTGATAAAATGGAAGAGTTGTTAAAAGACTATTCTACAAAAGCTAAAAATGGTTTAAGAAAAATTCAAGACAGTGATGCAAAACATCATCTAGAGGAATTGATTAAATTTACTATTCTAAGGGGAAGCGCTTAGCGTTAGTGTTGGTGCTGCAACTTTTGCAAATTCTATAATTGGATCTGGATACACTCCAAATCCTACTATGAATATTATTGAGAATATCATTACAGCAATTACTGATTTTGGTTCTGAGACTCTCTTTTCGGTTTCACCTTCAAAGTACATCTTTCTAATAATCCAACCATAGTAAGCTAGTGACAATGCACTGTTTAGTACACCAGCTATTGCCAACCACGGCGTCCATCCTAATAAGGGTCCTGCATCAAGTGCTGATCCAAACAACATCAACTTACTCCAAAATCCATTGAGTGGCGGTACTCCTGCCAATGCAAGAAGTGAAATTACTAGTCCCAATGCAGTAATTGGCATTTTTCTTCCCAATCCCTTTATCTTATCAAGATGTGATGATGCAAGTACAGTTACAATTCCAGCAACAGCAATGAATGCAGAACCTTTCATGACAGCGTGATTCATTATGTGGAACAATGATGCTTGTATTCCAATGTCTGAAAATGGTGCAATAGAAATACCAATTAGGATGTAACCTGCATGTCCAATACTAGAATATGCAAGAATTCTTGCAAGATTTTTTTGCATGATTGCTGCAACGTTTCCAATTGTCATCGTCATTACAGCAATTACTCCAAGGGCTAAAACCCAATCAAGATTAAGTGCAAAGGTTCCCATAATTATAACTCTAATTGCTGCTGCAAATCCTGCTTTCTTTGTGCCAGCAGCTAATAATGCTGCAATTGTTGGTGGGGACCCCTCATATGTATCTGGAAGCCACATGTGGAACGGAACAAGTCCCATCTTAAATCCAAATCCTGCAATAAACATTCCAATTGCTAACAGAGCTAGTGGCAACATTGATGCATCAACTGTAGCAAATCCTTCAATCACTTCACCAATGTTTGTGGAACCAGTAATTCCATATGCTATGGAAATTCCGTAAATAATTATGGCAGATGACAGTGCACCAAACAAAAAATATTTGAGCGCTCCTTCGTTTGAGCTGGGATCTTTTTTCATAAATCCTGCCAACACATATGTTGGAATACTCATCAATTCCCATGCAACAAACAACATAACAAGATCCGTTGAATAGGCAATGAGGACCATACCAATTGTGGCTAAAAGAATCAGAGAATAGTAAACTGCTGGATGATTTTTGTTTCTCATATAATTGAAGGAACCAACTGTTGTGAATATTGCAACAATTAGCATTGCAATAGCAAAGAATCCACCAAATGTATCATCAGCTACAACATCTTCCGAAAAGAGAATTCCTTGTGTAAGATGATCACTAGCAAGCTGATATACAACATAACCAATTGATGCAATTAATGCACCAAAGGCAATTACTGCATAGAAAGAGTTAGAACCTGTTTCTTTTCTTGCAATACTAATTATTGGAATAATTACACCTATTGTTCCAAGGATTGCAATCAAAACAATTGGGGTTGATGTAATATCGATCATTTTCTTATCACCTTAAATCAGCAATATCAGGACCACAAAGAGGATTCCTGCTCCAAATACGAATAGATATGATTGTGCGACACCTGTTTGAGTACCTTGAACTACCTTAGCTCCCCAAGCAGTAGCCTTTTGAACGCCCAAGTTCATTCCCAAATCAATTGCGGTTTTCTCAAAATATCGAAATACACCTCTAGCAATCCAGAGTGGTGCAATCACAAAGCACCAATAGATTAGTGCATTAAGGTACCATCTGTTTAGAAAGAATTTGTGAATTGCATAAAAGAAAATGTTTGAATTAACAAATTTTACAGGATCAACCCATCTTCCAATATAGAATATGTATCCTAAACCAAATCCTACTGCAAATGCAACAAGAGATGAACCAAGTGCAATTGGATTAAGTCCTGCCAATACTCCTGGCAACATAGAATCTTCTAGACCATGCTCAACATGTATTCCAAATGAATGTTCAAGATATTCAGTAAACAATTCATGTATTCCTTCTTCTGCAGATAGTCCAATGATACCAATTCCAATTGTTAGTGCTGCCAAAATTCCATAAGGAATCCACATTGATTTTGGTGCTTCGTGAATGTGATGGCCTTCTGATTCCATCTTTTCAATGTGTTTGCTTTTTGGTCCAAAGAAAACCATTCCAATCATTCTTGTTGTGTAAAATGCAGTAATTACTGCAGTTAGTACTGCAATTGCAAATATTGGTAATGCCCAGTCACTTCCAGATTCATAAACTGCTGCAAAGATTGCATCTTTGCTCCAGAATCCTGTTGTAATGAATGGAGCTCCCATTAGTGCAAGACCTGCTGCCCACATAAACGCGTAGGTCTTTCGCATATGTTTGCGTAAACCTCCCATGTCTGTCATAAATCTAGAACCAACAATGTGTAACAACGATCCTGCTGCCATGAACAAAGATGCTTTGAACATTGCATGTGAAATAAGATGGAAGAATCCTGCAGTGTAACCATCAACATATTGTTCTGATAATCCTGCAACACCCAGTGCCATCATCATGTAACCAATTTGAGAACCAGTAGAATATGCAAGAACTTTTTTGATTTCTGGATTTACCATTCCTTGCGTAGCAAGAAGTAATGCAGTGATTGCGCCAACCCATGCTACAATTTCAAAGAATTGATCTAAGAATATACCAGCTGCTGCCAATGAGAAGAAGAGAGGTCCTAACCTTGCAACCAAAAATACACCCGCTTTCACCATTGTCGCTGCGTGGATTAGGGCCGAAACGGCCGTTGGGCCAGTCATAGCCTCAAGTAGCCATTCATTTAGTGGAAATTGAGCTGATTTTCCTACTGCTCCTCCAAATAGCAATACAGCTGCAGGTACCAAAAGTCCTTGTGCCGACATGCTAACGGCCCAAGCAGTATCTCCAGCTAATTCTTTTAATCCAAATGTTCCAGCAAATGCAAAAATCAAAAACATTCCAGCTAGCATCATGACATCACCAACTTTAGTCATGATGAATGCCTTCATTCCAGCATGAGTTGGTGAAAAGTATTCAGAAATTCCTAGAGCAGTGTATCCTTGTTTTCCAACATGATGTTGTGCTTTATCACGATACCAAAAACTGATCAAGGCATAAGATGCAAGGCCTACACCTTCCCATCCAAAGAAGATTTGCAACAAGTTATCAGAAAGAACAATGAGCTGCATCGAGCCAATAAAAAACATCATCCAAAACCAGAAACGTACAATGTCTTTGTCACCTTTCATGTAACCAGTACTATACACCATAATTAGGAAAGAAATCCAACCAACAACGTTTGCCATTATTATTGCAAGAGGATCTGCTAACACACCAGCTTTCAAACCAATTGTATCAATCCATGATATCTGATCATGAACCTCATGACCCCCAAGAGCTTCTGGTAATAAGGATGCAGCAAATAATGCACTGACAAGTGCCATGCCAACTGCAAAGTATCCAGTAGCAGTCTTTGATCCCTTACCAATGGCTGGAGCAATTAATGCTCCTGCAAATGGAACAATCCAAACAGCCCAAGCAGCAATATCACCAATGTTAAAACCCATAGCTTCAGTTGCCATTATCTAAATCCCCAACACTCCTGTCATGTACGGAATAATTTTTTCAAAGAAAATGTCAGGATAAATTCCAAGAACAATTGTAAATCCAGCAAGAACCATCATGGGCGCTATCATATACCAACTTCCTTCTTTGACGTTGGTCAAGTTTTCAGGAATTTTTCCAAAGAACACACGCTTTAGCATCCATAGAATGTAAGACATTGTAAGAACAGTTGCAACCAATCCCAGTCCAAATAAGACCATTCGAAGATCAGAGCCTTCCTCTAAAGCAGTCTCAAGTGCGCCATAAAATAGAGTCCATTCACCCATGAATCCGCTTGTTGGAGGAACTCCCATGATTGTAAGAGCACCAATTACCGCACATGTTGCTGTAATTGGCATTTTGCTTGCCAATCCTCCAAGTTGTCTAATACTTCGTGTACCAACATTTACGATAAGAATTCCTGCCATCATGAAGAGAAGGCCTTTTCCAAGACCGTGAGTTACATACATCATTTCAGCTCCCGCAAGTCCCAGAACAGAAAAAGAACCAATTCCAAATAGTAGATAACCCATTTGACTTATGCTTGAATAAGCAAACAGTCGTTTTATGTCGTCTTGCATCAACGCCATTGCGCCACCATAAATCATTGTGGCTACACCCCAGACCTGCAACCAAATCGATAAATCTGCATATTGCATTGGCAAAAATTCAACAATTAATCTAAAGATACCATAAGCTCCTATTCCGATCATAGCTGGAGACAATAGTGCACTAATTGGTGTTGGAGCGGCAGCGTGTGCATAAGGCAACCAAATATGGAACATAAATGCTGCAAGCTTTACACCTAATCCAATAATTATTGCAACTGCTGCAAGTAAAACAACATCTTCTGGAATTTCTGATTCACGTATATCTGCAAAATCAAAACTTCCAATACTCAAACCAATTACTAAAAATCCTAAAAGAAGAACAACTGCACCAACATGAGTCCAGAAGAAGAACATTAAAGCAATTCTTCTTCTATTACCTGCACCCCATAAAGCAATCAAAAAGAATGAAGGAATTAACATTACTTCAAAAAAGATGTAAAATTCAATTAGATTTGTTGCGAGAACTGTTCCAAGCATTCCCATTGAAAATGCCAAGAAGAGTGCAAAGTAAAGACCAGACTGTTTGTTGATAAATTGTTGCAAAGAAGCAGCTGGAAGTACACTTGTTTGGCCGGTACCAGATGTTACTTGGTGTTGTAGTTCTTCATATTGTTCTTTAAAATGATTAATCATGTATGGTTTTGAATATAATGCAAGAATCGTACAAAGAACATAGATAATGATTGCAAATGGAGATGCAAGGCCATCAATTAAAAATCCAAACTCACCAAATAGATTTGTCCAAGGATAATGCTCTTCGTAGGTTCCCTCTAGTGAAGCAAAAATTACTAAAAATGTACAATACAGCAATACTCCAAAGGTGAACCAAGTAGCTACATTTGGGCCAGATTTTCGTCCTAGGATGTATGCAACTGGTGAAAGCAGTAATGGTATGAAAACTGCTTGTAATAACGCATATTCCATTATCCTTTCAGGCTCCTAAAGTCAGCAATGTCTACATTCTGGTACATTCTATATGCTACAATTATCAATGCAAGACCTACTGCAACTTCAGCTGCTGCAATTGCAATAGAAAATAGTGCTAATGTTTGTCCACCACTATGTGGTAAGAATCTTGCAAAGGCAATTAGATTAAGATTTGCAGCATTGATAATTATTTCAACTGCAAAAAGCATTCTAATTGCATTTCTTTTTACAGATAAACCATAGATTCCAATTCCTAATAATGCTACAGAAACAATAACAAACTCAACCAGTTCGTTGGTCATTTTCTACATCCTCCCTTCTTGCAAGAACAAGTGCTCCAGTTACTGAACCAGCTAAAATTAGTGCCATCAAAATTAATGCAGGCCAATAATATGTCACAAAGTCTGTACCAATATCTCTAAAATCCACTGGTGGTTCATCAGTGGTTACTGATTTTAATCCAGAATCAATAATTACAGATCCTATTGCAACCATGAAAACCAACATTAACCCAATACCTGCCCACTTGCGTTTTTTATCTTCAATTTTTTTAAATATTAGCTCTCTTCTAACCAACATCACAGTAAACAGAATTAATACTGCAATAGAACCGACATAAACTGCAATCTGAAATAGTGCAACAAATGGGGAATCTAATAGTAAAAAGAATCCTGCAACGCCAGCGAGTGTTCCCATTAATGCAATTGAACCATAAATTAATGAACGAAGTTCAAGTGCTGCAATTGCAGTTCCAATTGTTAAAACAGATAGCGCTAAAAAAACTGCATCAGCCATGTGTTGCACCCCGGTCGTCAATTTGTATTTCGGCATCCTGTTGGACGTTTGGTTTTACTTGAAGTTGTGCGGGAGTGTAAATCAAACCTTCCTTGGTGTACGAGGACAACTCATAATCATTTGTCATGTACAATGCATAGAAAGGACATGCATCAACACAAAGTCCACAGAAAACACACTTGCCATAATCAATTTGTGGCATGATTGATTTTTTATTTTGTTTCCAATCTTCTGGAACCTTGACCATAGCAATTGCTTCTGCAACACCCTCACATGCAATAGAGCATAATTGGCATCCAGTACACTTGTCATGAAACAACATATGTCGTCCTTTGTAACCTGCAATTCCTACGCCACTTGTTGGATCAAATTGATAGCCATCTCCAACGAACTTGAGTTTTTGTTCTGGATATCTAAGTGTAAACCGTTTAATGGCCAAGTGTTTTACGCCTGAATTTAGTGCCTTGATAATACCAGTTGCTGTGCCCAATTACATCAAACCTCCCGGACCAAATACTCCAGAATAAAGCAATCCTAGAGCAATAAAGATGTTAACAAATGCAAGGCCAATTAATTTGAGCCATCCTAAGTTTAGTAAAAGATCAATTCTAATTCTTGGAAATACCCCACGCGGTAACAGTACAAAGAAAATTACTGCAACCGTTTTTAGAACAAACCAAATTACACCACTAAAGAATTCCATTGAAAAGATTGGAAGGCCTGGAGTTTGAACTGTGATTGGTCCTATGGTTTCTCCTTCGTTGATTAATGTTTCTTCAAGAGGAGGCCAAAATACTGGTCCATTCCAACCACCAAGGAATAAAACAACAAACAATGCAGCAAATGCATAAAGTTTCAAGTAAGAACCTAATTGAACTAGTCCATACATCATTCCAGAAAATTCTGTTAGCCAACCAGCAACAATTTCACTTTCTGCTTCAGGTAAATCAAATGGGATTCTTTCAAGCTCAGCCAACATGCCAATGAAAAACACAATTGCACCAATTGGCATGAAAATAATCCATGGAAAATTTGATTGACTTTCAACAATTTCAGATAGATTTAGTGTTCCAGTAAGAATTACTATTCCAAGCACAGACAGAATTAACGGGATTTCAAATGCAACCATTTGGTGTAGAGCTCTAATTCCTCCGATGAAGGGAAATTTACTATTTGCAGACCACGATGCTAATACTGTAATTATTGGGAAGAATCCAATCACTGCAAAAACTGCAATCAACCCAATGTCAATATTTGCAACAACCCAACCAGGTGCAACAGGAATTAATGAAACAAATGCTGCAGCAGCTCCCACAAACAAAAGTGGTGCTGCAATAAAGATTGGTTTGTCAGCTTTTGCTGGAATTATAATTTCTTTTGAAATTAGTTTTAGACCATCACCCATTAATTGTAAAATTCCTTCAATCTTTCCACAATAAAATGGGCCGACCCTTAGCTGAAGTTTTGCAAGCATTTTTCTTTCAACAAAAATTACTGCAGCTGCAACTAATGCGGCAAATCCAAATCCTGGAAATGCTATTATTCTAAACATGTCAGTTAAAAGAAATGCCTTGAGCAAAGGAAGAGCAAGCTCAGGATGCGAAATCCAAGTTAACGCAAGAAACGGATTGATTAATTCGCCTTCATAAACTGGAAGTTCAACATAAAACAGAAGGATTTGGAGAAGTGGAATTCCAGCTAATGTCAGAATTACAACAATCCAAAAAATATTATCTAAAACAGATCTTAGAAATTCGCTAACTCGGAATTTTGGTGCAAGAATTGACATTTATCTGTCCGCCTCCACTGGCCAATAGTTTAAACTCCAGTAAACTGCTGGCATATTTCCAAGCTTTTCTCCTTTGAGAAGATAGGGTAATGCGATTAAATTTCTAAAAGAACCAACACTAAGTTTTAGTCTGTATGGTTCTGGTTTGTTTTTTGAAACAATATAACAACCAAGAGCACCACGACCAGATTCTACTCTTTTGTATACTGAAACGTCTCCACCTTTTGGGTTTGGTTTTAGTTTTGTTCTAACAGAACCTGACTTTGGCATCTTTTCTAATGCTTCGCGAATGATGTTACAACTTTCCATCATATCCATCCATGGAATTTTAGAACGAGCGTAAGAATCTCCTTCTTTTAGAACATTAGTGTGTACGTTTAGATCTCCATAAGCATCATAGGGTTCTTTTGTTCGTATATCAAAATCAACACCACTAGCTCGT
>DASSAK010000009.1:0-3630 GCA_035685445.1 Nitrosopumilaceae archaeon
TAAAACGGTTTATTCACTTGGTGATAAATCGATAAAATCCGTCAAAGTTGGTGGTTTTATGTCAAAAAATTTGAAAACAGTCATGAAAGATGCTTCAGTTTATGATTGTGCCAAACTAATGAGACGCCATAAAATTAGCTCAGTGATTATTCTTAATGACAATAAAACATTGGCAGGTATTGTTACAAAAACTGATCTTGCTTCTGTTTTTCTTACTCAATCAGCTAGTCCGTTAAAAGTCTCAAAAATTATGACACGGCGAGTTATTACTGTAATGCCAGGGGATTCTCTTTTATTCGTTGAAAGTTTGTTGATTAATAATAGAATTTCAAGAGTAGTTGTTCAAAGAAATAGAAAGCCTGTAGGTATAATCACCTATAGAGATTTTGTTCCAGCCAAACTGCCTCAATGGATTGCAGAATCGGCTGATCCTAAAGAAGTTGAAAAATACAAAATGGGGTTGCGTCCTACAGAGTTTGCTGTAAATCAAATGAGTCACCTAATGCACTTTAAAGCAGTGGATATAATGTCTGCAAACCCCATAACGATTGAAGCTAATGAAGATGTTGGAGTTGCAGTTTTATTAATGATTAGAAATAGAATTAGTGGTTTGCCTGTTGTTAAAAATTCAAAGATTGTAGGAATTATTACAAAAGCAGATATTGTAAGAGCTATTGCAGAGATGTAAATGAAAAGATCCCTTTATCTTAAGATACTAGTTCCGGTGGATGGTTCAAAATATTCTGACAAGGCTTTAGTTCATGCATGTGAGTTAGCAAAAACGCAAAGAGCGATTCTTTTGTTAGTTTACGTGGTGGATAAATCATTACCACTTAATTTTCTCGATAGGAAAGAGTATATTTCTATTCTTAGAAATTATGGTAAAAAAATTATGAAAAAATCTGCAAGTATAGCTAAACAACGTGGTGTCACCTCAAAACAAATTATCAAAGAAGGCAACGTCTCAAAAGAAATAATCAAAGTTGCAAAAAATGAAAAATGTAATCTTATTGTTGTTGGCAATAAAGGATTAGGTGCTGCTGCAAGATTCTTTCTTGGTAGCGTATCAACAAAATTAGCTGCAGATTCTCCCTGCTCCGTATTGATAATAAAATAAAAGCAGAAACGTAAACTCGCACATAGCAGAGCATTTACGGGGGTCAGCATACGTTTCTGCTTACGGGTAGAGAACTGTTGTTCCTTACGAATATGGTTGGTTAAAATTCTAAATAAGGTTCTGGGCGATTTTCAACTTTGATAATTAATTATTATTACAAATGATAATATTCTGTTTAGGTATTAAAGTAGGTACAAGGAAGCATTCTTAGATGATTAAAAAGAAAATTAAAAAAATCCTCGTTCCAATTGATGGCTCAAAAAATTCCTTTCGAGGTTTAGATAAAGCTATTTCTCTTGCAAGACAGTGTCAGGCAACAATTACTGGTCTGTACATTATGCCAATTTACCCCAGAAGTGTAGTTGATGCGTTTATGCCCTTCCAAATTCACTTTACAAAATCTGCTAAAAAATACATGAAGACTGCAAAAAACAAAGCAGCAAAAAAAGGCGTTGTGTTTAAATCAAAAATTGTTTATGGTAGTCCTATTATGGAAATCACAGATATGGCAAGCAAGAAAAAATTTGATTTAATTGTTATTGGTTCACGAGGACTTGGAGGGGTAAAGGAGGTATTTCTTGGAAGTGTAGCTCACGGTGTGGTTCATCGAGCAAAGGTTCCTGTACTTGTTGTAAAATAGTGGTTTTATGTTTTCAAAAATTCTAAAAAAAATTCTGGTACCATATGATGGTTCATCGTATTCAAAAAAAGCTTTGGCAAGAGCGATGGAGTTAGCACATAATTTGGATTCTGAAATTATTCTTATCAATGTTGTAAATTTGAGTTACATAGCTCCTCCAGGTGGATTACAGGGGTTAATTAAAGGAAAATCAAAAAAAAGTCCGATGGAGAAATGGAAAAAATCTGTGAAAAACAACGCAAAAAAGATGTTAGAATCTTGTGTTAGAAAATGTAAATCAAATGGAGTTACAGCTAGTTATGTAATCAAGGATGGAAATATTTCCCAAGAAATTCTAGATTTTGCAAAGAAAAGAAAAACTACATTAATAATTATTGGAAGTCAAGGATTAGCAGGAATCAGTAAATTAAAGACGTTGGGGAGTGTTAGTCGAAAAGTTTCTGAGCAGGCTCATTGTCCTGTCTTAATTGTAAGATAGCTTTCTAAGAGTTTTTTTGCATACGTAAAAGAATTTGATCACAGATTCGTCTCATTTCAGAATCAGACCCAAGACTGCAGATTTTTACAAGGTCTGTAGCAGTGACAATTCCAACAATGTTGTTTCCGTCCTGAACAGCAACTTTGTGAATGTTTTTTGTTTTCATAGTTTCTGCTGCATCCCATACGGTATCATCTGGTTTTACTGCGATCAGTGGTGATGACATCACATTTTCCACGGGCTCTGTTAGTTGTTTTTCTTCAGCAGCAATTCTTTTTACAAAATCTCTTTCAGTGATTATTCCAACGGGGGCATTTTGTCTTGTTACAATTACGCAGCCAACATCTTTGTCACTCATCAATGAAGCAGCTTCTTTAATTGATTTAGTTGAATCAAGCGTAATTAGATCCTTTTTCATTACATCTTTTACAAAGGTATGAGCCATGTTATTTTCAATGGCATATAGCTAATAAAAATAGATCATAATTTTCAAAGTCTGAAATTTAGTTTTTACTTGACTATAAGAACTGGCATTGATGCTTTATGTAACACGTAGTTTGAAGTGCTGCCAAGAAATAGTTCTTTTATTCCGCCAAGTCCTCGTGAACCAATAACAATTAAATCAAATTTTTTACTCTTAGCGTAACTTACAATTTTTGGTCCTTCATCACCATAAACTACTTTATCACGAAACAGGATGCCATTTTTAGCTGAACGCTTTTTTGCTTGTGCCATGAACTTTGCAGCACTTTTAAGAAAATATTTTTCAATGTCTTTTATCTGATAGTCTGTTCGTGGAGGAGGCAATGGAACAACATACAAGCCAGTAATTGTTGCCTGACACTGTCTTGCAAGAGAAATGGCTTTATCTAAACCTCGAAAGGAATTTTTTGAGCCATCAATTGGAACGAGAATTTTTTTAATTTTCATTAGTATTAGTTGTGAAATAGCTTTACTAAATTGCTTTGGAACCTTTTTCTTTTGTGCAGATATCAAATGCTTCTTCAACATTTGTGACAAAGACTTTGCCGTCTCCTTTCGTACCAGTACAAGCTACCTGCGCAATAGCGTTTAGAATATCATCTACTTTGGAATCATCTACTACTGTGTGTATTCTCTCTCTGGAAAAGTATTGTCCAACAAGAGGCGGATCAGCCATTCCTTGACCTTGTGCTTGAGAAACTGTTATTCCTCCCACACCAACTTTTTTAATAGCTTTTACAACCTGATCTCGTAGACCTGGTTGAACTATGGCTTCGATTTGTTTCATGCTTAAAAGAGCTAAGATACTCTTTAAAAACCATTTTAGATTATCGCGAGTGATATTCAGTTATGATATTACTGATCACTGCTCATATACTGTAAAATGAAATTTTTTTCATCTAAAATGGGAAA
>DASSAK010000010.1:0-11530 GCA_035685445.1 Nitrosopumilaceae archaeon
GTAATTTAGTCTCTCCGAAGTCCCTGTTGTTTTAGTTTAGAACTCTCGGTTGTTTACAAAAAATAAAATCAAAACGGGCCCTCGAGGGGAATCGAACTCCTGCCCGGGGATCCACAGTCCCCTATACTAGCCACTATACTACGAGGGCCACGAGAAACAATTGTATTGTTTCTAGTATTAACTTTTGATTTAAAGATCATTAATTTGTTTGATAATTTACCTGTAAGTTTATTATTTAGCATAATAATTTTTCAGCATGAAAGGGCTAGGGTGGTGGATTGGAATGTCAATCGCAGCAGCAGTAGTATACTATGGAACTTCTGTATTATTACCTTTCAAGTAAATATCATATTTTTTCTGCCTGAGTAAATCAAACAGCTTAAATTTGAAGTGCTAGCAAAATTTTCAACTTGAAGCGAGAATTCATCACCAAAAGACTTCGTTCAGGAAGAAAATCATTAGAGGAAGCTATAGAAAAAAAAATTACCACAATTGAAGGCTCAAAATTTTCGTGGATAGATCTTCAAAATCCCGATAGAGAAGATGTTGAAAATCTTGCCAAAAAATATCATTTTAATGAATTAAACATAGAAGACTGCATGACAAAGTTTGAGTTACCAAAATTAGATTATTATGATGATCATTTTTTTGTTATACTACATTTTCCTCCATTAGCTTCAAAACAAGTATTTCCAAAATACAGCCAACTTTCTATCTTTATTGGAAATAATTTTCTTGTAACTGTACATCAAGGAGATCTTAAACCTCTTGTTGATTTGGTAAATATTTGTGCAGAAGGAACGGATCCTGGAAAAAAACATCGACTAATGGAAAAGTCTACAGGATTATTACTGCATGAGATAATTGATGTCTTGGTGGATGATTTAATGCATACAATGAGAAAAATAATTGCAAATTTAGACGATATAGAAGACAGGGTTTTTGATGAGAAAAAATCAGCTACCAGAGGAATATCTCTATTACGTAGGGAGATCAACATAATTAGGAGAATAGTTCACCCCCTGAAAAGAATCGTATTAGAAATTAACAAAAATGTTGAGAGATTTTCAAAAACAGGAGAAGAAGACCTTACTTTGTATTTTGATGATGTAATAGACCACATCGATAAGGTATTGGATTCTCTTGAAGAATCTCGAGAAACAATGGATATTTACAAAGATACTGATTTTATGTTAAGCACTGAAAAGACCAACAAGGTTTTGGCAGTTTTGACTATAATATTCACGCTTGCTATTCCAGCCACCATCATTGGTACTTTTTATGGAATGAATGTAGAATTGCCTGGTGGCTTAAATGATCCAAATATGTTTTTGGGGCCATACACTACCTTTATTCTAATCATACTTGCATCAGCAATACCTGCAGGGTTAATGTTTATGTATTTTAAAAGATTAAGTTGGATTACTTAGAAGATTCTTTCAAGTGAACAATTTAAGTAAAGCAGAAAAACATTATGCCTATGAGCTGTTCAGGAGAAATTGTCAAAGAGGAAAATGAACTAATTCAAATCAAGCCAGGTGTTTTACAACAGCTCAAGAAGGCAAAATATGGAGTAGCCGATCATTCAACTGTAGAGTTATGTCATTGGACAAAAAAATCTTTTAAAAACGAAGGAGACTGCTACAAGCACAAGTTTTACGGTATTTCTACTCACAAATGCATGGAGTTTTCTCCAGCAGGAATGCATTGTGAAAATAGATGTGTTTACTGTTGGAGGCCAATGGAATTTTATGATTCATTGAAAATGGAGCCAGAAAAAGTTGCTGAGCCCGAGGAAATTTTGAAAAAGCTTATGGAAGAAAGAAGAAAATTGATCATGGGATATTATGGAGATTCCAGAAATGACAAAAATAAACTAGATGAATCATTGTTGCCTAGCCATTATGCAATTTCACTTTCTGGCGAACCAACGATGTACCCAAAATTGCCGGATCTTATAAAATACTTAAAATCATTAAAAGAAACAAAATCAATTTTTCTCGTTACAAATGGACAAGAGCCTGAGATGCTAAAACGATTAGCTGATGAAGGTGCATTACCTACTCAATTATATCTATCCACTAACGCGGCCGATTATGAATCATTTATGAAAATTAACAGGCCACGTTATGAAGATTCCTGGGAAAGATGGAATACTTCACTTGAAATGTTAAAAGAGCTAGATACAAGAACGGTTCTTAGAATTACTTTGATTAAAGATTATAATACTTCTGATGAGATGATCCCGGCTTTTGCATCCATGATAAAAAATACCAGCCCACATTTTATTGAAGTCAAGTCGTACATGCATGTTGGTCGTTCCACAAATAGACTTGAAAGAGAAAACATGTTAGAATTAGATGAAGTTATGCATTTTTCATTAGAATTAGCAAAACAAAGTAAGATTTTTTCAGTTATGGATGAAAGCTGGATTTCCAGAATTGTTGTTTTACAAAACCAAGAAAGATTTATCGATAGATGGATTCCTACTTATTTAGATACCAATTAGCAAATTTCTCTAATCCCCTATATCTATGAGATAATTCATTTTTGTCAGAAAGCTCAGCGTATGTTTTTAATTTTCCAGATGGAATAAAGATTGGATCATAGCCCCAACCCTTACCTCGAATATTTTTTGCAATTTTTCCACTAACATTAGCTTCAAAAAGTTGAGGCTTTTTTTTATTATCACAAAATCCTATTACAGATTGAAATTTTGCATCTCTATTTGTTTTTACTAATTTCAAAATTCCATTATTTCCAATTGTTTTGAAAACATATGATGAAAACGGTCCTGGGAATCCGTTTAATGCATTAATAAACAAGGCATCATCTTCAACAATCACAGGTTTTTTACATTTCAAAAATGCGTCAATTGCCTTGTAACTGGCTATATGTTTAATGAAATCTGCTTGTATCTCTGTCAAGTTACACTTGTAAAAATCGATTTTAATGCCAAATTTTTCTAAAATTTTTTTTGCTTCATGATACTTGTTTTTATTTGAAGATGCAAATAAGACATCATACGACTGTTGCATATCTACCTCGGCTTTCAATAATTGAAACTAGATTTGAAACTTTGTTGAATGTGTTAGTACCAACAATAGTTCTATAGCCATCTAGAAAATTTTTCCATGCTTTTTTCATTTCTGAGGCATGGGCACTATTTAGAATTTCTTTAAACAATCTAAGATCAACTGCATGATCTTCTGGTTTTTGAGTTCTTATAGCAAGACCAAAATCTATAACAAAAATTTTATTATTTGATTGAATAAAATTTGAGGTAGTTAGATCACCATGCATAATTCCATTTTTATGCATAATTCCAACAATCTTTCCAATTTTTTTACAAATTAAAATTAATTTAGATTTGGGTAACTCATTAACTACGGTACCAGAAACATATTGCATTATAATAGTACATTTTTTTGTATCAACAAAAAAAACTAACGGAGAAGCAATCCCATATGATTTTACTTCTGACATTATTTCTGATTCTCTAATAGTTCGTTGTTTTCTTATTCTTTGATCTAATTCAAAATTACGATAATTCTTTTGTTTTCTTTCTTTAAGAATGGCTTTTTGATCATTCCATTTAGTAAGGAAAAGATCTCCTTCGGCGCCTTTTTTAATCAATTTCATTATATAGCTAAATGAAATGTTATAATTTAGAGGTATTTCTTGCTTCAAAAACCAAAATTTGGGTGGTCAATTTTTTGATGTTTGTAAAGCAGGTTCTAATAGTGCCCAAATTTAGAATCTAAAATATGGAAACCATCTTCAATGTTTTTCTTGTTTCTATAGGACTTGCAGTGCTCTATTTTGGAGCAAACTGGTTTGTTGATGGTTCAGTTACAATCGCAAAAAAACTGAGAATTAGTCAGATTGTCATAGGTTTGACAATAGTTGCTTTTGGGACTTCAGCTCCTGAGCTTGCAGTAAACGTTTCAGCTGCATTAAATGGCATCCCAGATGTAGTAATGGGAAATATCGTTGGCAGCAATATACTGAACGTTGGATTGATTCTAGGACTATCGGCCATAGTAAGTCCATTATTAGTGAAAAAAGTCACAATCAAAAAAGAAGTTCCAATAATGATTGGAGTTTCTATTGTTCTAATTATGATGTCTATTGATGGTGTTCTGTCATTAATTGATGGAATAATTCTTGTAGCAGGAGTACTTTTCTTTGTTTTCTTTAGTTATAAGAGTTCTAAAAAAGAAGAAATTGATTTAGAGGAAGTTCCTGCAGGTCTTAAACTTGAAAAAGCCAATGTTATGCCAAAATCAATTTTGTTGTTAGGGATTGGTCTTTCTCTTTTAACAGTTGGAGCATTTTTGACTATAAACAATGCAGTTGTTTTGGCAAAAACCATTGGTGTTACTGAAAGGATTATTGGTTTGACCTTGGTAGCTGTTGGAACATCACTACCAGAACTAACCACATCAATTATTGCTGCAAAAAAGGGTCACTTTGATCTGAGCGTTGGCAACATTATTGGAAGTAATATTTTCAACATTTTGGCTATTCTTGGAATCTCTGCTGCAATAATTGATATTTCCATAGCAGATGAAACATTCTTTGATTACTATGTTATGCTTGCCTTTTGTTTAGTTTTAATCCCAATTATGAAAACTGGTTTTGTTATTAGTAGAATAGAAGGAATTTCACTAGTGGCAGGTTATATTGCATACATTAGCTTTTTGTTGTTTTTCTAATCATCAGTTTTATTATGCAGATAAACAAATTGTTATAATTTAGAGATTTTTTGAAGTAAAAAATCCATTTTGTTATCTATTTTGCCTTTTCAATTGCCTGAATAAGCTTAGATTCTATTTCTTCACCAAGGTTTGTTAATTGAGTATCAGATGATATAGAAAGAAGAGATGTTGGTTTTGCCAAGCTGACATAGGTTTCTCCATTTTTTTCATAAACAGCTATGGTACACGGTAAAAGAAGTCCTAGTTCTGGGTTTGAATCTAAAACTTGTTTTGCAGTAATTGGATTACAAACTTCTAACAATTTGTAGTTTTTATCAAACTCTACTCCTTTCTTTTGAAATATTTCTTTAAAATCTAATGTACCTAAAACGCCAAATTTTATTTCAGAAAGATTAGAAGTTATGTCATCAATTACTTTCTCAATACTTTTACTAGTTTTTACTGTGTAACTAAAACTCAATTCAAATACCCCAATTAATTATGGATTTAGTTGTTGTTGCAACTGTTGATTTTGAATCAACTCTTGCATAAATTCTTGATGTTGCATCATTATCTCTAACATTTGTTGTCTTAGTTCGGGATCATTCATCATTGGTCCCATCATTGGGTTCATCATAGGTCCAACTGAGCTTGTCATATGAGATCCCATCATTCTTTGCATGTGGTATGGATTTTGTAGCATCATCTCATGCATTTGTTGCATCATTTGCGGGTTTTGCATCATTTGGTTCATCATGTTACTCATTACATCTGGATTGTGCATCATCATGTGTTGACCAACTAATGGCTGCTGCATCATACCATGTTCCATCATTGTTCCATCCATCATATTGTTGCCCATCATTCTTTGACCCATCATAGGGCCTCCTTTCATCATCCCCATCATTTGGTTGTGGCCTTTCATTGTTTGTATCATTTGCTGGTTATTCATGATTTGATCAATCATTTGTTGTCGGAGGTCTGTGTTGTTCATGATTGGCATCATAAAATTTTGTAGGGTTTGAGGATTCTGTTTTATTATGTTGCTCCAGTTTTTGGTCATTGTTTGAACCTGCTGTGGATTTTGTAGCATCATAGAGTGCATTGGTTGCATCAAGCCAGGATCACGAACCATATAACCCATCATGTTTTGCATCATTAGTGGTCTGTCAACATAAAGTGAATCATCAAACTGACCCCAACCCCTATCAATTAATCTAAAGTAAGCATTAGGAGAAACGCAGGCAGGGGTTGCATTTGTATCTTTTATCATTAACACCAGTCCTTCTCGACAAGTAATGTCATCAATGTTGTTTGTCATCATCCACTGTTGTCTAGGAGGCATCATCGACATTCCAGTCTGATTTTGGGCAAATGCTTGATTTACAACAATTGGAGACAATGAAAGTAAAGCAGCTATTGAAACAGTAAAAAAAATGGCAACGATTAGTTTTCTCATATTCTTTGACCACCTTCTATTGCATATAATCAAATATACAGATTTTCATTTTTGATTCTAACAAATGAAAACGAGAGTTGGGTTTTAATCTGCTTAATGTGTTGTTTATACGTGATTTCTGGAATTTATCTCAAAGTATGTAATCATTGTTGTGATATTTTTTCAGAAAATCCTACTAAAAGAAAATTTTGTCCAAATTGTAAACTTTCCAGTACGTAGTCCTGTCTAGAACAATTGATTCAATTTCATTATATAGCTAAACAAAATGTTATGATTTAGAGTTATTTTTTGCTTCTTGCTGTTGTAAAAGCTTCATTATTTTTTCTGTAGTTATGATTCCTATCAGTTTTGAATTGACAGGATCTATTACAGGAACAATATTTACAGGATTTGCATTTAATTTTTGAATAGCAGTAAATAAAAATTCTTGTGGAATCACAGTTTGAAATTTTTTATGCATTATATTTTTAGCCTGTACTACACTTCGATTCTTTTTACTAACTTTTTCAATATCTTTTGTAGAAATTAAGCCTACTACATTATGATCCTTTACTACTAAAAATTCTTGTTCTGGAAATTGTTTTTCCTCAATAATTTTATCAAGAGTATCATCTGGAGATATTTGATTAAAAGACACATTCATTACATTTTCTGAAATATATTCTGAAATAGCTCTTCTGAAGTATATTGGAATCAAAGCTAATTCCTTAGAACCGACAGTCACATGAACAACTTTTTTAAGATTTCTTTGTAGTTCTATGCTAGAAACAATCATCGTAATCAATGTTCCAAATACCAACAAAGAAAAGAGATTATCATCTAAAATTTCAGCACCCAATAAAGATAGCATTAATGCCAAATCAACTGCTCCCTTAGACATTACTCCATAAGCAACAGTTCTAGCAGGTCTCATATGAGCAACTTTTGCAGCTAAATATGAACCAACAAATTTTACTCCAACAATAATGATCAAAAATCCTCCAATTACCCATATGGGTAATTCAAAGAAACTTAATGTAAAATGCAAACCTATCCCAGCAAAGAAAATTGGGATGAATATTCCATATCCTATTGCATGAACACTTTTTGAAATTTCAAGATATTCTTCTCTATCCATTCGTGAAACTGCAATTCCTAGCAGTAGTGCACCAATTGCTCCATGTATTCCACTTATTTCTGCAAAATAAGCTACTAAAAGTATGATTCCAATTACTAATGCAAAATAAACCTGTTGTGCTTTTAGATGCTTTCTGATTAATCTGAAAAAACGTGGAAGTACAAAAATGGACAAGAGTCCAGCTACTACAAAAAATATTATCATTTTCACAAACAGCCATGCAAATTCTCCAATTTCAGGAGATGTAGTAGAATCTACCTGAATTACAACACTTGTAAAGACAATTGCAATAAACTCAACAATTCCCGCAATTGTGAATATTTCAAGTCCTATTGTAGAGCGCAGCTTTCCCATATCGGTCAGAATCTTTGCTGTAACACCCAAGCTTGATGCTCCAATCACACTTGCAATTGCTAAGGATTTTACAAATCCCATATCCATTGCCAAAAATCCAAAAACTCCTGCAGCTAAAAAGGGAACTAAAAATCCTATTGCAGAACCTGCGAAAATTCTACCCCGTATCACTTTGAAAAGAGCTGGAAGATCGATCTCCTGAAGCCCAATCAAAAAGAACAAAAAGAAAACACCAATAGATATGAAAATTTCTAATTCATCAATTGGTTGAACTAAAGCAAATAATGCTGGACCTATTATTATTCCAGCTAAAACATTTCCAATTATTGTAGGTTGATTAATTCTATGTAATGCTTCACCAAAAAGTTTGGCAGCAAGTACAAGAACTGCAAGATACAAAATAGCTTCAAATGCCAAAAATCAAACAACCCCAAACTCAAACAATTGATTGACAGCCTCTAGCTCCTTTCCAGCTTTTTCCATTTGCTGATTTACAGCGAGCCTTTGAAACACGTTTTAATAAAACAGGGCCCCTACATCCAGTATTTTTATAACATGTTCCAAGTTTTATCACATCTTTTTTTCTATTCTTTTTAATAGCCTTTTTTCCTGCTAACGAAGGACGTTTTGTTCCAATTTTTGCTTTTAAAGATTTACTGGTATTTTTGTTTCGTAACAACCTAGGGGTTTTAATTTTTGGTGTTGAAGGGCGTCTTAATGTAGGCATATTGATGGCAACTTTGTTTGATTATAAAAAACTAGATTGTTTCAAAATATTATTAGAAAAACTCGACATTTTTTTCTATTATTTCTTATGCGTAATCATGCTTAAAATTTTCATTAAAATTATAACCCAAGCACCATAGACTAAAATCTAATAATGGAAGAGGGTGAAAAGAAGATTAAACAAGAAGATTGTCATGAGGACGAATTAGGTGCAGGGATCCTTACCCTAACCAATAAGCGATTGGCATTTGATAAAACAAAGGGCCGAATTATGGATTTTTCAAAAAGATTTGGTGATACAGTGATTGATATTTCTTTAGGAGATGTAAAAAAAGTTTGGAAAGAGGGTTTGTTAATGAAAAAAGTATGTTTTTCAGCAAAAACAAATGATGGTGAAAAAACGTACAAGTTTGGGGTTTTAGGTACTGGTGGATGGAGAGACGACATTCAAGATGCGATTGAAGATTTTAAAAATCAATAGTCAACATCGACAGAATCTAATCTCCATGACTGTCTAACAAAAGTATCATTAAGTTTAGCGCCTTTTTTTACTGAAGATTCTAAAATTCCTGTCCATGCAATTTGCGAGCCGCAATCTCCTGAATATTCTGAAGGAGAGATGAAAAATTTACAGTTGTGTCTTTTACACACACTTTGTAACATTTTTGACAGTCTTTTATTTGCTGCAACTCCACCTACAATCAACAACTCGCTTTTCTTTGTAAATGATAATGCTCTTTCAACTGTTTCAGCAATCATAGCAAATGCAGTTTCTTGAAGAGAAAAACACGCATTTTCAATTCCTCTAGAAGTCATAGATTTTGTCGCAGAAAGTAAACCTGAAAAAGAAACATCATTTCCTTTTACTGAATATGGTAATGGAGTATAGTTTGATGATTTGTTTGCAAGATCTTCAATTTGTTTTCCACAGGGGGATGCAAATCCAAGTGATCTTCCAAATTGATCTAATAGCTGACCAAGTGTTATGTCTAGTGTTTCGCCAAAAACTCTCCACTTTCCCATCATAAAAGCAAGCAACATTGTATGGCCTCCTGAAACAAGAAGAACCAAAGGGTTTTTTGAACCCGTCAATAGTTTGCCTAGTTCTATGTGGCCAATTGCATGGTTTACTGGAAATATTGGTATTTGATAATAAGATGATAAGGAACGTGCGACAACAGCTCCTACTCTAAGACAGGGTCCTAAGCCAGGACCTGCGGCATACGCTATTAAATCTAAATCACTTATACTCACTTTTGCATTTTGTAGACTTTCAGAAAGAACTTGGGCACTATTTTCAACGTGGTGACGGGATGCTTCTCGTGGATGAATTCCTTCACCATCAGGAGGACGATAAATTTTTCTAACATCAGAAAGAATTTTTCCTTTTTTTCCTTTTTTTTCTAAAACTGCGCAGGAAAATGTATGAGCAGTACTTTCAATACCTAAACAGATCATTTTATCCTCTACTTAATGTAGATATTATTTTTATCACATCACCATTTTTTAGGTTATGTTCTGCTCCAATTCTTTGTTTTGTTTTACAATCTATAGCGTGTAGAAATCCTTTAGCAATGTCTGCATGAATAGTAGTGGCCAAATCTTTTGCGGTTGAACCCTTGACTAGTAATTTGGCATCTGGAAAAACTACTCCATCTTTATTACAAAATTTGGTTTCATCCTCCACAGGATAAACTACAATAGTGTTTAAAACATCAAATACTGCAGAATTCAAAGCTTTTTGAATTCCTGTCGTCTCTATCTTTGAAAAAACTGTATGTACCACATCGAGTGCATTTTTTTGTTGTGGCGATATCTTGATATTTTCTTTTAATGAGAAAGTGCTACTTCCGGGAATATAATTAACCAAGCCGGATTTTGATGCTTTACGTAGTAATAATTCTGTTTCAGCACTACAAGGAATAACTTTTTCATCTTTAATTTTTTCAATTATAGATAGATCCTTGCATAAATCTGCTTTGTTAGCAGCGATTAGAATGGGTTTAGTATTTTTTCTTAATTCTTTTACAAAGGTGAAAAGATCGTTTGCTTCCCATTCCGTTGGTTTTTTTGTCAGCAAACCAGTTTTCTGTAAAACCTCTTGTACGTCATAGTCCTTTATCCCCAAGCCACTGAATCGCTTTGCAATTCCATCAACTAATTTTACAGTTTTTTGTTCAATCTCTTTTGAAAGTTTTTGCCATTCACGTTCTAAAATTTGTGTAAACCATTGATCAAATTCATCTATAACAAATTCAACGTCTTCAAGAGGATTATGACTTCCAACCGGAACTGGTTGTCCTTGAATGTCAGTTGATCCAGATATATCAATAACATGAATTAATACTTCAGCCTGTCTTGCATCATCTAAAAATTGATTACCCAATCCTTTACCTTTGTGTGCACCAGGCACTAATCCTGCAATATCAATTAATTTTACTGGAATGAAACGAATTCCATTTACGCATAAAGGGATATCATGTTTTATCCCAAAATGTTTGCAGGCACAATCGGTTTTTACATATGCAACGCCAACATTTGGTTCAATAGTAGTAAATGGAAAATTCCCTGTGGGAACAGGTGTTTCTGTCGCTGCTGAAAAAAATGTTGACTTTCCAACATTTGCTTTTCCTAAAAGCCCAATTTGCATGAACAAAAAAAATTCTTTTGTACATATTAGTATTGCAGAAATCGTTTAATTCTCCATAAATTTGAACATATTTTATGTCATTAATAATAACTGGAAGCCCAGGGGTAGGAAAGCACACTATTGCAAAAAAGTTAGTCAAACTTTTAGATTATAAAATTTTAGACATTAACAAAATTGCTCGCGAATCAAATCTATACGAAAAAATAGATGAAACTCATGATGTAGATGTAGCAAGGCTAAAAAAGGTCTTAAAAAAGAAAATTTCAAAAAAATCTATCATTGTCGGTCACTTAGCGCCATATGTTTTGACAAAATCTCAAGTTTCTAAAGCAATAGTACTCCGTAAAAATCCTTATTCACTTTCTAAAATATACAAAAAAAGGAAATATTCAAAAAAAAAGACTACTGAAAATCTAGGTAGTGAAGTTTTAGGAATAATTGCTTTTGAAACAATTAAAAAATTTGGAAATGAAAAAACTTTTCAGATTGATACTACTTCAAAATCTATTTCAGAGGTTTCAAAA
>DASSAK010000011.1:0-30749 GCA_035685445.1 Nitrosopumilaceae archaeon
GTTGCCGTTTACACCACTGTTGCCGTTTACACCACTGTTGCCGTTTCCACCACTGTTGCCGTTTCCACCACTGTTGCCGTTTCCACCACTGTTGCCGTTTCCACCACTGTTGCCGTTTCCACCACTGTTGCCGTTTCCACCACTGTTGCCGTTATTGTCTTCATTATAGTTGGAATTGTTGTTTCCATCATTCTTCCTATGATTTTCTGCTATTTCATTTTCAGCCCATTTTTTGATAGATTTTAGCAACTGTGGTGATATGTCTTCACCATCTACTTTAGCAGTGAAAAATAGAGTTTGCTTTAGTAAATCTAATTCAAATCCTTTTAATTTATCCAGTTTTTCATTATTGTCTTTGAATTTGAGCTTTTCAATAGATATCTGGTTTTTAATTTTTTGAAGTTCTTCTTGTGAATTTACAAATTGTATTGCTGATTGTATTTTATTTTGAACTTGTTCTTCTTTCTCAGCTTTGTTAATTTGTATTTGCATTTTAAGTGCAGTTTTGTCTAACTCATGGAGGAGTATTTTTTCTGAAACTACTTGGGTATTTCCATAGTATGCTTTTACTTCTTTATTGAATTGATTAAATGCTGATTGAAATGCTTTTTTAATCATTTTATCTTCATGTGCAAATAATTTGTGTAATTCTGCCGCCTGAGAAATTGAATACTCTATATCTGGGTCAGAACCTAGATTTTCACGTATTAGTGACAAATAGTCTATTGCTTCATTCAATGTTTCATTGTCGGAAATAAATTCATCTGAAAATTGAATTTCTGGTACATATCCTTCACAACTTCCTATATGATCGCCATGGGCCAAATGAGTATCAATAACACTCATTGAAACTAGAATCTCTTCTGGCTTATCATTTTCAGTTGTCATGTGACAAATTAAAAATATTGTATTTTCGTTAATCTCATCTGAATGAGAAACTAGTGTAACTTCTGGTTCTTTTTCAGAGTCTGCACAATGTACAGCTTCAGGAATATTGACAGTGTCTACATCAGGAATTGTTGGAGAATTAGCTAACCAAATATCTGGTGCATTCCAAGCAAAATTATCTTGTATTTCATTTGAGACAAAAGGAGTGTCACATATATTGTCAATATCTATATCCTCACACCCTTCAGATATCTCATCAAAACCGCCCCAATAATTTCCTCCATCTGGTAAGTCTAGATTGAAAATATTGCTCCCACTGGTGTCACTAACTACACCTACAATCATTCCATATTCTATGACATATGATTGAATTCTACCATCATTTGAATTAGACAAAAAGTTATTGTTGTATATTTTGTTGTTTATGCTTTCCGTTATTTTGAATGGATATTTGTTATTTGATATTGTGTTATAATTGAAAGTATTGTTATCCGAATTTCTAATCTGTAACCCCATTGCGTTTGACGCAATTTCGTTTTTATGATTTGAAATTTCATTTGCTGTAATGGTATTATCATTTGAATTCAAGAATTTGATTCCAAAGAGGTGAGTAGAACCTATATCATTTCTACTAATGATATTTTCGTTTGATTCAATTAGTGTTATTCCAGAAATTCCAACAGCAAATTCATTATTACAATTGTTGCAGGATTCTACATAATTTTTAATTAAAGTATTTCCACTAGAACCAAAAAGAAATATTGCTTCATTTCCACTAGCAGTATTTTCTATTAGAAAATTATCGTTAGAATTACTAATTGATATTCCATGATTACTTTGACCCTCTGAAACTACTGCAGTATTTCCAGTCAAAACAGTGCCATGAGAGTTTGAAATACTTATTCCGTTGTTTGAGTTATCTTTTACAGTATTCCAAGTTAGACTTACACCAGAAGAATGTGAAATTACAATGCCATCAGTACCGGCGTTTACAGTATTTCCTGTCAAAGTAGTAACACAAGAATTGCTAATGTTTATTCCAGTTTTAGAGTTAGTTATAGAATTATCAATGAGAGATGTATCGCTAGCAGAAACAACGATCCCCTGTCTAAAATCCAAAATATTTAGATTTTTTACAGTAACGCCTGTTGTTCCATTAACATCTACACCAATATTTTGAAATTGTTCCGGTGTAATCAGACTAGTTATTGTATGTCCATTACCATCAAGAATTATTCCATCTGCAATGATTTTAAAACAAACTTCACTAGTTGTTAGGTCTTGACTTAAAACATAAGTTTCTCCTGGAATGTCTAATGTATCACATCTTGATAATGTGATATCTGGATTTGCATAAACATCACTAATCATTGATGGAATTAATAATGCTAACACTACTATGGTACCACTGATTAGATACTTACTCCTACCCATCCGCGCCTAATTTTCATAATTTTTTTTACTTATAGTTAGTTAATTGTAACATGATTTTGTTACACTTTAGGCCAAATTCACGCATAATTTTTTATGTGTATCAATTGAGTATGACACAATTAATCTGAAAATTTAGAAAAAATTAGTTTTAATTTTTTTTAAATTTTAATCCAACAAAAGAAATTATTGCTACTATCACCATTACAATTATGAATGGTCTTTCAGGAACTCCAAAAAATTCTAGAAAATTATAGGAATTTTTTTCTGCTGGTTTTTCAATGGTAATTGTTTCAAATGCATCAAATGCCTCTTCGTTAGAAACAATATTTGCAAGAATCCAATACTGTCCAGTTTCAGTTACAGAAACTGATGATTCTTTTTTTGGAGTAATAGATGTGACATCTGTTTTTCCTGTATTTTTATTAATTACAGAAATTTTTGCATACGACCAATCAGTTGGATGAAGTATAGAAAAACTAATCTTCCCATTTTCTTCAATAACATTTACTGTGCCCTTTGTTTTTTGAATCATCACTGGAACATGATACTCTACATTGTTGTTTTCAATTACAATTGAACCTTGAAATTTTCCAAAAACTTGTGCAGGAAGTGAAATTCTAGTTACCAAAACACCATCATCCTTATTATACTCAAAAATTACTTCCTCAGAACCTACAAACTCTGCACTAACTTTTCCAATATTGCCATGAATTGCTTTTAGCTTTAACTCTTCTCTTGCCGTTTCTTTATCGGTGGATAGATTGTAAACTAGTGAGGGGGGAGAAATTATGAGATTTGCCTCAAATGCTCTTGTGGCGTTTAGTCTTCCAGCACCTGTCGTTTCTATTGGAAATTTGTTTTCATATGCATCTGTGACAAAATCTGTCGTAGTTATTAGTAGTGATTTTAGATCTTCTGGTGTAAAGTCATGATTTCTTTGAAGTAATAATGCAGCTGTTCCTGAAACATGTGGGGCAGCAAAACTGGTTCCACTGGTAAGGTTGTATTGTGCATTAGTTCGTGTTGTATTTACAAAAACACCTGGCGCAACAAGATCAGGCTTTATGTAAAATGGAGAAACTGGTCCACGAGAACTAAAGTGTGCAACAAAGTCAGGATTGTAAAAAACATTCAAAGTAGCACTAGCTCCATTCTGAATCTTTTCTTTCAAAAACTTTCCATCCTCCTGTGACATTGATAGTGCTGGAATTCTCGGCTTGTAGTCCGGTGGCGCAAACTGGTGTAATAGCTCTCCAAGAAAAATTCCTTTTTGATTGTTAAACACAACTATTGCTTTTCCACCAACATCGGCAACATTGTTTTCCTTTTCAGAAAAATATACAATCTCTCCTTCAACATCGCTTCCTCTTTCCACTAATACTATTGAGTCATAAAATGAACCATCACTCAAATCTCTTTCTCTGCCAAACCCACCAAAGACAATCTCTTCAGTGATTGGCTCAGATAATGGAGATGTGCCCATCATTGGAACTACCTCAAATTGTTTACCATCTACCTCGAGTGTTGCAACAAGGCTTGCTGTAATGTTGTTGTATGTTGCTCCAACTGTTATTGCATCTGCACTTTTGCCAGGACTGCCAATAGTCTCAAAATCTGGTCCATCGTTGCCTGCTGCTGCAACAACTAGAATCCCATTCCTTGTTGCCTTTTTTACAACATCATCAATTTTTGAATTTGTTTTGTTTACACCAAGACTTATGTTGATAATATCTACCTCATCTTCAATTGCCTTGTTTACCGCTTTGATAATTAAATCAGATGAAACAGATTCACCATTTTCAGAAACCTTATACGCAAAAATGCTTGCCTTTGGGGCAATTCCGTTTAACTGTCCATCAGCTGCTATGATTCCAGAAACCTCGGTACCGTGCCCATTTGTATCCACTGGCATTTTATTTTCTTCAACAAAATTGTAACCTCCAGAAATCTTTCCACCTAGACCATATCCGAAAAGATCTGGATGCATATGATCAACCCCTGTATCTATCACTGCAATCTTAATTCCTTCACCATCAAATCCTAATTCTTTTGGAAAATCAACTCCTATGTATGGCCCGCTGACATCAACCATCACCTTGAATTTATCATCAAAATTTAGCTGAAAAACTATGACTGCTACGATCACTGTAATTACTGCAAAAAAAACTACCTTGTTTGGTGGCACAGTTTTTTAATCATATTTGAGGATAAAAATCCCTTACTAGTAAAGCAATAAATTGCATAACGAATGAACCGCCACATGGGAAAATACACTCTTCCAGAATTACCTTATGGATACGGTGCACTAGAACCACACATTGACGCAAAAACAATGGAAATTCACCATACAAAACATCATCAAGCATATACTGACAAGCTAAATGCCGCATTAGAAAAATGCAGTTCAGATATTCAGAACAAAGACATTCTTGACATATTGGCGGATCTAAAGCAGGTGCCTGATGAAGTTAGAGGTGCAATAAACTTCAATGGCGGTGGTTATGACAACCATAAGTTGTTTTGGAACAATATGAAACCAAACGGAGGAGGAGCTCCAGGTGGTGCAATTGCTGATGCAATTAATTCATCATTTGGAAGCTTTGACAAGTTTAAGGAACAATTCTCATCTACTACGGCTGTAATTCAGGGAAGTGGATGGGGATGGTTAGTTTACAATCCTTCTTCAGGCAAAGTTGAATACAAATCAATGCCAAACCAAACAAGTCCAAGAACTGAAGGTCTTGTACCATTACTTGGATGTGATGTTTGGGAACATGCATACTATCTAAAGTACCAAAACAAACGACCAGATTACATCACAGCGTGGTGGAACGTCGTTAATTGGGACGAGGTAGAAAATCGACTTTCTAAAGCAAAATAAAAGATCTAATATTTTTTTTTTATTTATTATTTTAGTAAAATATACAAAAAATGTATTGCACTGTAATTTTTTTAATACACATGTATCACAAAAATCATATTTTGGTATGTTAGTAATTTATGATACAAGCTTGTGCACTAATAATAATTCATATTATTGCCATATATGTCACAGAAAATTTCTAAACCAAACACAACACAGAAAAATGAACAAAACTATCAACAAAGCTTTCTATTCAAATCATTGGTACGGATACTTGGTTTTACAGCAGCTCAATCAGTTATAACTTACATCTGTGTAACTACCGGAACCCCAAAATCAGAATTCTTCTCAAACTATGAAACTTTCTCAAAATTAATAAAACAAGTTTACGATGATGCTGGCCAAAAACACATTCTCGACAAATTTCCAAACATCAAATAAAAACTCAAAAAATAAGGTGAATTTTCATTCAAAACTGTGAATGAATTTATAACCATCAATTCAAGATTTTTTGAAAATGAGTGAAGAGCAGGCCCAACAATTATTATATCAAATGCAAATGCTAGAATCCTATTTTGGTGAGTTAACACAAAAAGAAAATACATTGATGAATGTTCTAAAGGATACAAAAAATGCCATTGATTCTTTAAAAGAACTAGGGAACATCAAAGAATCAAATACCTTGCTTCCAATAGGCATGGGAACTTTTGTAAAATCTAAAATTTTGTCTGAGGACAAAATTGTATTAAATGTTGGAGCAGGTGTTGCAATCGAAAAAGACAAGGATTCTGCAATCAATTTTCTAGAATCTAGAATTAAAGAAATTGAGGTGGCGCTGCAAGAATCAATGACTCAAAAACAAAACATTGCTGCGCAGTTAGAGCAAGGAAAAGCTGAAATGAACCGTTTGGCACAATCTGAATCAAAACAAAATAAATAGGAAACTAAAATGTTTGATAAACTGCGCTCTGCATTTTCAAGTGCAGCTAAAAGTTTCAGCGAGAAGGAGTTAAAAGAAAAGGACATCGATGATATATTATTTGAACTTGAAATCTCTCTATTAGAGTCTGATGTTGCCTCTGAAGTTATTGATTCTATAAAAAACGACTTGAAAGAAAAATTAATCGGATCCAAAGTAGATAAAAACGAAATTGAAATCTTTGTAAAAAAAAGTTTGATTCAAAGTATTTCTGCACTATTTGAGGAAGCCGGAACAATTGATCTAGTACAAAATATTTTAACAAAAAAAGATTCTCCTGATCCTTACATTGTTTTGTTTGTTGGAATTAATGGAACAGGAAAAACGACCACCCTGGCAAAACTTGCATATCTCTTACAAAAATCTAAAATCTCGGTAGTTGTTGCAGCTGCAGACACTTTTCGTGCTGGTGCAATAGAACAATTAAAGGAGCATATAGGCCGCCTAAATCTAAAACTTGTTGCACAAAATTATGGATCTGATCCTGCAGCAGTATGCAGAGATGCAGTTTTGTATGCAAGGTCTCACAAAATTGATTGTGTCTTAATTGATACTGCCGGGAGAATGCAAACAAGCAAAAACCTAATGGATCAAATATCAAAAATTAACAATGTAGTAAAACCTGATTTCAAAATTTTTGTTGGAGATTCTTTAGCAGGAAATGATACTGTAAACCAAGCAAGAGAATTCTATGAGCACACAAAATTTGATGCATCTATTCTTACAAAAAGTGATGCAGATGCACGTGGAGGAGCAGCATTATCGATTGTAAAAATTACTTCAACTCCAATTCTATATGTGGGGGTTGGTCAGGAATATGAAGATCTAAAAGAGTTTAACAAAGACACATTTCTTAAAACAGTTTTTGGAAAAGAATATCAATCATCAGAAATTCCTGAAATAAAACCACATTCTAGGTCAGGACCTCAAGAAGAAAAATCTGAACCACAACCAGAAATTAAACAAGAAGCAAAACCTACAACTAAACATGAAAGCAACTCTGATCCATTTGAAGGAATTGATACTGAGGACATTAACAAATTTGCAGAATTGTATGGTGAAGCCACGCCAGAAACTGATGATCAGGCAAGATGCTTGGCAACAAAGGTTAGAAAATGGGTCGCCGATGGCAGACCAAACCCATAAGAAAAACTAAAAGAACCATACTTGTGTGATGACTAAGCAATGAAAAAAAATATTCTGACATTAGAAGAATTAAGTGAAAAGGAAATTACTCATCTATTAGAGCAATCTATAAAATTCAAAAAAGATTTGAAAAAAGGAAAACATCACGCCTTACTAAAAAATAAATCCCTCGCGATGATTTTTCAAAAACCCTCCACTAGAACTAGAGTAAGTTTTGAGATAGGAATGTTTCAGCTTGGAGGATATGCACTAAATTTATCTTCAAATGATATGCAGCTTTCTAGAGGAGAGACAATAGAAGACACTGCAAAAACCCTTTCACGATATGTAGATGCTATCCTGGCACGAGTTTATGATCATAACACAATTGAACAACTGGCAAAAAGCTCTTCTGTCCCAGTAATTAATGGACTGTCTAATTCCTTTCATCCATGTCAAATTTTGGCAGACTTGATGACAATAAAAGAAAAGAAAAACAAACTCAAGGGTCTCAAAATCGCATGGATTGGTGACGGAAACAATGTTTGTAACTCTTTAATTTATGGATGCGCTAAAACTGGAATCAATGTTTCAATTGCTACCCCAAAAGGTTTTGAGCCTGACAAAAAGGTCGTAAATGATTCTAAGACGTTAGTTCAAGTGGAACTTACAAATGATCCATCAAAGTCTGTTAAAAATGCAGATGTTGTAATGACAGATACATTCAAGTCAATTCATAATAAAGATCAGAAAAGAATGAAAAAATTTCTTCCAAAATTTCAAGTAAATTCAGCTTTGATGAAAAAGGCAAAAAGGAATGCAATTTTTCTTCATTGTCTTCCAGCAAAGCGTGGAAGCGAAGTTACTTCATCTGTAATTGATGGAAAACAATCAGTTGTTTGGGATGAAGCAGAAAATCGCCTGCATTCTCAAAAAGCTCTTTTAGTTTCTTTATTGCGATGAAAAATCGAACTTGAATCTCTTTACGTTTATAAGAGCATATTCAAGATTTTGCCCTGTAGATGGCCTATTCGAGAATATTGAAAAGACTTAGAGAAGAAAAAACGAACTACAAAAAACGCAAATCCATGCTTATGGGTAAGCGTGATTATATTACAGTTCAAACTTCTAATGAAAACACTCTTGTACAAATCCACAAGCCAGAGATGGCTGGTGACAAAGTTATAGCATCAGGCCATTCAAGATATTTACTTGCAAAAGGTTGGAAGGGCTCAAGAAAAAATATACCTGCAGCTTATTTGACTGGATATCTTGCTGGTAAAAAGGCAATAGGAAAAGGTACAAAAAATGCAATTTTGTATAGCGGTACAAGAAAATATACACAAAGAATGGCAGCTGCCCTGAAAGGTGTAATAGATGCAGGTCTTGAAGTTGCAGCAGATTCAGAAACATTTCCACCAGAAGAGAGAATTAAAGGAGAACACCTTTCTGTAAAAAATGACATTAACCAATTCAAATCAACAATTGATGGTGAGATAAAGGCATGAGTCAAGCAACTGCACAAAAGCCCGAACAAAAATCTGATCAACGTAGATCTAGGCCTCAAAAAGAAGAGGCGCCATGGATTCCGAAAACAATTCTTGGAAAAAAAGTTGCAACTGGTGAAATAACTTCACTTGAACAAATTCTTGAAAGTGGTGCAAGAATTCAAGAAGCAGGAATTATAAAAAAACTATTACCAGATTTAAAATCAGAAGTTGTAGATGTTGGAATAATTCAAAAAATGACAGCAAATGGACAATCGACAAGATTCAAAGCAATTGTTGCTGCAGGAAATGAGAACGGTTGGTTAGGAATTGGTCAGGGTAAATCAAAACAAATGAGAATTGCAATTGAAAAAGCTACAAACCAAGCTTTTCTTAATGTCAGCCCAGTAAAGTTGGGTTGTGGAAGTTGGGAATGCAGATGTGACGAAAAGCATTCTGTCCCATTCAAAGTTAGAGGACGTGGTGGAAGTGTTACAATTGAAATTATTCCAGCGCCAAGGGGACTTGGATTAGTTGCTGGTGGAAAAATTAAGCGTCTTTTAGAATTAGCAGGACTCAAAGATGCATGGACTTCTGCAAAAGGTTCCACTACAACTATGAACTCTACTTCAAAAGCAATTCTACAATGTCTACGACAAACATTTAGTCAGGGATGAAAATGGCAAAGGCATATCTTGTTGTTAGAATTAAAGGTCAAGTTGATGTTCCTCACTGGGCAAAGACAACTCTGGAGCTACTCAAATTAGAAAAAAAATTTAGGGCTACAATAATTCCTGTTAAAGAAAATACGCTTGGAATGTTAAACAAAGTAAAACACTATGTTTGCTGGCAAGAGGTAGATTCTGCTTTGGCAAAAGAATTACTTGATAAAAAAGCCCGAGTTTCTGGCTATAAAAAAATCACAGATGCAGACCTCAAAAAAATTGGTTTTAATACAATAGATGAACTTGCTGCATCTTTGGTGGAAGGGAAAACTTCAATGACAAAATTAAAGCCAATGAAACCTTGGTTTGCGCTTTCTCCACCAAGACATGGTTTTAAGAAAAGTACTAAGAGAATGTATGGTGAAAAAGGAATTCTTGGACAAAATAAGGAGCTTGCAAATTTAGTTAGGAATATGATGTGATATGGCCACAAGATTTAGAAAAACAAGAAAACACAGAGGTTCTAGAAATCACGGTTGGGGTCAGGTTGGCCAACACAGAGCAAGTGGTCATAAAGGTGGACTTGGACAAGCGGGTTACCTCAAGCATTTTTTCAGCTCGATGTTAAAGTATGACCCAGATCATTTTGGTCATGATTCTACTCATCCACCTCACCCAAATATTACAAAGAAATGGGCAAGTATAAGAGATCTTGATGATCTGTTTGCAAAGTTTGGCCAAAAAGATGGAGACAAAAAAGTAATCGATCTAAGTAGTAAGGGCTACGATAAACTTCTCGGCGGAGGAAAAATAACTAATGCATACACCATTAAAATTCAACAATTCACTGCATCAGCAGAGCAAAAAGTTAAAGAAGCAGGGGGTGAGGTGTTAAAATCAGATGGCTGAGGGTACACTAACTTCCATGGTACGGAAGATGGTGTTCAAGGCAGAACCTTATCTTCCACAAGTTCCAAAACCAAAGAAAAAACTCACACTACAAACTCGTTTGTTGTGGTGTGGATTAGCATTACTAATTTACATGGTGATGGGTCAAACCCCTCTTTTTGGGGCAACTACACCTGAATTTGATTTTCTTGCATTTGCAAGAGTAATTTTTGCATCACAACAAGGAACTCTGGTTGAGCTAGGAATTGGGCCGATAGTTACAGCAGGATTGTTGATGCAGCTGCTTAGAGGTTCTGAAATTCTAAAATTTGATTTCAAAAAACCTGAAGAGCGAGGAATATTTCAAACAGCAACCAAGTTGGTAACATATGTTGTCATAGTGGCTGAATCATCAGTCTATGGAATTGCAGTGTATGGGCCAGGAATTACTGACCCAAGTGTATTGTATATTCTGATAGGGCAGCTTATGGCCGCCTCAATAATCATTATGTTCTTAGATGAAATGATTCAGAAAGGTTGGGGACTTGGTAGTGGAATCAGCCTCTTCATCATGGCAGGAGTTGCTCAACAAATTCTGTGGAGCCTGTTTAGCCCATTGCCTGCAGGTGATGGAGGAACTATAGGAATTCTCCCATATATTGGCCAGTCTTTGATGGAAGGTGATCTTTCAAATGTCTTCTTTAGATCCAACCAACTGCCGAGCATATTTGGTCTGTTATTAACAGCAGGAGTATTGTTAATTCTAGTGTATACTCAGGGAATGAAGGTTGAAATCCCAATTGTTTCAACAAAGTATAGAGGATTTTCAGCAGTTTATCCAATTAAGCTAATGTATGTTTCAAACATTCCAGTAATTTTGGCATCTGCATTAACTGCCAACGCATTATTCATTGGACAAATGATGTGGGCAAACCTTAACCCACGAAATGCCCAACCGTTTTTGAATTTTCTATTCCAATATGACCCCACAAGTCCTTCTACTCCAATTGGCGGTCTGGTTTACTATATCACTCCACCGCGAAGTCTAGAAATTGTAGCATTGGATCCAATGCGAGCAGTTGGATATGTTTTGTTTATGATAGGAATTGTAGTTGTATTTGGAAAACTTTGGGTAGAGCTTGGCGGTCTATCGCCAAAGAGTGCGGCTAAAAACTTGTTAGATGCAGATGTTCAAATTCCTGGATTTAGAAGATCAAATCAACCTGTTGAAGTTTTACTAAACAAGTACATACCATCTGTAACAATAATTGGTTCAATGATACTTGGTGGTCTGGCAGGAATGTCAGATGTGTTAGGTGTGTTTGGGACTGGTATTGGAATTTTACTAATGGTAGATATTCTGATCAACTACTATAACCAACTAGTGAAAGAACAAGTAGAAGTTGTAATGCCACGGCTTGGTGCCCTGCTTGGACGAAAGTAAAAAAGTTGTAATTGTTGGAATACCTGGTGTAGGTAAGACAACTGTAGTTTCCAAAGTTGTAGAAATTCTAAACAGCAAAAACAAAAGCGTCAGCGTTGTTAATTATGGCACAGTGATGTTTGAAGAAGCTCAAAAAAATGGAATTAAAGATAGAGACGAACTTAGAAAGCTTTCAATGGAACAACAACAAAAACTTCAGAAACTTGCAGCAGAAAAAATTGCTCAACTAAATGACAACGCGGTAATCATAGACACTCATGCATTCATCTCGACATCCTCTGGATTTTATCCAGGCATGCCTGATTATGTAATAAAAATAATCAAACCCGCCAATTTCATCTCAATATCAGCAAGGCCTGAACTCATATACAATAGAAGAAAATCAGATGAAACAAGAAATAGAGATATTGTTTCAATTGACTCGATAAAAAAAGAGCTTTCAGTTCAAGATGCTATGCTTTCGTGTTGTTCTGTTCTTTCAGGCTCTCCTTTGAAAACAATTAGAAATGATGAGGGAAAGGTTGAAGAAGCGGCTATGAACGTAATAAAGGCTATAGGGTTTTGAATATGGAAATCGATTTTATATATCATTTTTTAGAATCCATATTTCTACAAGGTGACTTTTTTGGTTTAGGTGACAGAAAAGGTCTAGGCAGCGACGATCCTATGATCAAAGGAATGATAGCATCAATGTTTGCAGTTGCTGGTTTTGGAATTATACTAAACCTGTTTAACGCAGCAATTAGAAAAAAAATGGTAGACCAAGTAAAGCTAAAACGAATTATGAAAGAAGTACGGGCATTTCAAAAAGAAAGAATGGCTGCATTTAGAGCAAAAGATGACGAAAAAACTGCAAAACTAAACCAAAAATCTGCATACATCAACAAGATGAACATGGAAGCAATGCAAATGAATATGCGACCATTAATGTTTACATTCGTTCCATTGATTTTGATATTTTATTTTGTGTTGCCAGCTCTTTTTTCTTACACTGTTGCAATATCACCAATACCTCTAAATGTAATTCCTGGTGATTGGTTCCAGCTAACCTGTACAGCTGAACAAGTTGCAGACATAGAACATCATTGTAATCGTGAAAATGAAATCTATCTTTGGGCCTGGTATTTCTTGTCATCTATTGCATTTAGCGGAATTATAATGAAGCTAACCAAAACCTCAATGGGCTTGGATTGACAAAATCTGTAATAATTTCTGGCCCACCTGCAGTTGGAAAAACAACTGTTGCAAAAAGGTTGGCAAATGAATTTGATTTAACCTATCTTAGTGGTGGCGATGCACTAAAAGAGCTTGCAAAAGAACAAGGATTTGACATAGCTGGTGATGATTGGTGGGACACCCAAGATGGAATGAAATTTCTTAATCAAAGATCACAAAATTCTGAATTTGATAAAAAGGTAGATGAAAAATTAATTGAATTATTCAATGAAGGCGGAAAGGTAATTACAAGTTATACTCTTCCGTGGCTTGTGGATGATGGGATTAAAATTTGGTTAGAAGGATCTCATCAAAGTAGTGCAAATAGAATGCAAACACGAGATAATATGAAAAAAGAAGATGCTCTTGAAATCACCAAAAAAAGATATGACGAAAATAAATCTCTCTACAAAAAATTATACAATTTTGATTATGGTAAGGACAAATCTATATTTGATAAAGTGATAAACACCGATGATTTGGATGCAGAACAAGTTTTTGAAATTGCAAAATCAACTGTAAAAGAGTTATTATGACATTAAAGCAACTGCAAAACCTCAAAGTAATTGATCAGGATCTCACCAGTGACGAATTTGGTACCTATTACAACAAAAGAACAATAGAACAACTATTCAATTATGGATTAATAATTTTGGATAAACCCCCTGGCCCAACAAGCCATGAAGTTGTAGCGTGGTGTAAAAGAATTCTTAAACTTCCAAAAATTGGTCATAGTGGTACATTGGATCCACATGTTTCTGGAGTTTTGCCATTAGGATTAGGTGAGGCGACAAAAGCATTAGGTGTGTTGCTTCTTGGTCCAAAAGAGTATCATGCGATTGGAAGATTACATTCTCTTCCGTCAAAAGAAAAGCTTGATGATGTGTTAAAACAATTTACAGGAGAAATTTTTCAAAAACCTCCACAACGATCCTCTGTTTTACGAAGAACTAGAACAAGAACGATTTATGAAATGGATCTATTAGAACAAAAAGAACGTTTGTTACTTGTAAGAGTTTTGTGTGAAGCAGGAACTTACATTAGAAAACTATTCTATGATATTGGTGAGGTTTTAGGACCTGGTGCTACAATGATTGAGCTCAGACGTAGTCGTGTACATCAGTTTAATGAAAGTAAACATCTTGTAACAATGCATGAATTAGCTGATGCGTTTTCATTTTGGGAAGAAAAAAAGGATGACACCAAACTGATGAAACTAATTCAACCAATTGAATATGCATTAAGTGAAATCAAATCTGTTGTAATTCGTGATTCTGCAGTTGATGCAATGTGTCATGGCGCACAGCTTGCAATTCCAGGAATATTGCAGATATCCTCAAGTTTGAAAAAAGGTGATTTGGTTGGAATTTATACCCAAAAGGGAGAGATTGTAGCGTTGGCAGAGGCATTATTGTCTGAATCAGAAATTGAGGAAAGCGTGAAAGGATATGCTTTTGAAACAAAAAGAATCATCATGGCACCAAACACGTATCCAAAAAGCTGGCGTTCAAAACCAACTTTGAAGAACTAGGTGTTTGAATTTGATTCCGCGTGGACTAATACTAGCACTAAGTATTGGCGTAGCGGCAGGTGGAATTTTTGGAATATTTTTTGTTGATCTGAAAAACCCAAATGAGCTAAATTTTGTTGAAGGAAAATCACTTTCCATTGTTACCGAAAAAACTGATTTTAAAAAAGGTGAAATAATTCAAATCAAAATTATAAACTCCGGAACGACTCCTATTTTTTTCTCTGATGCATCATATGGATTAAAAATTAGGGGTCTCGATGGAACTATTTTGTATTCTCCTGTATCTGCTCAGGTTGTCTCTACTTTACATCCAGAAGAAGAAAAAATTTTCAAATGGGATCAAATAAAAAATGATGGTGATCCGATTCTAGAGGGCACCTACAAAATTACATCAGGCGGATTTACACCAAACAAAGACATTGTCAAAAAATCAATCACAGTTCACATTCTCAAATGATTTTTTTAAAAATTTTCATCTGACAAACGTATTATATAATCAAATTTTGCCGAAATACTAGTCGAAAGACTTGTGCCGGGATCGCCTAGCCTGGTAGGGCGCGCGCCTGGAAATAATTACCATAAAGCGCGTTCTCGCAAGGGAACGAGAGTTCAAATCTCTCTCCCGGCGCCTTATATTATGAATAGTAGGCGCAATGAACAAAATTTTTCCCCCTTAAGTTCAGACCAACATCGTATTGGTGTGAAAGAAAAAGCGGGAGGAATCGACTGGCACAACTCAAAGAGAAGGGCGGAGCTTGCAAAGATGAGAATTCAAAAAAGATTCTCAAAGGAAAACACAGCCATTGCTTGGAGATTTCTGGACCGATTGAGGCTTGATAACATGTCTTATGGAAGAATTGAAAACTATTCAGGCTCTGTAATCAGAGTACTTCATCTCAAAGATGACAAAGAAATCAAAGACTGGTCCAAAGAAGAAATTGAAAAAGTGCACATGATGATAGCAGACTCGTCATACGAAAATTCGGTCAAAAAAGATACCCTTACTGCCCTCAAAAGGTTCTATCATTTTGCAGTACACAATGAAATTGTTGTCAAATCAAAAAACCAGGAGTATGATCCCAACGTTGCATGGATAACCCCTGGGTCATTTCGTGATAAGTTTGAAAAAATACAACCGCGGGATCTTCTCACTGATGAAGAAATACTGCAGCTAATTCAGGCCGTAAAAAAGATTGGAGGAAAATACGTGAAAAGAAACATTGCACTCATATTTGTTCTACTTGAAGGGGCATACCGTCCGGGTGAGCTTCTTAACATTAGGATGGGAGGAATTGAATTTCATAAAGATTTTGTGCAAATTCACACTACTGGCAAAACTGGTCCAAAGTCACTTACACTTGTTGCGTCATACAATCCTCTCAGGGAGTGGTTAAATGAGCATCCAAAAGATGGCAGTCCTTTGGCCTTTCTCCTGTATCATGATAATGAAAGCGAGGTTATGAGATACTGGGCACTTGATAATCTCATAAAAAAGGCAAGGGAAAAAGCTGGAATTACAAAACGTGTATGGCCATATCTGTTTAGACACACGGCGTTGACCGAGTATAGCAAAAAGCTAGGAAATATTGCTAAAATTTACGGCAACTGGTCAAAGGATTCAGACATGCTATCCCACTATGAACACCTTGCAAGCTCAGACCAGCAGGATGCTGTTTTGAAGCTTCATGGTCTTAAAAAAGATGATGAACAAAATTCAATCTTGTTTTCCAAAGTCTGCCCTGACTGCAAACAGCAAAACAGCAGCGACAAGTCGCATTGCATTCGCTGTGGAATGGGACTCTCAAAGGAACTTGCACAGGTAAGGCAAGCAATGCTAGAGAAGAGACAAAACTCTGATGTTAAAACACTTGAAAGGAAATTCTCAAAGAAGATAAGGAATCTGGAATCACTAATCATAGAACAGCGAAGATTCATCCAACAGCTTGTCGATGACAAGACAACAAAGTGAGGAACTTGCAAAATTGTTCGCTTGTTCATTTGGTTATTTCACAATACTACCAAGCCATTACATGATATCTCATCTGGATTGTTGATGAAAAGCAACATAATCGTTAGCGGTTCTGAAGATTTTATCAAATTTTACAGCCAGCTGCCCAGAACGGCTCCATTAAAAGCACAGCTTGATGATGCAATGGATCTGCTAAAGAAGAATCCTGACACTGGAAACAGAATCAAGACCAGGATGTGGCCTGCAAAATACGTTAAAAAATACAACATTAACAACCTGTACAGGTATTCCTTGGGCTCTGGTTGGAGAATGATCTACACAATAATTGGACAGCAAGGCAGAATAAATTGCGTTATGCTGGAGATACTGGACCACAGAAACTATGATAATCTGTTTGGATACAAGACCAGCTAACGAAGCTTTGTTGCCTCTTTTAGAAGTTTTTTGAGCTTTGGATTGTCTGCAAATATCCAGACTATCGCGCCATCCTTATCGTATGTGATCTTGTTAGACTCTTCTAGATATTCAAGTATCTTTGAAAATGTGGGATACTGGACCTGTTTTGGCAGGCTGCGCCACAGTTTGTTTTTTGAGGAAAAACTCTTTTCTTTTTTGAGTGCCTTTTCTACCATCTGGATGGTATCCAGTCTGGGCATATGGGCCGTACTCATATGCTATGTATGCCCAACATGGTTAATAAATATACATACATACTTGTATAATACGAGTTTATCAGTATGTCCTACCTGGTACGCGATGCCGGGCTTGAAATTATCTCCTAGAACGGTATACAAAGTTCTGGAAAATGGATTTTAATTCATGAATAAAAAACAGATTCAGCTGATCTTCAGCATACTTTTGATGCTCTTTATCTCCTTCTGAATCTTCTTGTCGTAATCTTTTATACGCGCTTCAAGCGACGTTGTTTTGCTCATATTTCTATAAAACGCAAAACGGCTTAAGCACAAGAAAACAGATCTTTAATGTTACTTGGAAAACTGAAAAACATAACAAAACAGATACAGAATTTTGTATCAGATTTGTAGTCTTGTGACTAGCCATAACCAAGTTTTCGCTTACAATATGAGATAACACTAGAATGCTTTTCAAACATGTTAAACTGCATAGAATCTACAATGTCATGTCTGAATATCAACTGAGGGCAATGATAAAATATCCACCATATCTGGTACAGAATTTTGTCCCAGGTATCAAGTACTGTGTGTATTTTTATGTGTACGTTTTTTTTATTGCATGAAAGAATCTTTAGAAAAGAATCATAAAAACAAGCTTGAGGCTCCAAAGATTTCAATCATGAGGGGAGCAATTGATCTGTATCGACTCAAGGGTGATGTTACATTTGCTTAGCAAAACTGAGAGAGATTTTGTAACAGATCCGTACAATTTTTCAAAAAATAACTCAAATGTACTGCGACACAGAATAAGAAAGAAACTCAAAAAAGCAAAACAAGATCTGGAATTTTTGATGGAAAACTGTGATGATATCAAAATCAGTCAGCAAGAAATGCTGGATGTAGCTAGTTTTTCAAATGGTGTAGTTGTTCAAGACAAAATTTTGCCATTACGGAAAAATGAAACAAAAAGGTTTGAATCACTTTCTAAATTTGAAAACTGGTAAAATTATCCCCAGATCACAACTCCTTAAGCCTAAATCATGGAGTCCCGCAACTCCTTAAGCCTATTTGGAATAATCCCGCAACTCCTTAAGCCAAACCATTTTCTTTGAGTGTGACACTTCTTCGGAATGCCAAAAACACCAAAAAATTACCTATTTGCATAGGAAAAACCGTATCTTCCCCAGAGTACTTGCTAAATTGCCAAGTTGCAACAATTTGCATTCTTGATTACTAAATTTAGAAATTGCACAAAAGCCTCCAAAACAATCTCACAAAAGAACAAGACTCCATTTGTTTTCAAAAAACTTTAGAAAAAATTTCTGAAATTCCATTGACAAACAATTGAAATAACCTTTGAGTGCAAAATCTCATACTTGGAATTCTCATTTCCAGTCCGGCGACTTTGCTGCAATTACAGCGGAGTAAACAGCGACTTGCAATTACTTGCAGGATTTCTCAACAAAGACTTACGCTCATTCCAAAATTTCTCAAAGTCAAACAATATTGTTTTGTACTTGGCCAATACTGAGCTGTTCCGTCATGGAATGTTAAATCTTCAATTTCAAATAATTTTCATCCAAATTATGATGTATGTTTTAGATGATGACTTTAAAAATGCAAAAGACAAACATGGTGAATTGATATCCGAACATATACCTTCACGAAACAATCTCTATGGAAGATTATGATTTTGCTGATATCCTATCAAAAAGATGCCAGAACAAGCCTGCATGATTCCCCATATATTTTAAGGATCATTATTTTTTTTAGACTATTTTTTGACAGATTATTTTGTTTTTAATTTCAAATTATGATGTTTTGCACATCATTGTTCCATCATTCCATGATATTTGCAAAAATTTTTGATAATTATATTTGCAAAAAATTTTAGAAATTTTATTTTATTTTACCTTCACGTCTCATTTGTTGTTCATTTGTTATTATTTTGGTCAGATTAATCTATGATTTATACAAACCCAAATTATCAAATCATATTCATATCTACACATATTTTCCAAAATTGATTTTTTATAATATTTTAAATGATTCATTATATAGTTACACAGCTCATAATCTTCAACAAAAATTTGATGAAGATCTTGAGTTAAATTGTAGGAAATAACCCCACATCAATTTACAAGATGAGCTGAATTGTGATATTGTAAAATCTTAGACTGCTGACGCTCAAACATTGTGCATGACCAACTGACAACTTACTGCACCTTGAAATCATAATAAGATTTCACAGTGTCTATCATGTCATCAAAGTCAAAATCATCCGAGTGAAATACCGTGTCTGCAAGCCTTTTACGTTTTCCAGTATGTTTCTTTATAGCATCTGGCATTCTTGTACGTAATCAGAGGGTTTTATCTTTGATTGTTTTACTGCTTCTTCAAAAAATCTTCAAAACTTTGCTTTTTAGTCTATATCAACAAAGAAACCACAAACCCGCCAATTCCAATCGCTATGCTTGCAATGCCTAGCATGCACTGTTTTTTTGCACAAAAGCAGCCTTTACTGTCTTTTTGTTCTAGTATGAGACTGGAACTGTTACTGTCTTGGTCTGGTGTTGATTCTTTCATGTATTATTTAGACACTGTTTGTAGATAAGAATTTGCTTCAATCTGGATTGAGCTAAAAGTTTTAAGCGATTTTTTGTGAATATTTCATAAAAGGCTATGAATGACGATACTCAAAAAAGACCATCCTTGGAGACAGAAGACATTGATGATACAGTAGATCTTGATTATGAAAAGATCAAAGATGATATTTTGATCTTCTCATCAGAAGATGAACGACTAAAGTTTCTTGGTGAGATACTCTCCAATGAATCAAGCAGATCAATTCTGACGTTATTAATTGAAGAAGAAATGACACTCATGCAGATTGCCAAGCAAACCAATTTGAATCCAACACTGGTCATACATCACCTAAAAAAATTACTGCAATCTGATGTAGTCACAATTACAAAAACTATTGCCAGCAAAAAAGGGCGTCCGATGAAATTTTATCGTGCAAAACCAATCTTGATGATCTCATCTAAAAACATGCGTGATAGCATGCAAAAAAACAAATCATTACTCAATGCACTAAAAAAGATAACACGATTCACTGCAATTGGTCTTGCCGGTGTATCTACGTGGATGATGGTTGGCGTTGCCAGAGTGTCAGATCCGCTCCAGTCTGCATACAAGTATCCCAGACCGACTCTGCCGTCATACATGACTCCAATTGAACCGCACTCATCGTTGGGATTTTTACAAAGCGACCTTGTCATTCCAATCATAGCTACAGTCAGTATAGTGGTTATTGGACTGGCAATAAACCACATGATGTCTGCACGAAAAAGAAAGTTAAACGCCAATTATTTTTAAAATGATGATATGTCATGTTGTTATTTAAGATACGGGAATTGGAGAATCAAGTAGAATATCTTACTTTTCTGGCTGACCGTCCGTTTATGTTTCTGATACAAGACAATGAAGCAGAACAGATTCTATTTATGAGAAGAATCATGGATCCTGCAAAATGACTGACATTGATGATCATACTTTTGATCTGGAACTGACTGACCAAATTCTAGAATTTCTGAGTAATAATCCAAAATCAACTATACTGACTGTTTCAAAATCTTGTGATATAGACTCCTATCAGTGCTCTCGCTATCTGGATTTTATGGAATCTTTCAATCTAGTTGCAAGCAAGTCTACTCTAGATGGAATTAGAATTACTATAACAGAGTCGGGTCTAAAGTATCTGAAAAATAAAAACAAAAAAGAGCCTACTATCCAGGAACAAAGAGCAGACAAAATAGAGAAGACATCATACAATTTACTTCATAGGTATCCTTTTCGAATTGTTTCAAAAATAAACTCTACGCTAGAGGCTTATTTGTCTGAAGAATGGCAAGATGCAGACAAGACTATACAAAGTTATTGCTATCAACAAATTGCAGAATGCAATAACGAAGATGTAGAGTCAGTCAAAAAACTTATGATTGAAATACTTGATGATTACATACATCAGTGATACTAAAATACAAAACTTTGTAAATTATCTGTAATCATATCCCTTTTGGAATTTCTATTTCGTCTCTTTTCCTGTTTGTGCGTGTCTTATTTCTTACTTTCCTACCTTCGCTGTTTCCTTTAGTATTTATTTATTTTGACGCCATCTGACGCGATCTGCGTCAAAGGGTTTTTTAGATAAATGTGAATTTGGGAATAGTAATAACATGAAAAACACAAAAACAATAATGTTTTCTGCACTGATATTTTCTATGATCATTCCAATTGTTGGGATGGATGTAGCAGTAGCAAATGTAGATGACAGACAAAACACAAATGACGATGAAGAATTAATAACGAAAAGCTCGGCTCAATGGAATGAAAAAATACCAGAATCAGTAACTGCTTATAGGAACATAAATCTTGATGCAAGTAACATAAGAGAACAAATTCAGAATAACAAAGAAATTTCGATTGATTTCAATGGTCAAACATATGTTTTGAAATTAATTGATTTTCAAATGTTCTCAGATGATGCCAAAGCATATCTTCGAGATACACATGGTGAATTATCAGAAATACCTAGAGAAGATCTAAAGGCATACAGTGGCTATGTTGTAGGTGAGAAAGGCAGTACAGTTTATGCTTTAACTTCGCCTGAATTATTCTCGGCCGTAATAACCACCGATGTAAAAATGGTGATGGTAGAACCTTTAACCACCTATGACCGTAATGCAAATCCTCAACAACATATAGTACACGAAATATCAAGGCATTCACAAGACCGTACTACAAAAATCTCATTTGATGCATTGCCCTTGCAAATCCCAAATGCATATGCTTCATTGAACTATGCAAATATCATAATGGATTGTGATGAAGAATTTTACGATCTTTATCCCTCAAATTGGCAATATCATCAAGGTCAGGCTCTCCTAACATCGTACAACATATACGATAACGCTAACATATCTTTCTATATTTCGCAAAATGTTTGTGATTCCTCTGGTACGGAATATACCGAATCGGATATAGATGATAGATTAGCTCAATTACAAAATTATTGGGATGGCGAATCTGATACAAGAGATTTTGTTGTCCTTACCAGCGGTAAGGATTTTGATCTAGGTCAAATTGGTGTGACGCCACATGAAGATTATCCTATTGCCGATACCGCCAATGATGCGTACATTGTAGCCCAAATGGTTGAAGATAGTTATGGTTATTCTGATGGAAGTCTAGCACATCGTCAAATTATTATTGGACATGAAATAGGTCATATGTTTGGAGCTGTGGATACAGAAGCAGAAGTTGTGAATCCTAGCAATCCACCTACATATACAATAATGAAACATGGTGTTGACATAGATCAACTAGCTGCCTTGTTGTCCGATGATAACGAATCCACCGTAGAGAGCGCAGGTAATACCTACCTCTAATCTTTTTTTCCGAAATGATTATTTTCTAACATCTAGAACAGTAAGTATGAAATCATTACATTTGATCATAATTGTAACAATTGGAGTCTGTTCTTTGGTTTTTTCATCTTTATTTTTTATATCCATTCAAAATAATGTACATGATAATACACAACCCAATGTAAAACCATTAAAACCTCATGAACCAAAATTAATATTACAAATCAAATATTCTGAACTTGACGGTATCAGAATGAATCCTATGGATATAACTGTAGATCCAGCAGGAAATGTATATCTTCTTGATGAAGGCTATTCATCAATACATGTCTTTGATAACATGGGAAATTATCTTCGTTCATTTGATTATGTTGGTGATGATGATCTCCCCATCAGCTGGTATACTGCCAAAGTAGTTGATGTACGAGGAAATTCGTATGAAACACATGCTAACAATAATTCTGTTTCTGTTACCAATTCTGATGAGGACCATTTGTTTTCATTTGGTTCTAAAGGAAGCGATGAAGGTCAATTTCAATTCCCATGGGGAATTGCTCTTGACTCATATGACAATATCTACATAGTTGAACATTTCAATAATCGTGTACAAGTTTTTACTTCTAATGGAGAGTATTTGTTTCAATTTGGTGAATATGGTAAAGCAAATGGACAATTTATCAATCCAACTGTTATTGCTATTGATAATCAAAATCAAATCTATGTTGTAGATAGTAATAATGGCAGGATACAGGTATTTGAATCCATTTTTTCCTAGGTTATAATAAACTTCATTAACACCAAAATGAATTCTAATTAATTATTGAGACGTATGTTGTAGCGATAAGAATCTAATTGCAACTTAGAAAGTTGACCGGTTCTTATGAGATGGAATCAATTGAACTTCATGAAAATTAGAATCATAGCACGATAGTAATATCTTCAAGAAAAAAGGTATAACCGTGTATGATGACAAATTATCACCAGAAATTATGATTATTCAATAACGCAGAAAAGATTAATCGAAATGCTTTCAAACGCCTACCTGTTTAGATTAATCAATGGACTCTAGATTTGAACCCAATTTCCAAATGAATGAGGCAATTCTACTAGTAAAAGCTCAGAATAATCCATGACAACCAAAGAAACTTTCTAGTTTGACATAAGTTTGACTCTGTTGGCATTTTTCTATTGCAAAAAATAATCAGGATGTGTTTTTTACCCTAGATTATTTTCCTACCCTCTGAAAATCGTTATTTCCTGATTTGGCAGTGGGGATTTTTATACACAAACCCTTGAATCTTGGCATGGGCTTGAAGAAAATAGAAGAACCTGAAGGTGCCAAACGAAAAATCAGCATCACTCTTGATCCATACGTTGAGGACAGAATACGAAAAATACAAAGCAGGTTGATTGACATAACTGGCAACAACTGGAGTTTTTCTGAGCTAATTAATCTCTCAATAAGTTGCGGACTATTATCTGCCAAAAAACTATCCAAAAGCGACTGGGATGCTGTCCGTGCAATGCTAGAAGGCAAGAAATTTCCATTTGATAACAAATCTGCCAAAGACTATGCAGAAAATCTGGTTGCCAAACAATAACTCAAAGCCGGATTAACAAAAGCTGGTCTTATTTTTTATCTGTCGCTGAGCTCAAAAACAATCACACTTTCTATGATCTCTTCTTTGGTTATGGTTACACTCAAAGACAAGAAAAATTCTTTCAGATAAACCAAAAGAAAATCAATCCAACTTTGACCAAGATCCGTCTCAAAGACTATCTTGAGATGATTATGCCTGGCATGATAATTAAAACGAAACCATTTCCAGTTTCGTTCTAGCATTGTAAAATAATTATTTGCGATATTTTCAAAATTGTATTCGTAACCTGAAAAACTAAATTTCCTTTTGATAGTCTTTACATCTTGCCTTGCTAACTTTTCAATATCTTGTTTTGAGAGATCTGGAAGCATTTGTATTAACATGTCTTGAGGAAGTGTAATCGCTGGAAGATCGTGCATCAAAGTATCAAGAGTAATTATCCTGTAAATTAATTGGTTGATAAGGGAATTAACAGAAGACTCTGTTTTGCATGCTTTGTTTCTTAATAGTTTCAAGTTGTCATCTGTCAATCGTATTGTAAATCTGCTTTTATCTGACATCAATCATCTCCTGAATAATTGCATGTTATTTTAATATGATAATAAAGCATTACTATTCTTTTTGTTACTCTGTGTGTTCATCTGAACATCAGTTTCTTTTATTACTAGGAGTATAGTAGGAAAGCACGAAATTCCGCAAGTATTATTGATTTGAGTAACTATATTCATATATTAAAACTATAATTTTGTTGTTCCAATTAAGAATGATGGTTCAAAATAAATTGAATCAAAACTTATAAGGAATAATGCAAGCTCAATTAGAAATCCCGATTAAATTGATTGCGATGTTTTGGTAATGTTACTAATGATAATCATCTGGGAATTCAAACTAAAATAATCTCACTAACAACTAGTGAGAAATTAACAGGAATTTCTTGATATGCTACAAATTTGATAAAAAATATTTTGTATATGATTGGATTACTTTTTACACTTGCTGAGATTGGCAAAAATACCAGATCGTATTATGATAAGTTAACCTATAATTCTATTAACTATAAAACCCAAGACAAACCTGGAATCTCTTGGAATAAAAAAACCACAAAATTGGTCTTGAACGTAATGATGTACATGAGGTTATTGACACAATCAAGACAAGATTTTGATTTGCAAAAACGCCATATCAAAATAAGATATAAAACTACACCACTAAGAGACAGCCAACGGCGCTTCAAATACTTGCAAAAGATTGCTTGTCTTTGCATGTTGTTTTAAAATGTGGGTTTTGACAGATATCTTGTCTTTGTGAATGTCTATTTTAGTAGGGCCAAAAAATGACTTGAACTTGTAAGCCTTTTTGCCGTCTGATGTCATAATGTGTCCATCTTCAATCAAAAATCCTGCACGAAATAATTCCTTGATCTTTCTGTATCCTGATGTCTGTGCAAGATGGCATTCTCTGATGATTTCTGAGCTGATCTTGGACTGGTCAAAAACACAGGCAAGAATACCAAATTTTTCCTTGTCAGCTATAATGGCCATGATCTGATTTGCAAGGTATGGATTTTTTATGATGATTTGAACATGGTTTTTGACTTTCTCAGATTCCCCAATGACAAGCAATTTTTTGAAAGCTTTTTGTTCTAACCCCTTTGCACCTTGGCCAAAAAACTCTTGCAGTACGTCATCGAATTTTTCAAACTGATTCATTGATTCAGTTAATGATACTCCGTATTTTTCAAATAGGCGTTTTTCTATCTTTTGGATTGCTGTCGGACCAAGATTCTTTCTTATTTCATACTCTACAAACTGAGCCAAAATAGTGTCAATTCCAGACATTAACGGAATAAATACTTGTTTTTATTAAAACTTTTACAGAATATACCTGTTTGGCTGAGTCTATATTATTTCTTACTTTCCTACCTTCGCTGTTTCCTTTAGTATTTATTTATTGTGACGCCATATGACGCGATCTGCGTCAAAGGGTTTTTTAGATGATTGTGAGATTGGGAATGTCAATGACATCACAAAATAAAATAATACCGCAATGGAAACTGATGTTATCAATTAGCATGATAGTAACAATGGTTGCGCTCGGAACTACCGTGGTCAATGCACAGCCTATTGTAACATCAGACATCAAAAGCTCAGAAAAAACTAACAACAGTAACGAAATACGTGATTTATCTGAAACTCCCGTAAAAACTCCTTCAGAAAAAATACCTGTTTTCCAACCTATAGAAATTGAAGAGTTCAAACAAATTGCTTTGCAAGACTATAGAGTTCTGGATGCAATAGGAGAAAAAGAGGCAGAGTTTAGAAAAGCTGGTTACATCACTTATGGAGAAAATTCAGAAAAGTATCCTGTACTTCATTTTGTAACTAATGACAGTGCAATATCTGTTAGGCTAAATGCAGATACCAAGGAAGTGGAATATGTTTCTGAAAGACCACACCGAATCATGGATACCAATGGAATAGCGTCAGCGTACTATGATGGCGCGCAAACATTGAATGGACTCCAAATGAGACTAGATGCACCTACATACAGTCATGAATCTGGTGCGTCATGGACTGCAATCTTACTGAATGCTGTGAAATCTGGCTCTAACACGAATCTGATCTGTGATTCTAACTCCCACCCTAACCATTACTGGGCACAGGGCGGTCTAATGTTTGACACTGATGACACGGATGCAGTGTGGACTGACACATTAGAAGATTGCATAGGACAGGATTCCACATTAGGACTTTCAGATGGTGATGAAATAAGAGTAAGGATTTGGATCAACGACTACGTCTCTGATACAGACGAAGTTGTTATCGAGTTGCAGAACACCGACTCAAATCCACTTGAAACATATACCGTTACAACCGATGTTGCAAACACATCGACGCTACTAACAGGTGATCCAAATACCAGTGTTTTCTTTGAAAACAATAATGGCGATCATGTAAGTCCCACATGGGAAGACGGTTTTACTGATGGCGATCTTGTTGTCACCAATGCTCATTACAGAAAGACATCAAGCTCTAGCTGGTGGTTCTGGGATGGGCAGTCTGAAGCAAAGCAATGCGGACATACAGTCACGACAGGTGATTTGATCAGTGGTTCGTTTGATACGTCTCCACGAACTGTCACTTGGGATTTGAGTGACATGCGTTCTAAATGTGACGCATACTAACTCCCCCTTTTTATTTCATTAAGGTTCTAACAGAGGTTGCGATAACATGGAATTTTTTGGTACACAATTACCGTTATGCAGTATGTAATCTGAAGAACACAATATTTCATTTGGCTGTAAATTCGTTATTTGATAATATATGCTTGCTATGATTGTTATAGATGCAACGAGTATGACCACAATTATCAAAAGTCCATATACCATTTTCATTATATTAAATTGCAAATAATGCTATATTATGTTTTGTTACTCTTTTATCAAAAAGATAAACAACACATGCAGTAAAAACCCGTCTTCACAGTCTGATATCATATGTTATAATGCTTTCTCTTGAATGTTGTCGTACCATCTTTTGACGTTGCCTCTTTTGGAGTTTTTCTTATTTCTTACTTTCCTACCTTCGCTGTTTCCTTTAGTATTTATTTATTGTGACGCCAGGCGTTGTAGCGTTATCGGTTGATCAACTGTGAATTTTATGTATGATCAACCGAAGAGGTAACAATGTCTCGATTAATCTCTATGATAGGATAGCAAGACTTAACAATTATCTTATACTTGTAAAGTCCAATGTTACAAAAGATCTTGTGTAACCATATTGTTGGAGGTGGTATCTTCACATGGTAGATCTCATGAAGAATTACTCATTCACACCAGACAATACTCCTTGGGGTGTAAAGATCTATCAAAATAACGCGGCAACAAAATATGTATTCAATGATTCTACGTCATGGATCGGTAGCTCAAGCAATCTTGTAGTTACTACGACAAATTCGAATTCAGGTGCATCACAACAAGGGTGGTGTGCCGGTATTCAAGGGTGTGATCCATGGAATGCATGTGCATGTACTGGCAGTTCTGTTATAATTAAGGCGGCAACGACTTCTAATTCAACCTTCACAAATTTACCTGTTATTCCACAAATAAGCGGTGTTGATGTTAGTACGATTAACATAGACGCCAATATGGGATGGTTTTCTTCATCTGCGCCAGGATCTACCGGACCAAAATATGCAAATCTATTGATTAATTTTTGGTATAAACACAAAACACAGGCAAAGGCACTAGTTATTGATTTTGCAATGGGCTACCTTCAAAGATCTGGAAGTGCTTGGGTTCAGAGAACAGATAAACCTGTTGGCGGACAATATTCTGACAATCATAAGGGCAGTGCCGGTGGATTAACCACCTATCACTATGCATACAATCTAAATCAAGCTACCAATAGCAACACAATGTATCTTAAACAAACAGACGTCAAATCCGTTGTAAATAATGCGTTTTCTGCAACGTATGGTGGAGATAGCGTAAACAAAGCAGATTATAATTGGGTAGATGTAGAGGTTGGTGCAGAAATAGATACCAGTACTGAAGGAGGTACTGGTACATTAAAAGCTGCAATTCAGAGATGTAGAGTAAGTTGGTAGGGTATTTTATAAATACTGGTCATCATTATTTTTTCGGCTCATAATGTATGTAAAAAATTTAATTGTTATAGTATTGTCACTTTTTATTTTGCTTACATTAACTAATCTAGATAACACATTTGCAGAAGAAATCAATAACGCAAATAATGATAAAAATCCTAACCATCTCGATGATTCTCGCCAACTTACAACGTTTGGTTCACAGCCATCGTGGAGTCCCGATGGTAAACAATTAGTGTTTGTGAAAAATGCACCATATGGGCCATTCACACCCCCAGACGAAATATGGATAATTGATGTAGATGGAGGTGACCACTATCAGCTAACAAAAATGCCAGAACATACGACTGCATCATCTCCAAAATTTAGTCCAGATGGTAAGAAAATTGCATTTATTAGTGACTACGGATGTTCAGGCTGTCATTCGAGAAATTATCTCTCCGTAATGGATTCTGATGGTGGGTATATGAGAAAGATTGCAGATGGAGGATATCGTCTGGAATTCACATGGACTGAAGACAATAAAATAATTCTTGCTAGAGTGAATAACGAAACCAACACCAGTCTTTTTCGAATTGATCCTCTACAAAATTCCGAACCCGTGTTTTTAACACAACTTCCATTAGGCATTAGCGGCGGGAATATTATCATTGGTAATGATGGAACAAAATTGTTATTTACCGGACTTGATTATTACTATAATTCTCAACTTTATTCACTTGATCTATCCAATAATAACCTGAAAACAATATCTGGAACAGATGGACTCTTTCTTGTAAGTTTGAGTAACGATGAAAAAACAATATTTGCTACTGATGATAGTCACAGTAATAGTTTTACATTATACGCAATAGATGCTAAAAATATGACTAAAACCCAACTGTCTTATGGTTATGTTGGTTACGCAATACACGAAAATACTGACACAGATATTCGTATAGCGTCTGGACATTATCCTGGCGGTGTCGTATCATCTGATAAAGAACAAATGGATAAGATTGGGATATATGTTAACACACGTGTAATTCCTGAATTTCCATCTGTCATATCAGTAATGGTAATTACCATTGCATCATTAGTTGTATTTTATAGAATTAAACCCATCAAAATTTAATATTTTACAAATCTGGGTCTAAAATTGACCCAAAAAGGTACCTGTGTCCCTTTAGATTCGCACTAACGCTCGGGAGTGAGACAGACTATCAAGATTACTAGTAAAAGTACAGAGGAATCCCGCCATCAATGAGTTATGCTAGTAAAAGTTCAGAAGAATTCTATTTCTGGAACAACTTTTGCATTAATTCATGACATTCATAAAACTTTTCTAGCTGATTTACTAATGAAAATAGTTGTTACATCACGTAATCATGAAATGTGAAAACATGAAAAAGCAAGACCTGTAACCTTTCCTATGATTTAAAACTGCTAATTTTTTCATTTATTGTGCTTGCAGAAAACATTATTAATCACTCCCGGCGCCATTGATTTAGTTTAAACTATTTATCACAAATTTGCAAAAAATAATTTTCTAATTGATTATTAATTCATATTCTAATCAAAACATAAAATCAGCTATTAGTATGATAATAAGCTAATTTACAAACTATTGCTATTATGACAAGCTGAGTAATTTATTATATGAAACAAATTTTACAATTTTTACAGTATCCAAAACACCAAAAATATTTCAACTATGAAAATTTTGCTCTTGGTGCCACATTTCTTTTATCTATGGGGATTTTTGGTTTTGTTTTAACTGCAGGATTTTAGTGAAAATCTAACGCCATCCTCTTTTTCTGATTAAAAATTGGGGCTGCAAGATTCACTGTTCTTCTAATAACAATCCAATTTACTTCTTTTGCTATACTAATTTCATATTAATGCATTCAAAAATTTATTCACAACGAAAGGACATTTTATGTTTTAGTAAACCTAATAACATGCAACCAAGTTTTTTTTGGTAAGAATTATGAAAAAAAAGAGAAAAA
>DASSAK010000012.1:0-5449 GCA_035685445.1 Nitrosopumilaceae archaeon
CTATCATTTAGTTGATTTTAATTTAAACCCATCTAGATTCAACAAAAACCCAAAAATGTCAGGACGTGTTTATTTGATTAATGAAGGCAAAAACTATACTAAATGTAGGCTTTGATGACACTGATTCACCGAAAGGAATGTGTACAACTTTTCTTGCCTACAAAATAGTTGATTTTCTTAAAAAAGAAAGGGTGAATTTTTTGGATTATCCAAAACTAGTTAGATTTAACCCAAATATTCCTTGGAAAACTCGAGGAAACGGAGCAGTTGGATTAAAGATTGAGACTGATAATCCTCAAAAAATTAAGAAGAAAATCAAAGATCTTGTGATAAAATACTCTGATACAAAAAATGGCGCAAACCCTGCAGTCGTGTTTTTAGAAAACGATACAATCCCAAGTGACTTTAAAAAATTTAGTGAAATCGCATTATATGAATTAGTGAATAGAAGCTATGCAAAAAAATTTGCAAAAAAGAATCTTGAATCATTTTTTCTTGGAAATGGTCAAGGTCTACTTGGGGCAATTGGTGTAATTGGTTACCAATTTAATGATCAAACAGTAGAGCTTCTAAGCTATAGAACAAAAAATAATTTTGGAAAAAAACGTAATATTTCAAAAAAAAGTGTTAAAAAAATGAAAGAAAAAACATATCCTTTTACCTTCAACAATTTCGATGAAGAAAAAAATAAAATTTTGATTAGTCCTCATGGTCCTGATCCTGTCTTTTATGGTATAAGAGGAGAAGATTCAAAATCACTTTTAAAAGCTGCAAAATTAATTAAAACAAAAGAAAAACTTGATGGTTATCTAATCTTCAAATCAAATCAAGGCACGTCTGCACATTTGAAAAACAAAATTGATGTTTCTGAATTAAAACCATATTCTTCTGGAAAAATTACAGGACTTGTATCTGAAGAACCTAAAATGGAAAGAGGAGGACATGTGTTCTTTTCAATTACTTCAAATGAAAACAAAGTACGTTGTGCAGTCTATGAGCCAACAGGGCTGGCATCAGAAATATCTGGTTTGAAAAAGGGCGATAAAATAATGATTGGGGGTTCTGTGCGAAAGGCCTCAAAAAAACATCCAAGAATTGTAAATGTAGAGTTTATTAAAATTCTAAAACTAGTAAAAAATCTAAAGAGTACAAACCCCTTGTGCAAAAAATGTAACAAGAAAATGAAATCAAAGGGAAAAAACCAAGGGTTTCAATGTGTAAAATGTGGGAAAAAAGCTAAATCAAAACAAGTAAAAATAATTTCAAGAAAAATCAAAAAACAGCTGTATCTTCCAGTCCCATCTGCTCATAGACATTTAACAAGGCCAATACAAAGAATTGGAATTTCAAACAGAAATATCAGATTTGACGACTCTGCACCCTGGTTTAAAATTTTCAAGAATTAGATAGCGGGGAGTAGATTTGAACTACTGATTTGCGGGTATCTCATCTTAATGATTATGAGCCCGCCGGGATGACTTTGCCCTGAAGCAGTCTGACTTCCCCACCCCGCTGAAACAAAGAGGGTTGAGGGCCGTATATACGCTTTATCAAATTCTTGAAAGTAATTAATAGGAATTGAAAAACTCAAACTTTTGTGAATAAAAAATTAAGAATTGTAGGAATTGTAGCTGCTGTAATTGTTTCAATAATTATAATTTCATCTCCAAATGATCCAGTTCCATTACCTTCACCTACAACTACAATTGAGGGAACTGATTCAGTTGAAGTTCTTGCCACAAATCTGAAAAAACCTAGAGCAATAAGTTTTGGAGATGATCGAATTTTTGTTACAGAAAAAATTGGTATGATCAGAGTTATACAAAACGATATGTTATTAGAAGAACCTCTTGCAACTTTAAGAACTGCAGACGTTTTTGATGGAGGATTACTTGGAATAGAAACTCATCCCAACTTTGCAAACAATCATTATTTGTATGTCTATTATACATATGAGGAAGATGGTAATTTGTGGAATAAAATTTTAAGAATAAAAGAATCACAAAATAAACTGCAAGATGCTAAGACTATTTTTGATAAAATCCCAGGTTCAAAATTTAGCAACGGTGGAGTAATAAAATTTGGACCTGATGGGAAACTCTATGTTGGAACTGGCTCTGTTTCGGACTCTTCACATCTTTCTCAGGAACTAGGATCATTAGCTGGAAAAGTTTTGAGATTAAATGATGATGGTTCCATTCCAAACGATAATCCTTTTGAGGGCTCGCCAGTTTTTTCCTTGGGTTTTAGAAATCCCCAAGGAATGGCGTGGGATGAATCTGGAAATCTCTATGTTACTGACTTTGGTCCAACAAAAAATGATGAAATTAACATTGTTTATGCTGGAAAAAATTACGGCTGGCCATTACAAGAATGTTCAGGTGGTGGTTTTGAGGATGCAATAGTTTGTTATGACCCAAGTATAGAACCTGGGGGAATAGTAATCTATTCTGGAGATAAACTTGAACTTGATGGAAATTTGATTATGGCCTCTCTAAGATCATCGCATGTATACCAACTAGAAATTAATGAAGAGGGTCTAGTTTCCCAAAAAAGCATTCTGGGCGGAATTGGCAGAATTCGAGATGTGAACGAAGGGCCAGATGAAAATTTGTACGTAATTACATCAAATACCGATGGAAAAGGTTTTCCAGACAGTTCTGATGACAAATTATTGAGGATAATAAAGTAAATTGGATTCATCAATATCAAAATTTTTTGAGAAAAATCAAAAAGAAAGACTAGGAATAGTGAAAAATTTTGCCAACTTATCTGATGAGGAGCTTAAAGTTTTAGAAAATTCAGGCGGAATAACGTATGATAATGCAGATAAAATGATTGAAAATGCAATTGGCATATTTTCATTACCTCTTGGGATTGCAACTAACTTCAAAATTAATGATAAAGACTATTTGGTTCCAATGGTAATTGAAGAACCATCAGTAATAGCTGCTGCATCAAAGGCTGCAAAAATTGCTAGAGTTAAAGGTGGTTTTAAGGTTGATGCTGATGAGTCTTTTAGCATTGGACAGATTCAAGTCTTAAATGCTGATTCTTCTGCAATTTCAAAAATTGAAAAAGCTTCAAAAGAAATCCTTGAAATTGCAAATTCTAAAAGTAACACACTTTCAAAAATTGGAAAAGGTGCAAAACAAGTTTCCTGCAGAGAAATACAAACTGATTCTGGAAAGATGTTGATTGTTGAGTTATTGATTGATGTTGGGGATGCAATGGGTGCAAATGTTACAAACTCTATGTGCGAAGCAGTTTCTCCTTTAATTGAAAAACTTAGTAATGGAAAAACACTACTGCGAATATTATCGAATTACTCCACTAGACGTATGGTAAAAGCTACTGCTATTTTTGATAAAGAAGCAGTAGGTGGTGAAGAAATTGTAAACAACATTATTTTGGCCTTTCAGTTTGCTGCAAACGACGTTTACAGGGCGGTAACTCATAACAAAGGAATTATGAATGGTGCTATCTCTGTCGCAAATGCAACAGGTCAAGATAGTAGAGCAATAGAAGCTGCTGCAAATGCCTATGCTGCACGTTCAGGAAAATATCGCTCTCTTACAGAATGGTCAAAAGATTCTGAAGGAAACCTAGTTGGTAAACTAGAGATTCCATTATCTGTTGGAATTGTTGGAGGAATCATAAATGTACATCCAACTGCAAAAATTTGCACAAAAATTCTTGGTGTTTCTTCAGCAAAAGAGCTTGCATGTGTTATTGCAGCAACTGGTTTAGCTCAAAACTTTAGTGCACTCAGAGCCTTAGCAACAGAAGGAATTCAAAAAGGTCACATGAAACTTCATGCTAGAAATCTTGCTTCTGCAGCAGGAGCAAAAGCAGAACAAATTGATGAAATCGTGAAGAAAATGGTTCAAGAGAACAATATCTCACTTAATAGAGCAAAGGAATTGCTCGACCAAATTTAAACAGAAAATTATATAGCTGCTTTGTGAGAGGGAAAGAATTGTCAAAGGTAAAATTTGCAATTCCAAAGGGTAGTTTAGAAGAGGCCACATTCAAGATACTAGAAAAATCTTGGACGAAAGTTAATCGTAAGAGTAGAACATACAGAGTTTATCTTGATGATCCACAAATTATGGTAAAGATGTTAAGGCCACAAGAAATTCCAACTTTGGTTGCAGAGGGTCTTTATGATGTTGGCATTACAGGAAAAGATTGGGTTGGTGAAACAACTGCTGATGTAAAACCAATTTTAGATTTAGAATATGGAAAAATAAAATTAGTAATTGCATTACCTGATTCTTATAGATACAAAAACATTGATTCTATGATTGCAGATTATGCAAAAAAGAAAAAAATTCTTCGAATATCTTCTGAATATCTTACAACTGCATCAAAATTCATTAAACAATGTAAATCCTATAAAAAATATTATGGTTCAAAGGATCCACAAATTATCACGCCTTGGCTGCGCCTTGGAAAAAACACAAATGTTCAAATTCATTTGTCATTTGGTGCTACTGAGGCAAAACCCCCTGAAGATATGGATGCAATAATGGATGTTACTGAAACTGGAACAACATTAAAACAAAATAAACTCAGAATTGTTGATCAAGTCCTAGAATCCACTGCACACTTGATAGCAAACAAAAATGCGCTAAAAGATAAAACAAAACGAGAAAAAATTTACGACATTGTGACTCTGATGAGAGGAGCAGTTCATGGAAGAAAATATTTGCACATTTATCTAAATGTCAAAGAAAAGAATCTTCAAAAACTACTCAATCAAGTTCCGGCACTAAAAAAACCAACTGTTAGCCCACTAAGTGAAAAAGGTTGGTGTGGAGTAAACACTGTGATCCTAAAATCTGACTATCACAAACTCATTCCAAAACTAAGAAAGATCGCTCAAGGATTAGTAGTCCATGAGCCAAGACAAATTCTTGAATTAGAGGAGATAAAACGTGACGAAGAAAATTGATGAAAATCATTTTTCCTCGTAATATCGAGAATTTTGCGGATTCAGCCTCGCCAAAACCATCAAAACTAAACGAAAAGACAGTGAAATCCATTCTTTTAGATGTAAAAAAGAATGGAGACTCTGCAGTAAAGCGTTATGAAAAAAAATTTGGCGGAGCTGAGCTTGATTCATTACGATTATCAAAAAAAGAGATAGATTATGCCTACTCTAAAGTATCAAAAAAAGAAGTTTCCGCAATAAAATTAGTAAAATCAAGATTATCAAAAACTGAAAACACAATAAAAAAACTATTAAAAAATTCAAAAATTACTATTGATGGAACAAAAATATCAAAATCGTTCTCTCCAATTGAAAGTGTAGGGTGCTATGTTCCTGGTGGTCTGGCAAGATATCCAAGCTCTGCAGTAATGTCGGTTGTTCCAGCAAAGATTGCAGGTGTAAAAAGAATTGTATTGGTATCTCCTCCAAACAAACAAGGAAAATTGGATCCAC
>DASSAK010000013.1:0-7710 GCA_035685445.1 Nitrosopumilaceae archaeon
CCTCTATTAGTTGGGTATCCAGACCAAGTTTGTTCAAGCAAACCTCCTTCACCATAATAGATTGATCTTTGTTTAAAGAATTCACCACTATCAACGATTTGACCATCAGTTGCCTCTAATGTTAAAAATCCATTTGGAACGTGAGTGTATACAAGATGTTCGTTATACCATCTATCAGTTAAGGCAACAGATGTTGGCAAAATAGGTTTCATAGAGGCTGTCCAATACAACTTGTTATCAAAACGAAGAATATCGTTATCTTCAAATTCTACATATGGAATCAAACCAATTTCTGGTTTTAATTTTGCAAATGCAGCCGTCCAATCCCATAGTCGAATTACATCTAGAACATCATTATTTTGTTTCACATAATTTTGTATATTATTAGGAGAAATTGATTGAAGTTTTACTTGGTGAGTGTTTTCAACAATTTTATCTAATTCTGCCAAGTATCTGTTTACTCCAATTTGTTGTGCAGTGTAGGGTCCAAGAAATTCAATTTTTCTTGCATCGGCAATGCTGGTATTGACCGACATTAATCCGCCAACAATTATTGCAATGGCAATTATAGTTAGAATTCTGATATAGACATCACGTTTTAGCATGTGTGTTAGAACGCGTGCCCTGATTCGATCAAGAAACGCAAAAGCAATCAGAGCAAATCCAATTACCAAAGTTCCAGCAATGGCATATCTTGTGTTATAATCAATTTCATCTGTAAAAAATAAGTTAAAGCCAGCCCAAAGTACTCCAATACCCATAACTGCCTCAATTGATGAGACATAGTTTAGGTATCGTGGTTTTCCTTCTGATGAATCATGAATGTACGAGGTTACAACATTAATTATTGTATGCAAACCAACATACAATACTAAACGGAGACCAATGGCAGCAAGAATCGGTGGAATTAAAATCACCAATGCCGGGATCATTGGAACAACTTGTTCCGTTGCATATGAGGAATCTGTTGGAGGAGTGATAAATGGTAACGAAAATAAAGTTGGTAGATTTTCTATGCCAAGATTATTTCCATCAATAAATTCTATTGCTGCAAAACCAAACATGACGTTTGCAAAAAATGCACCAAAAAGAAGAACTTTTGTAACCTGCCAGATAACAAATTGGAGCGGACTTAGTTTGTAATCATGAAAACTTTGAATATTGTTTGCAATTGGTTCTCTGCTGCTACTTCGACCAAGAAATGAAATTGCAGTGTTGATACCATACCAGAAAATTGAGGATCTGGCAGCAATGTTCACTCTAACAAGTGCAATAGCAGCAAGAATTACTGCAGAAACAACTGCATAGTAAAGTGGTTTTGTGAATTTATCTTCAAATTCACTAAAATTCATTGATAGGGCTACGCCTTGGTTTCCAACTATGGCAAAAATTATCAGTCCTATAGCAACAACTATACCTATACGAATATACTTTCCAGCATCAGGTGGTGTAGTTTTTTCATTAGCGGCACTATACAAAATCAACTTGACTTATTTTGTCATTAATTAATGTCTTACCTAATTTTGTGCCTAGTGTGATTTTGAGAAAAAATCAGTTATTATGAGAATTTTTTTCAAGAAGTTTCTTGGAGATGAAATTTCTAAGCAGAAGTTGCTAAACCTTTACAAATCATATAGATTGCGGCAGATTTAGGAATGGTGACTTTGTCATTTTGATATGGCCCATATTTTTTGTTCTTTAATTCAAAAGATGATGGACAATTTGCCATAACCTCAGTTGGTTTATCATCAATAAAGCACGCATCATAAAAGGGATTAAATTCATCTAGGTTTTCGCATATTTGTTTAGTTAATCCGCTTTTACTGTTTAATGAGCCAGGGAGTCTGAAAATTCTGTGTATGTCCATTGTTACGTTGGGATCTATTTTTACACCAATTTGGTTTCTTGCATCTTCTAGTTTATTTTGAAATGCTGAATAACCATTTGATAAAATTTGCGTAACAACTTTTGGTCGTTTTGATTTAGAAACAAAAAGATATTTTGCTAATCGCCCACGCCAACCACTTTCGTTAAGGTCCAGAAGAGATGATTTATCCGGTTTAAATCTATTAAATCCAAAAGTTTCAGGAATTGTTCCACGAAACATTAGATAGTCAACTAGTTCGGCTCGTTCTCTTGAACCAAGTTTTTGATATTGAGTGTTGTTAGCATACACATGAAAACCTTCATTTCCTGAAAAATATACTTGAATATTTTTTTGCTCAACTCCTAGATCGTCAACTAGAATGTTGGATAGTTTTTTTACTTCGTCTTTAGCTCCTTGAATACAGTTTTTACATGTTAATGATTTGTGTTCAAGTTTTTTGGATTCACAATTTGGACATTGAGATTGTTTTTGAAAAACATGTTCGCATAACTGACATTTTATGCATGTATGTTCTGGTCTACAATCAAGATCTAGATCTTTAGAGTCAATATCAAAAATTAGGTCTGCTTCTTTCCAATCTTTTTCTGGCATTGGAAGATTTGGAAAGGAGTAATATGCATTTGAGCAATAAACATCTGAAGGATTGTTATTCATCAGTATTAATCGTAGTTCATTGTCATTTTTTACTGTAAGATGTCTTATCATTCCAGAATTGAATTGTTGATATCCAAATTCTCTTTCTGACGTCCTAGTTGGTACATGAATTAAATCAAAATGATCAAAATAATATTTTTTGAAAGAATCTTCTAATAATTTTAAATCTTTTTCATGCATTTACAGTCTTTTTCTTTCCAAATTGGAGCGGGTTAATTATTCTATCACATTCTGGAATTGCATAACAAAGATTTTGACTTTGAAGTTTTTCACAAGATGGGCAAGAGTATTTTGTTCCACTACCAGAACTGCCAGCAAGATGATTTAGTTGATACAAAGTAATTTTTTCATTGTAATCAGGCGCATTTTTGAATAAAGGTGCTATTTGTTCAACTGATTGTCCTCTTCCTAAAAGAAATGTTGCAAGCATGAATCTTCCTGAATGGGGCAAATTTTCACCTTTTTCCAATTCCTCAATTGCATGTTTGATGCATGGAGGATATTCTCCAGATGAAATGGTGGTGGTAGGAAATTTTTTTGATAGGACTGTTAATCGTTTAATTTGTTCATTAAAAGCATCAGATATTGTAGGAATTGATGCGTTTTGAATTTTTGAATTGATGTAATTTCCAATCTCTTTTCTTACCAGTCTAACTGTTTCGTGCGAGGTCAAAAAGACTAGTCCATTTTCAACTCGCCTGTTTACTAACTTCCATTCTCTTTCATGAAAATCAACAGAATGCTTTAGGTAATCAGAGGTTGGAATTACAAAATAATCGTCATTTTTTTCCACAGTCATTGAAAATAGATTATGGAGAATTTGGGTTGCTAAATCCTCTCTTTCAGAAATATTTGCTAAATCTTTTTCTAAATATTTTTCAGCTCTTCTTGCTTCGGCTAGTGCAAATCTTCTGATTAAAGAATGCATGCCACTTAGTTTTAGCAAAACTACTGCAAGCAGAAATGAAAATACCTCTCTTGGTAAGGAATGATCTTTTGTAGCAAGGTCATTTTCAATATCAGATTTGTATATTTTACCTTCTGCAGCTGTTTCAATTCTATGTACTGCTTTATCAACAATTAATTTCAAATCAGGATCCGAGGCAAATTGATCAAGTGTAAAGCCTTTATCCTTTAGATATTGACCGGCATCTGCCAAAAATGGATACTTGGCCATTTCATCCTGACCTAGATTTAACATGTCATTTCATGCAAATCTTTACTTAAAAATCTGGTTCAGAAATTAATTTTTTGTAATACAAAGCAATGCTACAATGTAATATGCTGGTTTAAATTATGTAATTTGGGGCACACTTTAATGCAGATCGGCTGTCATGTTTCAATTTCTGGTTCAGTCGATAAAGCTGTTGATAATGCAGTAGAAAGAGAATGCACAGCATTTCAAATTTTTACACGTAGTCCTAGAAGTTGGCATGCAAAAAAACTTGCAGAGATAGATATCAAAGTCTACAAGAAAAAACTTGATGACAGTGATATTGATAGACTTGCTACAGTTGCACATATGCCATACTTGCCAAATCTTGCAACTCCTAACCAAGATGCATATTCTAAATCAGTTGATACTTTACAAAGAGAGGTTGAAAGATGTGGTAAATTAGGGATTCCATATCTTGTTACTCATCTTGGTAGCCATCTTGGAACGGGGGAAGAAAATGGAATAAAGAGACTTGTAAAAGGATTAGAAAAAGCCGCTGAAATAAAAAATGATGTAATGGTTTTACTTGAAAACACAGCAGGTCAAAAAAATTCTGTCGGTTCTGATTTTAAGCAACTTGCAGAAATATTTTTTGCATTAAAACCTGCAAAACGATTTGGAGTTTGTTTTGATACATGTCATACCTTTGCTGCAGGATATGACCTACGAACAAAAAAAACAGTGAAAGATACTTTGCATAAATTTGAAGAAGCTGTTGGTTTTGAATACTTGAAGATTCTACACCTTAATGATTCTAAAGGAAGATTGGGTTCTCAAGTAGACAGGCATTATCATATTGGTCTTGGTGGAATTGGAAATGAAGGACTTGGCGAAGTAGTAAAATTCATGAATAAGAAGAAAATTCCAATCATTTTGGAAACTCCGATTGATGATATTCGTGATGATTTTGAAAATATCAGAGCAGCAAGGGAGCTTGCATAATTAAGAATTTATTTCATTAGTGGAGTCAATTTATGATGAATTATGATAATGTAATGAAACTAGCTTTAGAAAGAGGATTTTACTTTCCAAGTTGTGAAGTTTATGGAGACGCACAAGCTGGATTTTGGGAATATGGTCCAACAGGTGTTGGTTTTAAAAACAAATTCCTAGAATTGTGGAGACGTGAACTTGTTAGGCGCGACAACATGTTAGAAATTGATGGTTCCCAAATAATGTCTCAATCAGTTTTTGAGGCATCTGGACATCTATCAAGCTTTGCGGATCCAATAATCAAATGTAAAAAATGTAAATCAACATTTAGAGCAGACAAGTTAATTTCTGAAACAACAAAGATTGAGATTCCTGAAAGTGCAGATTTGTCAGACTTTGAAAAAGCAATTTCTGAAAATAATTTGAAATGTCCAAGTTGTTATGGTGATTTTGAAAGTGTTACAAAATTTAACATGATGTTCAAAGTTGGAATTGGTCCTGATGGAGAGCCTGCATATCTCAGGCCAGAGACCTGTCAATCTATTTTTGTTGATTTTCCAAGGTTGTTCAAAACAATGCGTGGCAAGCTTCCTATAGGAATCGCACAGATTGGAAAAAGTTTTAGAAACGAAATTGCGCCAAGACAGAGCCTATTAAGATTAAGAGAATTTTATCAGGCAGAAATTGAGATTTTTTGCAATCCTAACAAATTAAATGATATTGAAAAATTTTCAGAGATTCAGGATACTGAGATTAGAATTCAACTTGAAGATGAGCCAAAAAAAATGACATGCAAAGAGGCAGTGGAATCTGGAACAATACCAAACAAGTTTGTTGCATATTATCTTGGAATTTTAACTGAATTCTATGAAAAAACAGGAATTGATATTGAGAAAAGTAGATTTAGAAAATTGGGAGAAAAAGAAAAGGCGTTTTATGCAGAGATTGCGTTTGACTTTGAGGTGCAAACAACAATTGGATGGCTTGAGCTTGTTGCCTGTAATTACAGATCTGATTATGATTTAGGAAGTCATGCAAAAAAAAGTAAAGAAAAATTTGAAGTAATGGATGATGATGCCAAAGTTCTTCCTCATGTCTTTGAAATTTCAATGGGAATTGATAGAAGTTTGTATTCTATTTTAGAGCATAGCTTACGTGATGATAAGGAAAATGAAAGAATTGTTTTGTCGCTAAAACCATATTTAGCTCCTGTTCAGGCGGGAGTTTTATCGTTGGTGAAAAAGGATGGTCTTAAAGAAAAAACTGATGAAATCTATCATACCATAAAAAGAAAATATGATGTGTTTTTGGATCATTCTGGGGCAATTGGAAGAAGATATAGAAGATTAGATGAGATTGGTGCGCCTTTTGCAATAACTGTTGATCATCAGACATTAGAGGATCAAACAGTCACAATAAGAGCTCGTGATTCTATGGAACAAAAAAGAATTAAAATTTCAGAGCTAGAATCAGTTTTAGTTAAAGAAGCATCATTCCCATAGAAAATTATGTTGACTTTACAGTAACGATTTCGCTAACAGCTTTATACTTTACTTTTAATTTTATATCTTCTGATGCAAATATTGGTGGAACAAATTTGTTAATTGGTTCATCAATTGGTTCTTCTATTGATTCTTCAAAGTCATCAAATAGATCTTCCATTGAAACTTTTTGTTTTTCTTTTGGTACTAATGTGACTTTAAGTTCGCTAGGAATTTGATCAACTGTGTCTATTAAGACACTTTCAAAGGAGGTATATTCATCAATTAAGAGTTTGATGCCATAGATTTGGTCATTGTGTACAATATCTCGCTGTCCTCTAAATTCATTTGATGTAGATTCTTGGACTGCACAGTTATCTGCTGGACCAACTAAACAATATCCGTCCTTTGTAATTACCTGTAATCTTAGGTTTTCATAGAAATGATCGGAGGCATAAACTGATGTTGGTTTAGCTATTACATTTCCAGTTTCATCACTAAGTGGTAAAATTGGTTTCATTTCTGATATTGAAATTATTTGTGTTTTTGGGAATGTATGTAATTTTGTAATTTCAGTAGAAGTTGATTCACCGTAAATTTCTACCTCGGCTCTTAGCTCATAGGTCATTTGCTTTTCTTTTTCTGGAATGTACCAATCAAGATCAACCTTTGTTTGTCCTTTAACTAAGAGTAATGATTTTGTTGTTTCTTTTACATCATTTACAAATAACGATACAGTTCCATATGCATTAGTATCAACATCAACATAGGCAGATGTTCTTAACATAGAGCCTTCATGTTTGCTTGTTAGAGTATCTAGCTCTATTGATGCTACAGGCTTGACAGGTGTTATTACACCAATTTCAAAGTGTGGGGATTCTTGGGATACTTGGTTTTCATCTTCAACGTATATCCAATATGAGATTCCTGGCGATGTTACAAGATCTGATGGAATTGTTACAGAAGCAAGTGATGCATTTGAAATTGGTAGTGAGGATAGAGGCATTTCAAGTGAAACAAACTCAAGTGGTTTTTCTAATGAAGCAATTCTAAGCTCAACAACCTCTAGTGATGTATTGCTGTATAGTATTGTAGAGATTGTTACTGGTTCATTTTCAATATAGTGTTTTTCAGATTCTTCTTGAGCTAAACGCTTTATGTCATCACCTATTTGGAATTTAGTGTCATAAATTTGTGGAGCATCTACTAAAATGTCCTCATATTCTGGTTGTGCTTTTTCAAATATTATAATTTCAGAACATTCTGTAATTTGGATTGTGCTGGTAGTTGAAATGGTTTGAGATCCAACTAGTGCTGTTGCTTCAATAAGGATTGATTCTACACTTGAATCAAGTGGTGCCTCAAAGAGGTATTTGTCAACTGTTGTGAATTTGTTTAATTCTTCAAATGGTTGATCTTCTGCAAGTTTTGCTTCAACTGTTCCAAACTCTGTTTCAATTGTAACTGTTGGAATTGTAGTATCATCATTTGAAACAATAATTCTTACAATGTTTTCTTCACAGACATCGTATGACACT
>DASSAK010000014.1:0-5002 GCA_035685445.1 Nitrosopumilaceae archaeon
CTTTTTTTCACCACATGAACTACGTGTACATCTCCATTTTCTTCAATAGTGACTTTGATTGAAACATGTTCAGCTGGAGTACCTAATGAAAGCTGAGAAAATGCTTGAGGTATTATAGAAATTATTAAAATAATTAACACAATTGGAACTGTTTTGAGCAATTTTCATCTACTCTATTGATACTTTAAGCATTTTTGCCTCTTCTAAAGGACAATCATTGCTGTCTCGCTGTAAATTAACTATCTTGTCTGCTACATCCATTCCTTCAGTAACCTCACCAAAAGCAGTGTATTGACCATCAAGAAAAGTACTGTCTGTTGTGACAATAAAAAATTGAGAGCCTGCACTATCAGGATCTGTTGCCCTTGCCATAGAAACTACTCCTCTGAGATGAGATTTTGAATTAAATTCTGCCTTGACCGTATATCCAGGACCACCTGTGCCCCATCTACTTTTATCAGAATTTTTTGTATTGGGATCTCCTCCCTGAATCATAAATCCCGGAATAACACGATGAAATAATGTTCCATTATAGAATCCGGACTTTGCTAATTTTTCAAAATTGCGAACGGTCTCTGGTGCTAGATCAGGCAATAATTTAAAGATTATTTTTCCATGATTGGTTTCTATAGATACGTTTGACACTCACTACGTTTCCTTATTTATCATATAGTCCTTTCCATCATTTAATGTGTACGAATCTCGCAAAAAGTATGAAAATTTTTTAGATAATTAGAAAAACATTTCTAAATTACATCAAGCCATACAAAACAATTCTAATCTTATGTTTAGATTCTAAATTTTTCATAAGCTAGAATCTTTAGCATACATTGCAATGATCAAAATTAAATATCAGCTACAAATTATTACGTATTTCATAAATCTCTAAAAACGCTTTCATAAAGTAATAGTCTTATATAGAGCATGTAAAATTTACAATTCGTGAATCGTACAAATCAAAGTACCGTTATCAAAGAAGCGATTAATTCTTATCTTGACAAAGGCCTTACAGACAAACAAGATATTTACACAAAAGTAGTAGATGACTTAGGTGTACCAAGACCTACTGTTCGAAGGGTTGCCAGGGATTTGAGAAATGAATTACTCGATAAAATTAAAATTTTACAATCTGAGATTCCAAAGATCTCAGAAACTTCCCAAGAAAAAGACGAATAAAGATTCTGCTCTTTTTTCTTTTTAATTTTCATATTCAAGAATAAGTTTTAGCACTAATGTTATATTCTACTGAATTTTTGAATAAAATCATGGGATATTTGTATAATCATTTAGCTACTGTAGTAACAGGAGTCTTTGCTGCCGTATTAACGGGCCTTTGGCCAGTATTCATAGATTTCGCACCGATTCTTAACTTTGTATTTTTAATGGCCGTTCCAATTACATGGTTTTTAACTTTGATGTGTTACTTGGCTCAAAAAAGTAATGATTACATAAAAAAATCTCATCCTAAACCTGTTTACACTTCTGATGGAAAAGTAGCCTGAAAATAGCAACAAAATTAATAATTTCGTTTCAAATTGATATAAATCAAGACTAGTCTTTTGAGCAATGATTACAATGGATTTTTTCTTCATGTTTTGTTTTACAGCTAGGACAGCTAACAGCGCCACCAAAATGACACTTACACTGGCAAGCATTTGAGTCATTTGGGTTCATTTTAATGGTATAACTTCTACGGCATCTTAATAAATGACTAATTATTCAAAATTTTTTGTGATACATTTAATTAAATTTGGAATAAACTTTTTAATAAATAGAGAGTTGGTGAGAACCTGTGAATAAGCAAATAACCGTTTTAAGTACAATAGTGGCAATAATGCTAGTCTCATTTTCATTAAATTCTAGTTTTGCTCAAAACCAAATTTCTCAAACAGAATTATTGCCACTCAATGATTCAATTGGATTAGAAAAAACAACATTGATTATGAACATTCCAGAAGATAATAATTTGCCATGGGGATATGTTGAAGGAAAAATATCTGATCCTGTTTTAGAATATCCTGTAATAATTCAAATTTATGATATTGATGAATATAATGAATTAGATTTAGCAAACTTTGAAAATTTAGAATTAGTTGAAATTAAAAATGGCGCAATACATTTTGCTCAAACAAATGTCAATGATGATGGAACATATCATCATCAATTTAGAGTTTTAGGATATGATGAAAATGGCAACAAAAATTCTCTTGAAGGAAATTATGTTGTAAAAATCTTTAAGGTAGTTTATCTTCAAGACCTAGTTTAATTTTGAAGCAATAGATAAAGTCTTATCAACTAATTCTTTTAATCTAACTTTAGCACTTTCATCAATGATTTTTTCATCCTTAATCATATCTGCAGTCATAAAAACCGCTGTTGGATTTGTTATTACTCTGAAATATGTCATCAATTGGTTTAGTAGAGTTTGGACAAACACAAAACCAATATTTCCTGAGGCTAAAATTGCAAGTCCCGCAGTTTTACCGGCAGTTTTTTTGTAATTTACGTACTCGAACAGATTTTTCAAGGCTGAGCTAAAAAATGAATTGTAGATGGGTGTGCCAATTAGCCAAACATCTGCATCCATAATATCCTTAGCTGTTTGTTTTGTTTTTTCACTATATTCATAATCTGGCCCAGAATAGTAATCAATACCACCTTCTGAAAGGTTTATGAATTTTGTATCTAGGTTTTTTTCTTTTGTATATTCAAAAACATATTTCATCATAAATTGCGTGTTTGCATTTTTTCTTGGACTGCCAGATATAACTACAATCTTCACAACGTGGTTCAAATTGTAATATATTTAAACCAAAACCATTTCTAAACTTATTAATTTTCAAAACGGGCTTGGAGGGCTTCGATCCCTCGACCTGTAACTTAGGAGGCTACCGCGCTATCCATGTTTCGCGTCAATTTTTGACTCTGCGCCACAAGCCCAGCAAAAAACATACAAGTAATTATTTAAGCGTAATCAAGATTTGTTTTAATTAACTCCTGAATTTTATTCCAACCAGAATTTTGTTTTTCTTCCCACTTCTCATAATAAACAACGTCGTTTAGATTTAGTCTTGGAAGCCAACCTCCTTCTTCCAGATCTGGTTTCTTTGCAAATTTTTCTACATACCCCAAACACAAGTAAGCTATTGGTGTTACATGATCAGGAAGACTTAACACATTTTTTAGAACATCATTTGAAAGTATGCTGACCCAACCAACTCCAACTCCCTCCGTTCTTGCCGCTAACCACAAATTTTGTACCGCACAACAAACACTGTAGATTCCTGTTTCTGGTATACTTGTTCTGCCAATTACAAAGGGGCCAAACTTTGATGGATCATAGGTAACACAAAGATTTACTGGAGCATCAAGAATTCCCTCTAGCTTAAATGATAGATATTTTGATTTTTTTGGCTCTTTGATCATGTTTGAAGAAAGGTCTTTTTCACGCTCAAAAGATTCTTTGATTTTATTTTTTGTATCTTGATCTTTTATTAAAATAAAATTCCAAGGTTGTGAAAAACCAACTGACGGTGCATGATGGGCAGCTTGTAAAATTCTGGTTAAAACCTCCTCATCAATTGGCCTTGATATAAAATGCGATCTAACATCTCGTCGAGAAAAAATTGCTTTGTATAATCCATCCTTTTCTTGTTTTGAAAAATCTTCATCCATACCCATTCCTCCGATTTTCTTTCTATACATCTTTTCTTTTGTTAAACGTTAATAATATCTCCAACGAGTTTTGTACTTCATTGGGCCGGTAGTCTAGTCGGTTAGGATACCGCCTCGACACGGCGGTGATCGAGAGTTCGAATCTCTCCCGGCCCATTTTTTTGTTATTTTATAATAAAATTATAAAGATGACTGGAAGTCTTTTTCAATCAATGCCCAGGCCGTTTCTACTGTGATATTTCCTTCTACACTATATTGTATGTCGTTTCCATCCACTATCATCTGATAAATATCAGAATTGGCTTCTGTCTTTACTAAATTAAAAAAATTTGTTAATGGAATTTCTGAATTTGGATAAAACGCTGCCCTGCCTGGCATTGCAATGTCTTCTGTAGAATATTGACCAACACCAACATGCTTTCCGTTTGCAAAAAGATCATAACTAATTAGAGGAACAGTAAAGGTCTTATCACCTGGATTTTTTATAAGAAAAACGACTTCAAGTTTTGCACGATTTTCTATTGTATTAACTTCAACAACTTCCACACTTTGTAATTCTATTTGAGTCGTTTCAATTTCAGGAACATCTAAACTTCCATAGAAAATAATTCCTCCCATAAGAGCTAACACTCCAGCAATAGCTGCATAAACTGTCATTTTACTCTGAAGAGCCAAATCAAATATTCACATTCTGTACAACTAAAAAACGTTATCGAGATCCAAATACATAATATTTGATTCAATCAAACCATGTTCAATGAGTATGGAACAAGCAATAATTACTTGGATTCATCTTGTTTCCGCTGCTGTTTGGGTTGGCGGCTCATTATTTATTGGAGCAGTATTAGCACCCCTTCTAAAAAAAATGTCAATGCCATTAGAAGAAAGAATTCAAATGATGGTACAAGTTGGAAGAAGATTTAACAAAATTGCTGTTCCCTCCCTTATAATTCTCATAATTACTGGTCTTTATAATTCCCAACAAGTTTTAACAAATCCTGACAAATTACTTTCTACAAGCTATGGTAGTTTTCTCGTAATAAAGATAATTCTTGTGATAGCCCTTGTTATTGCTTTTATTGTACATGTTAGAATAATTCGTAAAGATGTTGAAGAAAAGATTATTTCAAAAGAGATGACAGAAAAACAAATTCAAAAACTTCGAAAAAAAATTATTATTCTTGGCGAGATTATAGTTGTTATTTCTGTAGCCGTCTTATTCTTTGCAGCATTATTGGATGCTGGTATCTGAGCTGCCTGTAATTCTAACCTCATAACCTCTATCCAGCTTTCCTATTCCATACTTACATCCAGTGATCTTAGATGT
>DASSAK010000015.1:0-17495 GCA_035685445.1 Nitrosopumilaceae archaeon
ACTGTTTTTTCACAGAGTATAGTTGATGCAGGAAAAAATATTCAATCAAGTGGAGTCGATAAAAAAATTCAAGATCTTCAAGCTAGACTAGAAGAACAATCAAAGGCAATAAAAGAAGTTAAAGACAAATCTCAAAAAATATCATCAGTAGCCAAATCTCTATCTGAAATGACTTCGCAAGGCATTATGTCAATTGAAGATATAGCTGCCGCTACAATTTTAAAAAAATTAAATTCACAACTAATAAAAGAAAAAGGAATTTCATTTTTAAAAATTAATGATGAAAAAATAAAAATTGATCCCAAGGCATCACTACATAGTACGGCATCTATACTATATAATGAAGGAAAAAAACAATCGTCTGCTATTACATCAATTAAAAAACAAATTTTAAAAACAGAAAAGGAAATTGAAAAATTAAAGAATCAATCAGAAAAAGTCAAAGATTCTGTAACATATTCACAGGTTAGGAAAAAAAATTGGTTTGAGAGATATCGTTGGTTTTATACTTCTGATGGATTTTTGGCAATTGGGGGGCGTGATTCGTCATCTAATTCAGCAATTATAAGAAAACATCTTGAAAAAAATGACAAGGTTTTTCATGCAGAAGTTTTTGGTTCGCCATTTTTTATTTTAAAAAATTCTAATGATGCAACGCCTGCTAGTATTAATGAGGTCGCAAATGCAACTGTTTGCTTTAGTAGAGCTTGGCGAGAAGCGATGTATGGAATGAATGCTTATTGGGTTGAGCCAGAACAAGTGAAAAAAGCAGCTCCCAGTGGACAATATTTACCAAAGGGTTCTTTTACTATTGATGGACAACGCAATTTTGTTAAAATTTCCTCGTTAAAACTTGCAATAGGACTCTTCAAACAAAATGAAAATTTTCTTATTACATGTGGTCCAGTGGATCCTATAAAGAAAAATTGTGAATGCTATTCAATTATTGAACCATCAGGTTCTGAAGCAGCCGATGTGGCAAAAAAGATTAGAACTGAATTTATAAAAATAAAAGGTGAAGTTATAAAAAACATCAGTATCGATGAATTTGTCAGAGTTTTACCTGCAGGGACAAGTCATATAATTAAGTCCGGTGTAGGAAATGCTTCAGAGTAATACAAAACCAGTTTTTCTAGTGGATGCGATGTTAGGAAATATTGCAAAAAAACTTCGCTTGTTAGGATATGATTCTGAATATTCCTCAGATTGTAACGATGATGATCTTATTTTAAGAGCAAAAAATGAAAACCGAGTACTACTAACGAAAGATGTATTGCTTCAAAAAAAGGCAAAAAAACAATCAATTCCAGTTTTTTATGTTGAGAATAATACAGAATTAGAACAACTCGCCCAAATTTTTAGAAATTTAAGACTATCAAAAGTTACAATTTCTGGAAGTACTTACAGATGTACGAATTGTAATGGAAAATTAGAAATTGTAGAAAAAAACAAGATCACGAATAAAGTTCCTGAAGGTGTTTTTGAAAAAATAGATAATTTTTGGAAATGTACAAATTGCAATAAAATCTATTGGGAGGGAACCCATATTGAAAGATTGCAAAAGTTTGTTGATGAATTAAATGAAAAATTATAATGATATTTCAATTGAGGATGGAAAAACTCTTGTAAAAACTGCAAGATGTATTGTGTCAGAATATCTAAAAAATAATACAAAGGTTACTTTGGATAAAAAATTTGAATCAAATTATTCCTTTAATTCTGGGGTATTTGTTACACTAAACAATCCTCTTGGATTAAGAGGATGCATTGGTTATCCTCTTCCTGATAGAAAATTGTTTGATGCTCTAATAGATGCATCAATAGCAGCAGCTACTGAAGATCCTAGATTTCCACCAGTAAAAAAGGAGGAGCTTGATCAAATTACTTTTGAGGTTACCATACTAACACGACCAGAAAAAATTCAAGTTTCAGATCCAAAAGATTATCCATCAAAAATCAAAGTGGGCAGAGATGGCTTAATTATAAAGCATGGTTTTAATTCAGGATTATTACTTCCACAAGTTCCTGTGGAATATAGCTGGACTGAGGAAGAATTTCTAGGACATACTTGTGAAAAAGCAAATCTTCCATGGGATTGCTGGAAAGATAAAGAAACACAAATCCAAAAGTTTCAGGGAATTATGTTTAAAGAGGAATCTCCTAATGGAAATGTGATTAAAGAGAAACTCTAGCTAGAGTCTGTATCTATTTCAAAATTTTTACCATTTTCAAATGAATCAAACTCTTCTTTTGAGACAATCACTAATGGAATATTTGCCAAAGCACAACCAGAGGCAGTAGTAAGATCGGCCTTTTGACATATCATTGCATGAGGGGCAGAGTTGTTTGATTTGAGAGAATAGATAGTATATGCACCAACACTGCTTCCAATTCCATGTGGAAAAATCAAAATCTTATCCTTGATTGATTGTTGATAAAGATCATGGTTTTCATCCCTTATGAGCCCAGTTTTTTTATCAACTGCGCCTAGAAAATTGATCGGGTTATTTGATTTCATGATTATGCCTCTTGCTTTTCCTTTTACAATTGTTTTTAGGTTCATTTTGTTTCCTCTTGAATAATTTTAGAGAGAGGTTTTAGATTAACGCCAACACCATTAGAATTTTTCAGATAGTATGCTCCTTTGATGCTATTTGTTGTAACAGAGTCAACATTTTTTTTGTCAATTAGTGGAGTTAAACAAGTACAACAGTCAGATAAAATTTCACACCCTGCTCTTTCAATTTCATTTGTATAGCCTAATTTTCTTGCTTGATTTTGTACAGCTCTTGGACAAAAAACCATGCATCTTTTTTTGAATGATTTATTTTTCAACATTGATGATAAATCTGAAATCTCTTCTAGTCCCAATTGAGGACTTCCTAATGTAATCAAATCGCCATTATCAGCTGTGTTTAGCTCGTCATGTATCTTTTGCATTTCTTTTTCATCAAAATCAACTTTTTCAGATGTCTCTTCTTCACTTAAAACAAATTTACCACATGTCCCAGATGTTCCCATTCCTCCACAAAGAGATTTACAGCTTCTTTTATCAAGTTCCTTTACACCAGAAATTGAAACAGAGCTATCAGCAACTTTTCCAGCAAAAAATCCTAGTAAACCAAAAGTAAGTTCGTTTGGTTGTTGAATTTTCATTCTTATTGTGAGATTAGGTACATCATCTTTTCTCAAATCAGAATAAGGGCTTTTACCAGTTAATGCACTAGCTAATGCACTAAATGCGCTTTCTTTGTTTGTTTTAAGATGACCAATTGAATTTGCATATATTGCAGCATTACTTTCAGCAAACGAAACTTGAGTTCCTTTGTCAGGAAGAGCATAAATTTCATAGGGAATACAAGAAAATGATGGAGTTACACCCATTCTTTCGTAAGATTCTCTTATACTTTGTTGTTTTTCAATAAAATTTTGATCTAAATTATAGTTTGATACACTATCGATGTCAAAACCCATGGGATTTAAGGTAGTTTTTACAGCAACTTTTGCATCGTTACTAATTTTTGAAAGAAATTCTTCTCCCGCATCCCCAATTGTATTATAATTTACACCTGATAGATGAGCCCAACTTATCGGAACTAGTCTATCAGCGTTAATGGCTTCTCCAGTTGCAACAAGAATCCTATATGCTAGTTCAAAGGTTTCACCTTTTTCTCCTTTTAGAGCGGCTCCTTCATCTTTTGTTAACTCCATCACTCAAATTCATTCATGACAGATATAATACTTGTACGAACAATGTCATAATATGAAAGAAATTCTTCAAGGAATGATTACTACAATGAATGCTGTCAAACCGCCTAGAATGACAGCATTACGTGAATTACATGAAGCTGAAACAGGGGGACCATTCAGTATATTGATTGGAACAATTCTTTCTGCACGAACAAAAGACGAAAATACTACTAAAGTAGTAAAAAAATTATTTTCAAGATATAAAACTGTAAAAGCTCTTGCAAACGCTAAAGTTAAAGATGTAGAAAAGATTATCAAATCAATTGGATTTTACCATGTTAAAGCTAGACGAATAGTTGAAGTTGCATCAATAATAAATTTACAATACAAAGATAAAGTGCCTAGAGATTTTGAAAAACTAGTTAATCTTCCCGGTGTAGGAAGAAAAACTGCAAATTGTGTTCTAGTATATGCTTTTGATGAGCCTGCAATTCCAGTTGATGTTCACGTACATAGAATTTCAAATAGATTGGGATTGGTGAAAACAAAAACTCCAGAAGAAACTGAAATGGAATTGATGAAAAAAATACCAAAGAAATATTGGCTTGAAATAAATGATACGTTTGTTATGTATGGTCAAAATATCTGTAAACCAATTTCACCAATGTGTAATGTTTGTAAAATTAAAAGAAAGTGTAGTTATTACAAATCTAAGAAGAGCGTTTCTTAGTTAAAAACAAAATTGCAGCAATAATTCCAACTCCTGCAGTTACGTAAAATGGAAAAAGATGTAGGGGGTTTTGAGCAGGATCACCTGAAAGAAATTCCATCTTTAAGCTTCCAGAAGTAGTAGCAGGGGGATCAGTTGAAGATTCCATTCCATGAACAGAGTAAGAGCTAATAGCAAAATCATCAACATCTAGATTTGAAACAACAATTCGAAGTCCGTTGTTAACAGTAAGGCCTGCTTGATCAGTGTATGAAATGATAGACTTTGCGTTAGGAGCCCATCCCCTTTCTGTCACAGTATGTACAGGTACATAACCCATTTCTGGAAGTTGAACTGCAATCCAAAATTTGTGATCTGGTGGACTGCCCATCCCAATTTCTATGAATTTGTCTTCAATTTCTGCATCATAGAAACGTAAAACTGCATTTCCATTAGGATTACCATATAGTAAATTATTATCAATTGTAACTTGCCAGCTAATATCATGAATATTTTCTAGAGGAATAGGTGATGCATCTCTAGCGACTATATTAAAATCATAATATGGAACCTCTTCTGTATGAATTATTAATGAAGGATTTTTTTGATCCTGTGCATAGACGGGATTAAGAAAAATAACTGCAAAAACTATTAGCAATAAATAATATTTCACAAGTTTTTTCATTTTGGTGAGAATAAATACCTAGTCAACAAAAGGCTTCTTGTAACCAAGAATTATTTTAGAAACTTCAGGTCTCAATATAAATTCTGATGGTGCTTTACCTTCTTGAATCATTTCTCGAAGTTTTGTTCCACTAATTTGTTCTCTAGATTCAACATCATGTGGGCATGCTTTTTGGTTTGTGAATGTAAGACATTTTTTACAATAAAAAAATGCAGGAAAGAAAATTGGAGTGATTTCTAAGTCTGGATAATCATCAAAAATTTTGTGAGCTGCAAATGGATCATAATAGTTTCCAACACCAGCATGATCTCGACCTATAATGATATGAGTACATCCATAATTTTGCCTCATAATAGCGTGATGGATTGCTTCTTTTGGTCCAGCATATTTCATTTCTGTGTGAAGTGTAGCAAGTTTACATCTATTTTGTGGATAATAATGTTCGATTAATGTCTCGTAGCACTTTACTATCACTTCATCAACAAAGTCCCCAGACTTTTTCTTTCCAATTAATGGATTAACAAATACACCATCTCTTGTAGTAATAGCAGTTTTTTGAAGCATTTCATGAGCTACATGTGGTGGATTTCTGGTTTGAAAGGCAACAATTGTCTTCCAGCCCGCCTCTTGGAAAATTTTTCTGGTTTGTTCAGGTGTTAGCCTAAATTTTCGAATTTCTGTTTCTTTTGGCCTTTGAATGAAATCAATTTTGCCTCCCACTAAGACGTTTTTTAGAGATTTAGTTTTGGCTACGCCAGGATGTTTAACATCAGTGGTACCATAAACTCCCTTTGCCATTTTTTCTTTATCAAAAGAAAATGTTTCTTCCACATAGAGGATTGCTACGCCTATTCCTTCAGGATTTTTTAAAAGTACATCACCCGCTTCTTTGATTTTTTTTCCAGTTTTTTCATCAACATCTAATATGGTAGGCATAGTCCATGCGACATCATTTTCAAGTCTTCCTTTAGAAATTACTCGCTCAAAGTCTTGTTGTCCTAAGAAACCCTCAAGTGGACTAAAAATTCCATCAGAAATGTTTTCAACATCATTTGCTAAATCTTCAGAAATAGTAATTGAGAACAACCCAGATGGATCTTTTTTTGTTAAACGATTTACTAGCTTACCGCCATGTGGTTTTATTCCTACAATGTTTTCTGCCAAAGTTCTTATTCACCGTTATCCATGTGAAGACCACATTCTTTATGTTCCTTTGATTCCCACCACCAACGACCAGCCCTTAGATCTTCACCTTCTTTAATTGCTCTAGTACACGGCTCACAACCAATACTTGGATAACCTTTGTCGAGTAATTTATGATATGGAACGTTGTTCTTTTTTATGTAATCCCAAACTTGTTCCCATGTCCAATCAATCAATGGATTAATTTTTACTATACCATCATATTTTTCATCAATTTCTAACATTTTTGAATCTTTTCTAATTGAAGTTTGATCACGCCTTATTCCAGAAATCCAACCATCTAAATTTTTTAGCATTCGTCTTAGCGGGTGAACTTTACGAATTCCACAACAGAGATGTCTATTTTCAACACTTTCATAGAAAAGATTAATTCCTTTAGTTCGAACCATTTCTTCGACTTCTTGAGCGTCGGGAAATAATACTTCAAAGTTAATATTGTATTTTTTTGAAAGTTCATCCATAATATCATAGGTTTCTTCGTTTAATCTTCCTGTATCAAGAGTAAAGAATCGTGACTTCGGATTTATTTTTACCATCATATCAATGATAACAGAATCTTCAGCTCCAAAACTTGAGGCTTTTGCAACTCGCGGGTGAAGATTATCTAATGCCCATTTTAGAGCATCTTGAGGTGTTTTTAGTGTAGGATTTATTTTGTCTAATTCTGTCTGACTGAATTTTCCCATGGTAAAATTTGCTTCTGGTAGTTTTATAATGATTACGAGATGCATTTTTGTTCAAAATTATAAACAGCTTAGAATAATGAACAAAAATGAGTGAAAATGCGTTTGTTGTAGTATTTCCATCAGTTTTTGCTAAAAATAAAATAAAGCGCCTAGAATCAAATATCAAAAAAATTCTTAAAATTAGAAATCAAGAATTTAGAAAAATTGAACGAGATGATTCTGTAATAATTATTGATGCAAATGATCCTGTCTTTGCTTCATCTGCAATAAATCTGCTTTTTGGAATAAAAAAAGTAGCAATTGCGAAGAAAATTAAAAATGATTTCAATGCAATTATTTCTGAAATCACAAAAATTGGTTCAAATCTCCTTCTTAAGGGAGAAAAATTTCTAGTGCGCGTGGAAGGATTTTCATCTGGTTTCTTACCAAAAGATGTTGAAATTTCTGCAACCTCATCATTAATTGAAAAAACTGTAAAACTTGGAGTAAAACCAGGTAGTGAAGAAAAATATGACAAGCTTCTTTATGCTTATCTTACAAAATCAAATGCTTATGTTTGTGTATATGTAGATGAAGGTTTTGGAGGCATTCCTTACAATTCACAAAATGAAAAAGCTATATGCGCGATTTATGATGAATTGTCAGCAGTTTCTTGTCTAGAAACAATCAAAGAGGGATTTGATGTGAAGATCATTGTTTGCTATAAACAAAAAACTGAACTTGTGAATTTAGTAAAAATTTTAAATCAAATTTTACCACGCACTACAAAATCAAAAATTGATATAGAATTTTTCCAAATTTCAATAAAAGAGTCAAACTCAAAAAATCTTTTAACTCTAATAGATTCAGTTACTAAGATTTTAATTCGTGTTGCAAAAGCAAATAAAATTAATAAAATTTCTTTAGGATTATCTCCCTTAATTTTTCCTTCAAGATTTATAGAAAATTCTGTTAAACAAATCTTTAGAAATGATTTTACGTCATTAATTCCACTTTCAAGCTTGGATGATGGAATTTTTGATAATGCAAGGGAATTAGGACTAGGAAAATATCTTTCGAAAATAGAAAAATTAGGTAAAATGAATTTTTCAAGACAACATACATCTAAAGTTCAAATTAAGAAAATTGTTGAGAACGCCTTTAAAAAAAGAAAAAATGTTTCAATTGTGGTAGGGCCAAACACCATTCATGAAATTCTTGATCAATTAGAAGAAAATCATTGAGAATTTAAACGGCTAAAATAATCGTCAATATTATGAAAAAGATAGGCGAATTCATCTACCCCTGGGGCAGTGGCCACTACACTAGAATGATGAGATTAAATGAAGTGCTTCCAGATTATATCAAAGAAGATTTTGAAATACATTTTTCAAGCAAAGATCATGTTTACCAAAAATTATTAGAAAAGTTTCCAGAAAAAAGAGAGCAAATTCATGAAATTTTAATGCCTACTCCTATAGATGGAAAATTTGGTCCAAGTGTTTCACTATCTATGATGAATCTGCTCTTACCAATTGCTACTAATCCTCCCTTAGTAAAGCAAATTGCAAGCTATCTAAGAGATGAAGCAAAATTATTTGATGATGAAAAATTTGATCTTGCAATAAATGATGGAGATATGGGAGCAAATGTGCTTGCAGATAGAAGGGGTGTGCCTAGTATCTTTATAACAAATCAATTTATGCCAAAACTTTGGAAATCCAAATTTTACTTTTATCCATCACTTGTTTTTGTTGCTAAACAAATTGCAAAGGCAACAAGAATTTTAGTTGCAGATTCTCCCCCACCACATACTATTTGTGAATACAATCTAAATTTTCCTGAAAAATTAACAGATAAAATAGCTTATGTTGGTCATTTTAGTAAAAAAATAAAATCAAAACAGCCAGAAACTGATCTGGAAAATTTGATTAAAAATTTTGAATTTGGTTATTGGATGAGAACTGGAAATAAATCAACCAATGATGTTACTGGTAAGAAATTTGAACAAGTTTTTAAACAAGATAAAATGAAAGATGAGAAAAGAATTATTTCGCATGCTAAAGAGGATCCATCAGTTGAAAGAGTTTTAGATAAAGATGGTAAAAAATACTCTATTTCTGAAGCTCTTGAAAAGAAAGTGGATTGGGTTCAAATAGATGTTGGATATTTATCAGAGCAAGAAAAATCTACGGTTTTAAATTTATGTAAATATGCAGTCGTTAATGGCTCTCATACTGTAATGGGAGAAATTTTAGGAGAAAAAGCAAAACCAATAATTGGATTACCTGTGTATGATGAGCATACAAATCATATTAAGTGGGCCCAAGAAAAAAATTTAGGAATTTTAGCAAACAATGAAAAACAAGTTTTGAAAGCGATCATTACTATCAAAAATAATTATAGTGAATTTGAGGAATGTCTTCAAGAATTTTCAAAGAATTTTGTTAGAAATGGAGCAGAAAATTCTGCAAAAATTGCCAATGAAGTTCTCGAAAATAACAAATAATACCTTTCTGAGAATATCTTTGATGTCTGGTACGCGGTATGTTCGATGGGCGAACTGACCGTGTTATCGGGATGACGATATAATCCGCGTACCAGATTTCTTTTGAATGATTTTACCTGACGATCTAATGTAGAGTGGGAACGCTTTTATGGAAAAAATTTAGTCAAGTCATCATTGCCAAACTGTCCTGAATGTGTAGCAAGAGAAAAGAAGGCCATTATGGAAAAAAATGCAGATAATCCTGATGTTGATCTAACTAAGCTTTTTGAGGAAATTGAAATTCCAATGAAATTTGATCCCAATACAAAGCACTTCATTTGTAAAAGATGTGGATTATATGCCACAAGAGAACAAGTTGGAGATATTCGTGAACGCCTAAATCGAAAAGAATCCACCAGACAAGACAGACAATATGACTATCTTGATTGGTGGCAAAAAAGTAAAAAAGAAAAACAGCAACACTAGATAAAAATGGTAAAAAAGAAAGAAGACATTCCAGAGTGGGTTTCAGATGAGATTCAAAATGCAAAGTTTGAGAAACCAGTATCTGAAACAAAGACTGGATATATTTTAGAAATTTATGAGAAGGATAAAAAAATAGATGCCCAATTGTACGAGCCTGTTGAGGATGGAAGGCATATTGTAACAATGGATTTACCAAAAAATATCAAACCTGCGGAGTTAGAAAGAGGTGTAGTATACGAATTTACATTTGATTCTATGAAAGCGCCACTAAGCAAAAAAGTGGTTGAATATTTGAAAAAAGAGAAAGATATTGAGATGAATGCAATATATCAATTTGAATTAACAAATCTTGAATTGCTAGATGTTGGTTCTTCAGAGTCTGCAAATACTGATGCGGAATAGTTAGATTGGTTTACTTTTTTCTAACTGCTTTCTAAAGGTTGAACCAATTATTGGATTGATAAAAAATGGAAAAGTGTGTTTTGCCCATATTCCTGCTCTGGTTACGGAAGGAACAACAATTTCAAGTCTTTTTGAATTTGCTGCCTTTACTACAGACTTTGCGACAGTTTCAGGACTTAATGAAATTCCCGTAGCGTGTTTTGTAAAATTTTCAAATGATGGATGATCAAACAGATTTGTTCTAACCATGATGGGGCTTACTACAGTAAGTCCAACGTCTGTTCCATGAAGTTCATGTTTCAGACCTTCTGAAAAACCAAGCATAGCAAATTTTGTAGCACAATATGAAGCAATTCCAGGAACACTAAAACTGGCACCAACTGATGCAACATTTACAATATGACCAAAATTTTGTTCTAACATTATAGGAAGAAAGTTTTTGATACAGTAAATCATTCCAAAATAGTTAGTTTCCATTTGTGATTCAATTTCTTCAATGGTTAAATCATTGACTTTACCATAAATTACAAAACCTGCATTATTTACAAGAACATCAATTCTGCCAAATTTATCTAATACATTATCTGCCATTTTCTTGACTTGAGATTTTTGTGAAACATCACAAGGACAAACTAATGTTTTTACATGAAATTGAGAAATCTTTTTTTCTACCTCAAGAAGTTTTTCTTTTCTTCTTGCTACTAGAACAATGTTTGCTCCTTTTTTTGCAAATTGAATTGCTGATGCTTCTCCAATTCCACTAGATGCGCCAGTAATAACTATTATTTTATTTTTAAAGTCCATACCATTTGAAATAATATTTGAAAAATAAAGTGTTTTTATTTAATATCAGCTTTTGTGTATTTTCCTAAGGCTAATTTCATCAACAGGAGCCAAGTTACTGCGATTGGTACATAGTAAGTTGCAATTCTCCAAGCAATAACTGCATTCCATTCTACACTTCCTTCTGCCACATTAAAATCAAATGGGTTTAGATTGTTTAAATATGCTACAATTCCAAATTCTGCCAAGCCAGAACCTCCTATAGTGATAGGTAGATTTCCAATAGCGTTAGCACCCATAACTGCCATAATGGAATCAAGTGCATTGATCACATAACCAGTATCTGTTGCAATTATCATGAAAGTAATTCCATAAAAAATCCAAGAAATAATCGATAACGCAAAACCATTAAGAAACACTTTGTTTGATTCTTTTGTTTTTAGATTTTTTCTACTCATTGTACAGACTTCTTCCATCCAAAGGTTTGTTTGTTCAACAAAATGTTTTCCTTTTTCTTTTCCAAATTTTGTAACAAGTTTGGAAATAACTTTGGGTAGCTGGAATGTTCTTTTTGCTGAAAGGAAAAATAGAATCATCCAAAGTGATGTAACAAAAATGCTTGTTCCTAAGATAATTGCTGCCACAATGTATGCACCCATTAATAATGCGATAATGCCAGCCATAATAGATAACATGCCACCAGCAAAAACCTCAGTTACAATATCTAGAATGGCAATCCACATTGCTTTTGAGGGGGTTACTCCTTTTTTATGCATCCAATAAATTACAACAAATTCTGCACCAACAAACATAGGAGTCGTAAATTTAATGAATTCGCTTCCAATTCTAACGCCCGACATTTTCCAAACAGAGTCAATTGGTCCAAGATAATGTCTAGCAATATAGCTAAATTTGATTCCCTGTAGTCCCAGTTTTACCATCATTGCGGCTACTGCAGCAGCAAAAGGAATTGCGCCGATTGCAAAGATGTCTTCTGCTTTGATATCAAATTGGATTGCAATAATGATTATGGGTATCATACTTGCTGGGATTGCTGCAATTCGCCAATTCATTCGATAATTTTTTTATGGATTCAAATATAAGCCAATAATGAACAATAACGCGAAAGATTGAAGTCAATTTTTATAGCTGGTACAGCAGGTGCAGGAAAATCATTACTAACATCAAAAATTAATGAATATTATACAAGAAATGGAGCATTTTCAGCCATATTAAATTTAGATCCAGGTGTTGAAGTATTACCGTATACATGTGACATTGATGTAAGGGACCATGTAGATATTGTATCTATTATGAAACAGTACGAGCTTGGTCCTAATGGTGCTCTCATTATGGCAAATGATTTGATTGCATCAAAAATTGATACAATTCAAAATGAAATAGATAAAATTAATCCAGATTATTTACTAGTTGATACTCCAGGACAGATAGAATTATTTGCATACAGAACAAGTGGTCAATTTCTTGTACAAAACTTGAATCTTGATGAAAAAATAAGTATTTTTCTTTTTGATGGTTCCCTTGTTACAACTCCTGTAAATTTTGTCTCAATTGCATTACTTGCAACATCAATAAAATTAAGATTGGGTTTGCCAACTATCAATGTTCTAACAAAAACAGATCTAATTGGTGATAGATTAAAAGAGATTCTTAAATGGTCAACCAACATTGCTGTGTTAGAAAATGCAATATCTCAAGAAGCAGATGGTGAAGTATATACTCTTACTACCAGTATTTTACGTAGTCTTAATTTAGGGGGATTTGCACAAGGATTAATTCCGTTATCAAATGTCACTGGAGAAGGAATGGTTAATTTGGAAAGTGCGTTAAGCAGAACCATAAACTTGGGAGAGGAGGTAGAAGACTAATTGGTAAATAGCATAACAGTAAAAGCTCCATCTTCAACTGCAAACCTTGGTCCAGGTTTTGATGTTTTTGGTCTTGCGCTAGATGCATTTTTTGATGAAATAAAACTTTCTAAAAAAAAGCAAAACGGAATTTCAATTATTAGCGAAGATAAAATTCCTACAAATCCCACAAAAAACACGGCAGGTATTGTAATTAAAACAATGCAAAAAAAATTTAAAACCAAAGAGGGTTTAGAGATAAAAATTAAAAAAGGAATTCCCGCCGGTTACGGAATGGGTAGCAGTGCTGCCTCGGCAGCTGCTGCTGCCGTAGCATTTGATAAATTGTATAAACTAAACCTTGATCAAAATTCTTTAGTAAAATTTGCAGGTGAAGGTGAAAAAGCTAGTGCGGGTTCTGTTCATTATGATAATGTAGCAGCTTCTGTGTTAGGAGGATTTGTTATTGTTAGAACAAATCCTTTTGATGTGATTCAAATTAATGCACCAAAAAACCTCGTATTATGCGTAGCAATTCCTAAAATTGCAATTCCTGTAAAGAAAACAAAATCTTCCAGAAGCGTAATTCCAAAAAAAATAAAAATTTCAGATAGCATCCAAAATCTTTCAAATGCAACAGCCATGGTTGTAGGATTTCTGAGAAATAATCCAGAAATTATTGGCAGTTCAGTAAATGATGTGATTATAGAACCCGCAAGAAAACACATGATTCCTGGATTTAACCATGTAAAAAATAATACTTTAGCTGCAGGAGCATTAGGTGTAACAATTAGCGGAGCAGGACCTTCAGTAATTGCATTTGCAAAAAAATCATCAGATCAAAAAAAGATTTGCTTAGCAATGGAAAAAGGATTCAAAAAGGCAAAGGTTGATTGTCAAACAATAATTTGTAAACCTACCAACGGGGCCAGAATTATAAAGAAATAGTTTTTGATTAGAGAGAATGGAAAAGGCAGTAGTAGTTTTTAGTGGGGGGTTAGATTCTGTTTGTGCTTGTTCTTATCTTAAATCAAAATACGAACTTTACGGAATTTCATTCTCATACGGTCAAAGAGCAACTTCAGAAATAAAATCAGCTAAAAAATTTGCAAAAATTCTAAATTTAAAGGACCATAAAATTATCAACATTGAATTTATGCGAAACTTGTATGGTGAAACAAACGTACTAACTGATTCTAAAACAATATTGCCATCAAAATTTGAATATTCAATTGTAGTTCCAATAAGAAACGCTGTTTTTCTTTCTATTGCAACTGCTTGGGCATTTAGTTTGAAGGCCTCACTTGTTGCTTTTGGGGCACATAAAGGCGACAAAAATTACCCAGATTGTAGACCATTATTTTCAAAAAAAATTCAAAATGCGTTTAATGAAGGTGAAATTGATGGCATTAAAAAAGGAATTAGAAAAGCTGTCAAGGTCTGGTCACCTTATCAAATGAATCTAACAAAAAGCGACATTATAAAAAAAGGTTACAAAATTTTAGGAGATACAATATTTACAACTTGGAGTTGTTATTCTAACAAAAAATTTCATTGTGGAAAATGTGAATCTTGTAATAACCGCAAACTCGCATTTGAGACTGCAAAAATTAAAGATAAAACAAGATATATGAACTAATTTCGATTTCGTAAAATGTGTTTTTTTAGAATTAGGCCTCTAATCACAATATACCATGCAACAAATACCAAGGTTACAATTCCATAAAATACCCAGTTTTGCAAATCAGGAGCTAATCCTTCTATTGCATCAGTTGATTTGAATGCAATAACCATAGCAATTGCCAATGTTATGAAAAATTCAATTGCATACCAAGTCCAACTTGGCCATGATTCTTTTGGTATGTGAACATTATTGTGAGATACCACGATTGACGTCTCAATAAACAGTATTTAATTTTTCAGTAGATCTTAAATTGTAGATGGTTCAGGTTGTGCCTTACGAATTAATGAAATAATATTTTCTTTTTCTTCTTTGTTTTGATAGATTCCTCTATATGCAATAGTAGTCATTTTTGAATCATTTCTAACTCCACGCATTCTCATACATAGATGTTCAGCATCTGCCATAACTACTACGCCTTTTACTCCTTGAGAATGAAGTTCATCAGCAATGTTCTTGGTTAATCTTTCTTGAATTTGTAATCGCTTGGAATATTTTTCAACGAGACGAACCAATTTTGAGATGCCAAATACTTTTCCATCAGGTGCATACGCAATGTGTATTTTTCCATAAAATGGTAAGACATGATGTTCACACATTGAATAAAACTGAATATCTTTTGCAATTACTACGTCTGAATCTTCTGAAAACTGAATGGAAAGTTCTGAATCTGAATCATAACCACTGAAAATTTCTTTATACATCTCAGCTATTCTTTCTGGAGTTTCTTGTAATCCTTCTCTTGTTGGATCCTCTCCAAGCTCTATGATTAGTTCCCTAACCAGCTTTTTAATTCGCTCTTTGTCCAATTAATTGATTGAAGAAGTTTTCTTGTATTTGAAGTTACGTGGTAGTTTTATGCCTAATGCCAAAAACAAATTTGGGTAAGATCATGGTGCATCAATGATCTTTTGCAGTTGTGGTATGATTCTTACTTGATGATAATGAGGATAAACAACATCATAAAATTTGAGAAGGTTTTGTAAGCTTGGTTCTGAAAAGCCAGATGTTGGTTGAATTATAAAGCCAGACAGATCGTCTTTTGATATAGTTTTGAAAATTTCATTTATTAATTTCTTAAATGACTCTAGTATGGTTTTTGAGCTTACTACTATTTTGATGTAGGTCTTCTTTTTTGCAGAAATTGATGACTTGAGACACTCCAATACATTTTCAATATAATTTGGATAATGTTTTGAATCAGTAAATTTAGAATCTTCAGTTTTGAATTCAATTTTCATGAGATCAATATAAGGCAAAACGTGATTGAATTTTTTTGAATCAAAGCATGCAGATTCCAAATAGGTTGGAATTTTTAAAGATTGAATATGTTTTGCCATCTTTGCTACTGCTTCATATTGAATAAGAGGATCTCCCCCAGTAAAATTTACTTTGTAGGTATTTTCTTCAAGCTCTTTTTCAATTAGTTTACAGGCATCTTCAATTGTGTATTCATTGCCAGAATCTAAAGGAAGAGCATCAGTGGTATCACAATAAAAGCAAGTAAAAGGGCAACCTGCTAATCTTACAAAAAGAGTCTTTGTACCATAAAGAATTCCTTCTCCCTCTATTGATGTGAATATTTCAAAGAGTCTTACTTTCAATTGATTCCATCAACCATGGTTCATTATTTATTCAATTGTTCTAAAAATGGTTTAGAAAAGTCAATGCATGACTGGTTCTTTTGCATAGAATAACCCAGCAATAAAAAATACGGCGCCAAGAATTCCTATAAGACTTCCAACAAATTCTACCGTGCTTCCCATTTCTACTTCGGCTGGAGCCCATAACAATGCCACAAGTCCACCAACAACCATCATTGGAATTCCTACACCAATACAAATTGCTTTAGAAGCCATTCATAGACATCATCTCAAAAATGTATATGAAGTTTGTGATAGTTATGAGGTTGATTTGTATAGTTGTCTGATTATTTTTGTAATTGCAGATTTCAATTCTTTAGCTTTTTTATCATTGCCATCAGAAATTTGTTGTTCATAATCAGATAACATGTCTCGTGCATCACTTAACAGTTTTTGATCGGCTCCTCTGTTTTCTAACCGGTCCAGCATATCACTGAAGAATTTGATTGTTCTGTCATTGGTTGTTTGTGAGGCAAGTTTTCGAAGCTCTTTTTGAATGTCAGAAAGAACAACTTTAAGTTGTTCTAAGGTTGTTTTAAGACCCCTATCTTTTTCTTGAATCTGCTTTTCTGCTTGCGCAACTAGTCTATCCGCCTCATCAAAGTTTACTGGACGGTTCTTTGCTATTGATTTTAGGGTATGTATGAGTTTTTTAATTCGCTCAAGATCATAGATGCTACCTTCTTGTGTTGAAGATGCAGTATCGGTGGATTGTGCGTTTTGAGTAGGCCTATCAGATGAAATCATCTGAGTTATTTTTTTGAATGTTTGCATGGCATTTAGAAAATGCTGTTTTGCAGAGGACGAATCGTCTCTTTGTAATGAACGCTCAAGGAGAGCTATTTGGTTGGATGCCTCTCTAAATAATTGCTTTATCTCATCTGATGAATTTGAAGAGATTTGATTCTGAACTTCCCTTTTTGCCTGTGATGCAATTTTTACTAAAATGGTCAGATCAGTCTGAGCATCAGCAGAAATTGGGATCCCACTAAATACCATACTAGCAACTAACATCAAAAGGCTTACAGAAACAACTTTTTTCATTGTTCATCCTCCAATTCATTTTTTATTTTTACAAGATTTTGTAAATCCTTTTTTTCAATCTCAATAATTCCTTGTCTTTCAAGCCTTTTTACTGCACGCCACATTGTGGTTCTTGGTTGAAGGAATTTTTTTCGCAATTCGCTTTCTA
>DASSAK010000016.1:0-56331 GCA_035685445.1 Nitrosopumilaceae archaeon
TGATTCTGTTAAATCTAGCTTGACTGATTTGCCAATCTTTTCAATTTTTTCAATGTACTGATTTACATCAAGTTCTGGATACTCTAATAGCTGTGCAAGCTTTAGACATTTTTCAACCAAGTTGTAATTCAGTGTTTTAACAAAAAGCATCCATTCTGTAACTATTGGGTCAAACTTGTCTGCCAATGGTAAACTATTCTATTCTTTTCAGATAAGTCTGTGGATTCTTTAATTCACTAGTTGTCGGCGGATTTTCAATTAGAGTTTTAAAGGTATTTTTTCCAAGTTTTTCGTATACGTGTTGAGTAAAGTCTTTTCCCATGCTTTTTCGCACCTGATATGATGTTGGATCAGTTCCCATAAATGTCTGAAGATAATTCTGAAAGTCTTTGTCATCTTTTAAGATGTTTTGAATTGAAAATTCAGCCATTCCCTCCATTGTGGTAAAGGCAGCGTGATGAATTTGAATTGGTTTTAGCCATTTTTGATAAATATCTAATAGCTGTGGAATCATTTGAGAAATTTTTGGATCAATATCAACATGAGTGTATGTCATGACATCGGGGCCAAGCTGCTCTATGATAAAGTGATCCGGATTTAGCATGAAAAAGATGTTTGCCCTTTTTGCTAAAGGAAAGTCATCAGGAACTGTCTGCAATTGTAAATAATCAGATAACTCTCCTGCCGTTTTGTCATCAAGTGAAAGAATAATTTTTGCAAGCTCTTCATTTACAGTGTTTACTTGAATTACTGCATTTTTATTTTTTTGATGTAGATTATCTTGTGTTGAATGTACCAATTCCTCAAGAATTGTCATTTTTAAAGCTCCCAAGTAACCTGAATTTGTGGTATCAAAATTAGATTCGTATGGCTGTCCTTGCTTGTATACGATGATTTGCGGGTATCTTGATAGAATAAACTTGTTAAGATACACTGTATTGTCCAGATAATCACCATAAGTTGTGGTAATTTGAGAGATGTACATCTTTGCATATGTTGAATATACTAGAAATTTTGCAGTATCTTGCTTTATGAGCTCTTCAATTTTTTTCAAGTCTTCGTTTGCCACTGCATTAAACAAATCATCAACATATTTTCTTGTATCATCAGTACAGAACACCTTTTTGGCCTTTAGTAGTTTGAACTCTTTTAATTCTGGAAATTCAAGTTTAATGTTCTCAGGAACTGAAATTCCTAAATATTCTGATGCCTTTTGTTTTAATTCAGGAATAAGTCGTTCCGCAATTTTTTCAATTGGCTCAAATTTCAGAGTAAAACTATTGTCCCCTGCTATCTTTTCTGCAAGTTCTGTAATCTGTTTTTCTTCGTTTAATTCAACTTCCAGCTGACCAATCAAGGCTTCTGCAAACTCTTCTAGTTCTGGCAATAAAATGCAATAATTTAATGACCTGATTTAACGGTATCTTGCTTAAAAAATATTAAATTGTAATGAGAACGTACAGTTCTATTGCATGAATTTAGCTTAAAGTATATCAGCTGTGTTAATTGCAAAAAAAAACTTGAACTTGAAGTTTTAAAAGAACAAAATGAAATTAATGAAGGATTTCTTTATTGCAAAAATTGCAATCTAACCTTTCCAATCATATCTAGCATCCCAATTTTGAGAAATAATTTTATCACATATTTATCAAATAGACCAAAACTTGGAGGAAAATTATTTTTACAAGCAAATAACAATGCGATGAAATCATTTATAAAAAAATCATTATCAAAAATAAAAAAATTAGATGATAAAACTGCAATTGAACAAAGATGGACTAGAATTTATCAAAATAGTAAAAAAACAAAACTTTATTCAGTAATTCGACAAAAAATCTCCAAACTACCAAAATCAAAATTAGCCTTGGAACATGGATGCTCCATTGGAACAATGACAATGTCTATGGCACAAAATAGTAAAATTGTATTTGGCATTGATAATTCTTTTAGTTCAATCTTGGTTGCAAAAAAGGACAATAAAAAAAATTTAGATTACTTTGTTGCAGATTCTTTAGAACATCCATTTGAAAATCAAAAATTTGATCTAGTTGTTGCACTAAATTTGTTAGAATTAATAGAACCAAAATCTTTGATTAAAATTATATCAAAACAAATCAAAAAAGGGTTTTTTGTTTTATCTGATCCATATGATTATGATCGAGGAAAGTTTTCTGTGAAATCTCCTATCACAGCACAAGTGTTGCGAAAAGAACTTAGAAAACATGATTTCAAGATATTTTCAAATACACGCAAACCAAGTTTCATTCCATGGAGTTTGAATCTTAATCAAAGAACGAGGCTAAATTATCGTGTGGATCTTGTAATGTGCAAAAAATAACACCTATGAAATTTTAAATGCAACTAGTCCCAATTTAGCTGACTATGGCTGAGAAGGGATTTGATGTTGACAAGCATCTATCTAGATTAATCACTCACATCGAGTCTACCGTTCCTACACCCATTTCTGAAATGGATTCCGATGATATTGAACTAGTTTCTAAAGTCACTACTAATCTTCCTGATATCATCAAAAATGCTGTAAAACTAGACACTCTGGGCCAATACGAAGAAGCATTATCTTGGTATGATCAGGCATTGAAAATTGATCCTAAAGACATCAACACACTTTTCAAAAAAGCATTACTTCTTTCCAAAATAGGCAAATATGAACAAGCAGTATTTTTGTTTGACCAAGTTATTGAGATTGACCCAACTCTAGTAAGTGCTCTTGTGAATAGAAGAATTGTTTTAGAAAAGCTAGGCAAGCATTTTGGCGTAGTTCCAATATCTGACAAACAACTTTCCTAAATATAACCAAAGTTCACACAATCGAACGAACAAAACTATTTCGATTCTGGTATGAAAAAATATGATGGATATTGAGACAAAAGGCAAATAGGAGAAGAGAAGTTGCTATTGCTGCAACATTGGCTATGACTGCAGTTTTTGGTTATGCTATTATGTATTCATTTGGATTTGTAAAATAAACAAAATTTACATAATATGCCTTTAATTTATCAAAAAAACATAGCTTCTTTTTTATTCTAAATTGCCGTTAAATAATCACGAAATACAATGAGTCATCAATGCTATTACTGTGAACAATTTTTTGAAACTAAAGAAAAATTATATGATCATCTGGAGGTTCATTCAGAATCTTTGAAAAAACCAAAAAAGAAAACCAAGAAAAAAACAAATTGATAATCACCTTTGCTTAACAAAATTTTATTAGATTTTTTTTATATTTTGAGATATCTTGAGAAATCATGTGCAATGAATTTGAATACGAGATACTTTGTGAGTGCTTGATGAAGATGAAACAAAAAGAAGAACAGAAAAAACTTGAAGAGCCTATAGAGGTTTCAGCAAATTAAGCTTTCACTCTTTTTTAGAAAATTCTCTGTACTCGCCAATCACTGAATTACATTTTGAGCAAATATACTGCCCAATTGCAAGTAGTGTCATTCCTTGGCCAAGATCCTCGTTTGGTTTTTCAATTTTTAATTTTGGGGCTTTAGAAAACTCGGAATTGCATTGTTTGCAGAAATAGTTTGAAATCTTTGATTCATCAATTTTTCCAAGAGGCATTATGAAAAGCTTGCCAACTCCAAGATCTGCTTTTTTCTTTTGCTCTTCAGTAATGTCAGCAGTGATATGGCCGCCTGAGCCAGCTAGTTGAGTCTGTACCATGAAAATGAATTGATTTGTTTTCCCTTTTAATGATTCACTATCTGAAATTAGCCTTATTATCGTGTTTTCAACTGTTTGTTCAAAAAAACAACACTATATTATTATGATTTTTTTCGTTACTACATGCATTAGGTTCATTTTGAGTCTAACCGCACAGATGCAGCCCCTTGCCCGACGCTGTTTTAAGATTTACCCTGTGCGGAAAATTTTTTTCTAAAAACTAGATTTTACATCCGCAAATTTGTGTTTGATCAAAAATAACATATCTTATTTTAATACAAACTAAAAATATCAAATCTAGATGAAACCACATAAAATTTCTATTTTTGCAGGAATTGCAATTCTTGTTTTTGGAGCAACATTTATGTCGACTTCTCCTGGAATTGAAAAAATTACTATCGGACTGCCATTGGTTGTTTCAGGCATGGTAATAGTAGGAATTATTGTCATGATTAAATCAAAAACTATCAGAAATTTTCCAATCTAGAGTTTGTTACTTTAAATTGGTACATCCAATTTAATAATAAATTCAGAATCCTACTATTCTTATGAAGTTCTTCATACCCCGTAGGCCATCAAAAAGTACTCATGAGTCAGAATTAGATGATGAAGATTTAGATTGATCATTTAATTCAATCAATGACTAGAAAAATGAATGATCTGGTATGAAAAGTAATTTGAAAAAATATGATAATTTACTGGTCTTTTTCAAAATATTCCATGACATCATTTAGAAAATCATTTATCAAATCACAAAATGATTCTAAATTTTTTGACTGGGCTGCCTGCCGCTTTAGTGCATTTTCTAGCTCATCTACAAAGCCTATCATTTGTTTGGGATTGATTCTAGTCACATCTACTCGTTCCAAATAAGATATTGTATCCATGAGAACTTTGCCTGTTCGTTCATACGAGCTAATCATTTTTTCAAGTCTTGTAGCAGTTTTTGGAGAAATTTTTCTAATTGTTTCTACATGGTTTTTGTAATATCCAAGCTCCTCTAGCGTTCTTTGTTTTGATAACCTCAGAAATTTTAAGAGATTTTCTTTTTGTTGTGGGTCTACCTTGTGTGTTAGTTTTGTGACTTCGTCTATTTTATTGAAAATAGCCTCTGCTTGACGTGTTTGGGCTCTTAGCTGTGCAATATCTGAATTGAGATTAGACACTTGTTCAATTGCCATTATGAAATTTTGAGTGTGAATGAGCTTTATCTCTATGTGTCAGTATGGTGCTGATACAGATTTTTGCTAGTGCCGGAGGTGGGCTTCGACCCCACGACCTATCGATTATGAGTCGATCACTCTAGACCAGGCTGAGCCACTCCGGCACAATGATACGCCTATGATTTACAAAATTAAATGATTCTAATAATACTGAGAAACTGATTTCCAGCTCTCGTTTTCTGATTTAACCCAAAGGAATTTCTTTTGAAGTGCAGATGTATACAATTTTTCCCACTCTGCACCCACTTCGTCTGTCCAAGCTTTGAACACACGAGGATCAATGTAGTTTCGTAAAGATGTACCAAGATTATAATCACGAGTTTTGGTTGCTAAATCAACTTGGAGTTTTAGTTTTTCAACTCGCTCTTTGTGTTTTTGCTTTTGTTTTTTAATAGTTTGTTTTAATGTCTTTATTCTTTTTTCTTTAGCTAGTTTTTGTTTTTCGGTTTTAGGCTTTGAGGCCTCAACTTTTTTGAGTGTGGCTTCTGCCTTTTCTGCTGGTTTTGTGCTCTCAACTTTTTTTAGAGTATCTCGTTTTTTCTGTAAACTTTCTTCAAAGTTTTTTGGAATTGTCCGTTTGTGATTACACATTATTGCTGCTTCAAGATTGGCTAGTTTTGCATGATAAAGTTTTTCAGCAACACTGCTATTTTTAGGAATGCCATTTTTTCTCAAATAATCTGAAACAACACTAGACGCCAAATAAGTTCTAAATACTTTTGCAGTCAATCCTTTGACAATTCCTGAAAAATATTCATTAACATGTCTTGAGGTTATTTTATCAAAAATTTCATCAGAGTCTTTCTTGTTTGAAACTAATTCTTTCAAATTGTCATGAAATGTTTTGTCATCTCCAACAGCGGGAACAGTTTCTCGCCATCTAACTGAATCTTTTCCTAGAAAATCAAACTTTATGTCTTTACCTGTAAGTTCAATGTGTTCTTTTCTTAATGTAGTTGCACCAACAGTATCAGCTTCTTCAGGATCTTTTTCATCTCCGACTCTCATTGCAGTTCTGTAAATTAAGTAGCATGCTGTTGCAATTTTTTTTAGTTTTTTGTCCCTCGATTTCATGTCTTTGACCATCTGATCTTTGATTCTCTCAATTGACTTTGCAAGGTTCTTTGCCTTGTCATACTTTGCTTTATCTCTCTCTTGTTTGATTCCTGCAGAATCAGATAGCCAAACATACTTTCGTTTCTGAGTAAGCTCATCCATCCAACTTGCTAACCACATTGAATCCTGATCATGAATAATTTTTCCCCAATTTCCTTTTGGAACTTTGGCATCTTTTCCTAAATTCAGGGTTACATCCTTTGCTGTTACCCTTGGTTTCCATTTTCCTCGCATTGGGTGATCTCCTCTCCCAATGAATATTCCAGGAGGTTCTGCCATGTAATTTGCAACCTCCACCTCAACTCCATCCATTATTGCCTTACCATATTCTTCTTTGAGCTTCTCACGCAACTCTTTTCTTTTTGCGGCAATCTTTTTTTTCTCCTCTTTTGTCATCATCTCTTTCTGATCTGCTTCTTTGTCAACAATCTTGTATGCGTGAGAAAAATCAATATCAGAATATTGTAAATTTTTAAATTTAGAGTTCAAGGTTTTAGCAAAATCGGCTGTAAAATTTCTCTGAAAAACCTTGTCTTGTACATAAGGAGTGTTCTTTTTCTTTGCCCATTGGTAAATCATTTCTTCTTGTTCAAGATTTAGCTGAACGGGTTCTCCCTTGATTTTGATCTTTATTCCTTTTGACTCAAATGGTGGAGGAAACAGGATTCCATTATGTTGTAGCGTTTTCCATTTCATTTTACGTTCATTTTTCTCCTAGAATTGCGGACTTTGATAAATTCTGTGAATTATTTGTATATGAAGCTAGTGTAGTGCAAAATGATCACTCACCAAATAGCTCTTTTCCCATATACTTTTCAAATTCAATATCGGTCTTCATCTTTTTTGCCTCCATAAACATGGCAGCATCTGTACCTGCAGTATATCTTGGCAAAATTTCCTTGTCATGAATTGCCTTTATTACGACATCAGCAACCTGTGAGGGAGCGGTTCCCATCTCCACCATCATTTTTAGACCTGAAAGAATTTTTTCAGTCAATTCTTTGTATTTTGGATCAGATTTTGATTCTGGAATTTTCATTGATTTGAAAAAGTTTGTCTTGATTACGCCTGGCTCAATAATTACTACCTTAATTCCAAACTGACCAAGCTCGTATCTGAGACACTCTGAAAGTCCTTCCAGTGCAAATTTTGTGCTGATATAAGCAGGAGATCCCGGTAGGCCCATTCTTCCAACTACTGAGCTAATGTTTACAATTATTCCTGATGCTTGCTTTCGCATAATTGGTGCAACTTCTTGGATTATTCTTACAATACTAAAGAAATTTGTTTCAAATTGTTTTCTAAAATCCTCTATTGGAACATCTTCTGTGCACCCAAACTGACCATATCCTGCATTATTTACTAAAACATCAATTCTGCCAGCATCGGCCATTGTTTTTTTTATAGCAGACACAATTGATTCTTCTTTATCTACATCAAGTTCAATTATATCAATTGAAAGATTTTCTTTTTTTGCAGCGTTCTGCAGCTCTGCAGCTTTTTTTGTATCTCTCATGCTTGCAAAAGTTCTGTATCCATCTCTTGCTAATGCCAACGAAGTCTCTAATCCAATACCGCTGGAACTTCCTGTCACAAGAGCAACTTTGTCCATGAATTGCTGATTTTGTTGCTACTAATAATTCAATTGGGATTTATTTCAAATTGGCATTTAAAAATTCCAAAGTTTTTTGCCACGCATCTTTTGATTCATCTGGAGCATATCTGTCTCCTGAAGGATTTGCAAATGCATGATCTACACCAGAGTAAATGTGAATTTCATTAGAAATTTCAAGATCATTTAATGCAGACTCAAACTCCCTGACTTTTTCTGGCGGAATGCCATTATCTAATTCTGCAAAAATTCCTAGTATGGGCCATTCTATAGATGATAATTGTTCAGATTCTGTAATTATCTGACCATAATACATTACAGTTGCATCCATGTTATCGTTATTCAGAGCCAAATTCAGAGACTGGCCCCCGCCAAAACACCATCCAATTGAACCAAGTTTTTCAGAATCATAATTTTCTGTCAAAAAAGTTGCTGCAGAATTCATGTTTTTAATTCCCTCATTGGAATCAAAAGAGCCAATTAGTTGCCTTGCCTCATCAGATGTAGTAGCTACCTTTCCATTGTACAAATCAACCGCTAGAACTACATATCCATGAGAAGCTAGTTTTTCTGCCATATCTTTGATGTTTTCATTTAATCCCCACCATTCATGAATCATGACAATTCCTGGAAACTTTCCTTCCGAAGTGGGTCTTGCTAGATATCCTTGCGTTTTCTCAAAGTATGTTACAAATTCTGATTTTACATCATACATTCCCTCTTCAAAAATTTCTGAATTGTTGTTTTGGGCTTTGTAATCTGGCAGAACATGGATGGCCCAACCCCTTTCAATTAATTTTTCAACACTAGATGGCTTTACACACGCTGGTTGCCCATTTGATTTTTTCAAAACAAGCTCTAAACCTTCTGTACAAGTTACACTGTCTGGAGAAGTTCCTTGTGCAATTTGTTTCAATGGAGGTGGAAAATGTGCTATATTTGAAATCATCATTGGAACAATTTTTAAAATTCTATCATCATTTGGAGCAGGCGTTCCTCGACCATCTCGGTTACTTGTCATGATGTAAAGATTTCCATCAGGTCCAACGCTTGCATCTCGTAATCTTCCATATTCTGAAAATAAAGATTCACTAGAAACAACCTGATTATTTTTTAAATCTAAATCTAACATTCGGAGGTGACTTCCTCGTAATGTTGCAATAAAGAAATTGTTTTCCCACTCTGAAATATTGTCAGAGTTGTAAAATGTCGCACCGGAGGGAGCCCAAGTATCACTTCCAGTATGTAATAATGGGGCTTCTAAACCTGGTTTTGTTTCATCTCCGACAATTTCTGGCCATCCATAATTTTTTCCAGATTCAATAACGTTTACTTCATCATGTGCAAATCCTTTTTCTCCCGAAGGACCATGTTCTGTGGCAACTAGTTTTCCAGTGAGTGGATCCCAGTCAATTCCTTGCGGATTTCTATGGCCCAATGAATATACTGGAGAATCTTCAAAGGGATTGTCGTCTGGAATAGTTCCATCAGAATTTATTCGAAGAATTTTTCCGCCAAGTGAATTGAGGTCTTGAGCTAATGCGGTGTTTCCTGCTTCACCAGTTGTGATATACAGCTTGTTATCCGGACCGAATTTGATTCTTCCACCATCATGAAATGGCCCACCTGGAATTTTATCTAACAAAACTTTCTCATCAACAAGTTTGCTTTCAGATTCTGTAAAGCGTGAAAGTTTGTTAAATGTTGAAAGAAAATCATTGTATGTGTAATATAGATAGATGTAATGGTTTTCTTCAAAATTTGGGTCTAATGCAATTCCTAAAAGCCCTCCCTCAACCCCGCCTACATTGAAGGCCTTAACAGGTTCTGGATTGAGAACTCCGTTTTCTATTACCCGGAGCTGACCAATTCTTTCAGTGACAAATATTTTTCCATCAGGTCCAAACTCAATTGCCCAAGGCACCTCCAGGTTTTCTGCCACAGTTTCAACTTGAAAATTTTGAGCTGATGCACTTGCTATTGAAAAACCAAGAACCACAACTGCTGCAAGAATTATCCTAAACAAGTGGCCTGTCTCCTTCAGTTGGTTCCTCAATAACTGTTTTCTCACCATCTACTATTCTCTGAAATACTTCAAGTGATGAATGTTTGTGTAAATACTCGTTATTATTGCCACATCTGTACGAAAATGTGCATCTTGGACAACCTGCCTCATTTTTGCATGGACACTCCTTAACAATGTACATACTTCTCTCTAGTGCTTTCTCAAATCGATCATAAAGTGCTTTGCTTGCTCCATTTCCACCAATGGCTCCATCATAAATGAAAATCAAACCTGATGTTCCAAGTGATATGCCGCCAAGATCCTGAGAAACTCCACCTGTAATCATGTTGCTTCCCTCTATCACAACGTGCTCTGTAGCATGATATCCGCTAGCTTCAATATAGTCTTCATCTTCAGATTTTTTCATTTCATTGAGTGGTCTTGGGGCGTGAAACACAATTCCTTTTGTTACAAAATCATATTCAAGTGGTTTTTCAAGCAAAACTCTTTTTCCCTGAGTTACCTCTTGACCAATCTCAATGTTTGCATATCCATAGACAGATTTTTGAATATGCAGTTTACAAAATGCAATTTCAAGACCAAACGCCTTTCTTTTCTCGTAAACAACTTCGATGGTTGGCCATTCTTCTGTTAACGCTTTGGTGTAATATGGATAGTCTCTTGAAATTCGTTCTAGTTTTGCATAATTTTCTTTAGGATAATCAAACTGCTTGACCTTGTATCTGGTTCCGGCAAGAAAGTAAATGGCATCTTTGTGTAATTCCTCTAAGGCAATTGGAAGAATTCTATCACCTACCTTCCGTTTATCAAGAAAAATATCAACTGACTTTCCAATTCCACGAATTGAATATTCTTCAAGCATTGATTTTACTTTGTCTAGGTTTGGTATGTACCGATTTTCCTGCAAAACCAGATAGCCGTCTTTAACGTGTCGTTCTATGACTTTTTGATGTTCTTTTAGTTCATGTTTTGAGATAGGTCTATCGCATGCCATCGCAATAACATGAAACTCTTCAACAAAGGGATTTTTTGGATCAATGTATGTTTGTTCTATGTCGTCAAAGTAGTCATCTGGGTGGTTTTTGTAATACTGTGAAATCGGATCATTTCCCAAAGCTAAAAAAGCATATCCACGTTGTCCTTTTCTTGCAGCACGTCCTATTCTTTGAATTAATCTGTTTACCGGTATGGTTGCAGAAATTACCCCGTCAACGTTTCCTACATCGATACCTAATTCTAAAGTTGGAGTACATGAAATTGCAGAAAGTGAGTCTTGTTTAAAATCTCGCTCTACTGCTTTTCTATAATTTGCCATCAGGCCAGCACGATGAACTTTTATGTTTACTTTTTGTTTTTTTGCTTGCATTGCTAATAGCTCAGAATTTAGATGGGAATTACTAAATGCCATTGTTTTATGATTTTTTTCAGTTAATTTTTTTATCAAATCAACCATTAGTGCACGCTGTGTCCTTAATGATGGAAACAACATTACAAAATCTGTTTCACTTTTGTTTCCAGAGCCTTGAATTAATTTCATTGGGACGCCAAAAAGTTTTTCACAAAATTCTACCGCATTATCAAGTGTTGCCGAAGCTGCAACAAATTGGATTTTCTCAGAGATTCTTTTCAATCGTTTAATAATATAATGCACGTTAGAACCAAATATTCCTGAATACACGTGTGTCTCATCTACTACAAGAAATTTCACACTAGAAAGCAAAGAGGCAAATCTTGTTTGATACATCATGTGATAGTGTAGCACATCAAAATTTGTTACAACAATGTGAGGTGGGTCTTCTAGAATTTTAGCTCGCTCTTCTTGCTTTGTGTCTCCATCAAATACTGCAGCACTTATTCCTAATTTTTCTGCAAATGCAAGGATTTTTGGATATTGATCTCGTGCTAGAGATTTTGTTGGGTAGACAAAGAGGGCAGAAACCTTTCCTGATAGGTTCTCATTTTTAATTTTTTGAATTATTGGTATAAGAAATGCTTCAGTTTTTCCTGAGGCAGTTGGCGCCTCAATAACAATATTTTTTCCATAGAATATTTCTTTTATTGCATCTTCTTGAAATTTGTAAAACCTTGAAATTCCAATTTCATTTAGATGCAATGAAATCTCTTTTCCTAAACCCAAATCTTCAACATTAGAGCCCATCTCTGGGTTTGGTTTTTTTATTGTCTTATAATGAGAAACATAATCTTTTTTTGAATATAGAATATTTTTTGTAAGAGCGTCTGGATTGTTTTTTCCAATCATTTTCTCAATCTCAACCGCTTGACGAATTATTCCCTCTTGTTTTAGATCGTTTCTAATTTGGTTTTCATCTGGAAGTTTTCCTTTGTCATACCTATTTAGAAATTCTAGGTATACCTCATCTGGGTTTTTTGCATGATCTAAAATATCTTGAAGACCACAATTGCCACATGAAATTACAATTTTTTTATTAAACGTTTTTTGAATATCTAAACTGGACTTGCATTTTGGGCAGGGATATTTCATATTCTTTTACATTAGATTTTGAATTTATTGTTTGGTATGCAAGCATATTTGATTAAAGCGATCAGACAGCTGTAGCCCTGCTTTACCCCTAAGCAAACAAAGTTTATCTATTGTTTTTGTTTCGGAATACTCATGGCAGAATCAAGTTACACCAAAGCAGTGACTGCAAGTCATAGGAAATTTCAAGCTGCACTAAAAAGAGCCAAAACAAGACAAGCAGTGATGAATGTTTATTGGAAACATAAAAAAGAGCATGAAAGAATGCTTGCAAAACATCTCAAAGAGGAGATGGCTCAAGTTAATCGTGTTAAAAGCAAAATTCCTCATAGATAGCTCTGGAAAAATTTCATTAATGGACAAGGACATTATTAAGCCAGTAGCTATTAGAAAAACTAAATTTGAAAAATTTACAAACTAACAAAATTTACAACAGCGATTGCATTCTGGGGATGGTTGAGCTACCTCCAAAATCAATTGATCTTATAATTACTGATCCACCTTTTGCAATTAATTTCAAAGATTCAAAAGCAAACTATAACAGAACAGCATCCAGAGTCATCAAAGGCTACAATGAAATTAGACCAGAAGATTACTATGATTTTTCATATAGCTGGATGTCTGAAGCATTTAGAATTTTAAAAGAATCAGGAAGCATGTATGTCTTTTCTGGTTGGAATAATCTCAAAGACATCTTAATGGCATTAGATGATGTTGGGTTTGTGACTGTAAATCATATAATTTGGAAGTATCAGTTTGGTGTTGTAACTAAAACAAAATTTGTTACTTCGCACTATCACTGTCTTTATGTTTGTAAAAATCCAAAAAAAAGAAAGTTTTATCCATTTTCAAGATTTAAAAAATCATCCACGACAAAGGAAGGACGGAGTTTACATTACAAAGACAAAGAGGATGTTTGGTATATCAAACGAGAATATTGGACAGGAGATGAGAAAACTCCTACTAAACTTCCAGCTGAATTAATTGAAAAGCTAATTCAATATTCAAGTAAGAAAAATGATGTTGTTTTAGATCCTTTTTTAGGTTCAGGTCAGGTAGCAGTTATTAGCAAATCTATGGGAAGAAAATATCTTGGCTATGAAATTGTAAAAAAATATTATAATTTTGCAAAAAAGAGACTAGACAAAAATATTTACCGTTTAAAAAAATAATTTTTGTCTACTTATACTTCTTCTTTAAAGTCTTTTTTTAGCTCATCCCTTAATTCGTGAACCATTCGGCCTGAAATTTTTAGAACATGTGCGATTTCTTCGTCGCTTAGTTCATTTCTATCTTCTCTTACTGCATTTTTTACAACAGAGTCTATTTCAGCAAATAAGGGAACTAGCGCTGTTCCATACTTTGTTAATATTGCCCGAGATTGCATATTACTTTAGAATTATTTTCAATAAATAAAGTTGATTAATCGTCACAAAATTTTGTTACAAAGTCATATCGATACATTACATTTTTTATTCGTAAACTGGCACCAATTACCTTTTTTGGAAATTTAATTATTTGATGAATTTTCTTGTTTACCAATTTTTGATGAAATTAAATTTCTAAGCTCATCATCTGTTTTGTTTTTTGGTTCAACTCCCAAGTTTTTTGCAATCATCTCTAGTTTTTGCCTCTCATTTTCAACAGGGCCGTCAATTTTCAAATTTTCACTAGTATGGTCTTTCATTTGTTCCTCAATTCCATTTTTTGTTTTGTTGTATTCGTTTACTGCCTTTCCAAACTTTTTTGCAGCTTCAGGTAGTTTGTTTGTACCTAAAATTAACACTAAAGCCACAAAAATTATGATTATCCATTCACTACCTGCTACATTAAGAATATGATCTAACACGAGTTACTTACACGCAGATCCAAAATTAAAGATTTGGATTCATTTTTAATCGGGTAAATTCAAAACTTATCATGGTACGGCGAAATGCATCCGATGAAGAAATTGAAAAACAAAAAAAGCAGCAAAAAATGAGAATAAAAATTTTAAAGTCTGCACGAAGGAGTGGAAAAATAAATAAAAAAGAAGGCAAGGTTACAAAAACCAAAGCCAAAACAAAAACTCCTCGTTCCCAAAAGAAAGCTGCAACTGTTAGAAAATCAAGATATTAACTGACTTTTTTAGGTTCCAACATTTTTCTATAAATAATTGACAATGTAACAACTACTAATCCTAGAGCAAAAAATACTGCATAAGGTGCGTTGTTTCCAGAAAATTCAGAAATTAAACCTGCAGCAATGGGACCTGCAGCCATTCCTATTCCAAATACAGTTTCAAATGCACCAATCATCTTGCCTGAAATTTGTCTTTTTGTTTTTGACAAAACAACTTCTAAAGCTAGTGGTAAGAATATACTAAAACCGAATCCCATTATCAACAAAGCAAACATAAATTCAAGGAACGACTCTGAAACAAACGAAATTCCCATACCAATTGTAATTGAAAAAATAGCAGCAATTATAGTAAAACTTGATCTTTTTGCTAACTTGCCTGCAAAAACCAATGTTACAACCCTGGAAATCCCAAAAATAAAAAATAAAATTTCAATATCTATATCTGTGATGGAATTATCATTTAAAAATGCAGGATAAATTGTCAATATTATTCCAAAAGATGAAATACAAAAAATTATAGCTATGATTATTACAGGAAACTTCGCAATTTGCTTTACTGCAAGAAAAGAAATTGTCTCGTGATGATTTCTAAACTTTTGTTTTGAACTAAATAATGAAAATAAAATCGCCGTGGCTAAAATGTAAGATGCTATTTGAAAGAGAAATCTATACGATGTATCAAGATCCGTTAGAATTAATGTTCCAAATAATGGCCCAATCATAAAACCTGCAACAAAAAAACCAGTAAATGTAGAAATGTTTCTTACTCTGTTGTTATTTTTACTTGCATTAGAAATAATTGATTCACTTGGTGGCCAGAAAAATGCATGAGCAATTCCTGTTAGTGCTCTAAAACCTAATATTTCTGGAACAGACTGTGAAATTGAAAGAAGAAAAATCGCAGCTGAATTAATTACAACTCCGACTGAAAGCAAAATACCGTTGTTGAATCTGTCTAGTAAAATTCCAACAAAAAGTGGTATGAACATGTATGGAATAAAATTTGCAAAACCAATTAGTCCAAGTTCGCTATAGGATGCACCAATAACATTTTTTGCAAACACTGGTAGAATTGGACCATGCATTCCATAAGAAATCCCAATAAGAATAGCAACTAAATAAACTGCCCATAACGGATTTTTCATATTATGTATGAAGCAATAATTTATTTGCTAATAAATTAATGAGAATATCAAAAGCACAAAATTAATTCTGAATTTACATCAATTTCTTTTAGCTTATTTTATGATTTCAAGCTTACAAAGATACTTTATTCATGTATTAAATTGTGATACATGGGAAAGCGGAAAGTACTAAATGAATCTCAACTACGAGAAATGAAAATGCCCGAAGAAGGAGAATTATTTGGACGAGTGATCAAGATGTTGGGAGGTGAAAATGTCTTAGTCAAATGCATGGATGATATAACAAGAAGAGGAAGAATACGAGGAAAACTCAAACGTCGAGTTTGGATCCGTGATAATGATGTAGTGATTATTGCACCTTGGGATTTTGGAGATGAACAGCGTGGAGATATTTTGTGGAGGTATACTTTACCTCAAATTGACTGGTTGAAAAAAAATAAACAAATACCTGTAGATTTTTAGTTAACTTTTATTTTATAAAAACAGTATTTCTTTTTGCCATTTTCAACAACACAGCTTATTATCACTCAATGAGCTTACAAACAGTTAACATCTTTTGTGAAAAACTATGTATGTTGGCAAACGATAAGAAAAAACCGCTAGTAAAAAATATGATAGAAAATTTTGAAACCGCAGGTTTAGATGTTTTACAGGCAAATTATGATGGTTATCAAAAACCAGAATTAATACAAAACCAAAGCCCAGATGTTATTGGTTGGGATTCTAAAAAAGAACTATACTATATGGGAGCTGTCATGAAACCTGATGAATTTAACATGCAAGAAATTGGTAAAAAAATAAACGTATTATCCAATTTAATGATGGGAAAAGGAAATTCAACCCACAGTAGAATTCCATTTTACTTAGGATTGCCAAAAGGAACTTCAAAAAAAGTCTCAGACATATTCGATGAGAAAAACATCCCTCGTGATAATGTGTTTACGATAGAAATTTAGGTGAATTTGATGGAAGAGATAAAATTTTCAAAACCCAAATTAGATGAAGCAAAACACATCTTTCAATTAATAAAAGAATGTCCTCCTCTTGACCTAAATTCTGAATATCTTTATCTTTTGTTATGTCAACATTTTTCTGATACCTGCGTTGTTGCAAAAATAAATTCTAAAATTGTTGGATTTGTATCTGGTTATCTACCTCCAGAAAGAAAAAACACGCTTTTTGTTTGGCAAGTTGCTGTTGTAAAAGAACATCGTGGTAAAGGACTGGCATCAAAAATGATTAAGGAAATAATTCAAAGACCTGAATTAAACATTGAATTTGTTGAGGCAACAATAACTCCATCAAACTTTGCTTCAAAATCCCTTTTCACATCTATTGCCTCTGCATATAATTCAAACATTGAGATGAATCATTTATTCACAGAAGAAAAATTTGGAAATCAAAAACATGAAGAAGAAAATCTTGTTACAATAGGACCTATTGTAAACTCAAAACCATTGGAGGTTAATGCACAATGAAAGTAATTGATAATTTAGAGTCTAGAGTTCGTTCATATTGTAGAGCATTTCCTGTGACAATTAAATCTGCTAAGGGTCCGTATCTTTTTGATGAAGACGGCAAAAAATATTTGGATTTTCTATGTGGTGCAGGTTCATTAAACTATGGTCATAATAATTCACAAATCAAAAAGAAAATAATTGAATATCTTAATGAAGATGGAATTATCCATGGATTAGATTTAGCAACTACTGCAAAAGAAGAATTTTTAAAAACATTTCAATCGTTAATTCTCAAACCAAGGGGATTAGACTATAAAGTACAATTCACAGGACCAACTGGAACAAATGCAGTAGAGGCTGCGCTAAAACTAGCAAGAAAAATAACCGGACGAACTCACATTATATCCTTTACAAATGGATTTCATGGCGTTTCTTTAGGTTCTCTAGCAGCTACTGCAAACTCTCATCATAGACAAGCTTCTGGCCGCCCTCTTACTGATGTCACGTTCATGCCATATGATGGATACTTTGGAAGTAAGGTAAACACAATTGATTATCTTAGACGATATCTTGAAGATTCTAGTAGCGGAATTGATCTTCCAGCAGCTATTATTGTTGAAACAATTCAAGGTGAAGGCGGCATCAATGTTGCAAGTGATAAATGGCTGCAATCTCTTTCTGCACTTTGTAAGGAGTTTGACATACTGTTAATTGTTGATGATATCCAAGTAGGTTGTGGTAGAACAGGAACCTTCTTTAGTTTTGAACATGCAGGAATAAATCCTGACTTTGTTGTCCTATCAAAATCACTAAGTGGATTTGGATTACCATTTTCTGTACTTCTCTTAAAACCAGAACTTGATATTTGGAAACCTGGTGAACACAATGGCACTTTTAGAGGAAACAATATGGCATTTGTTAGTGCAACTGAAACACTAAAGCAATATTGGTCATCGCAAAAATTTGAAGCAGAAATTAATGAAAAGTCAAAACACCTTAAAGCCGAACTGGAACGAATTGTACGTGATTATCTCCCACACTTGGATGTTAGAGGAAAAGGAATGGTTTGTGGAATTGATTGCAAGTCGCCTGAACTAGCAGAAAAAATCGCAAATCAGTCATTCAAGAATGGATTGATACTAGAAAGATGTGGTTCTGAAGATCATGTTGTAAAATTCTTACCCCCATTAATTGCAGAAATTGAAGTGATTCAAGAAGGCATTAACATCTTCGAAAAAAGCGTTCAAGAAATAATATCTACTCCTGAAATCAAACTTGAACTTCAAAAAAAGGTTCACGAAAATTGATAATTAGGGATATTTCTTCCTTAAAGGACACAGAAAGAATAACTGATACACCAAATTGGAAAAGTGTTAGACTATTATTAAAAAAGGACAATATGGGATTTTCACTTCATGATACCCTAATTCGTGCAGGAACTGAGACAAAGATGTGGTACAAAAATCACTTAGAAGCAGTATATTGTATTGATGGTATGGGTGAAATTGAAGATTTATCCACAGGACAAATTCATAAAATAAATTCTGGCGTTATGTATGCTTTAGATAAACACGATCATCATATTTTAAGAGCAAAAACTGACATGAGAATGATTTGTGTTTTTAATCCACCTTGTGTTGGAAATGAAATACATGATGAAGAAGGCGCCTATCCATTAATTCATGAGAAAACTTAGGTAATTCTAGATGTCAAGTAAAACAATTCAAGATTTGTATCCTACAAGGATTGCACTTTCGCCATCAATTTTGGAGAGAAAGGACCCAGTCGTATATCCAAATAATCTACAGATAAATGCCTTGACCAAAGAAGATGTTGATTTTTTTGAAAAAAATGGATATTTGTTTTTCAAAAATCTTTTCAATCAAACCGAAGTAAACATGTTAAAAACAGAACTTGAAAAACTTGCAAATGATGAAAAAGCAAAAAATTCTGAACAATATGTAACAGAACTAGAAAGCGGTGACGTAAGATCTATTTTTGAAATTCATAAACACAATCAATTGTTCAAGGAACTATCCAATGACAAACGGATTGTAGATGTAATTAGACAACTTTTAGGAAGTGATGTGTATGTAACTCAGTCTAGAATTAATAGAAAACCTGGATTTGAAGGAAAAGAATTCTATTGGCATTCTGATTTTGAAACTTGGCATGCAGAAGATGGAATGCCGAGGATGAGAGCAATTAGCTGCTCCATAAATTTAACTGAGAATTTTGAATTCAATGGACCTCTGATGGTAATTCCAGGTTCTCACAAGTTATTCATCTCATGTATAGGCAGAACTCCGGAAAATCATTATAAAACATCACTAAAAAAACAAGAGATAGGTACTCCTGATAAATCAAATCTAGAAAAGTTGGCTAAAAAAAATAAAATTGTATCAACTAAAGGCCCTGCGGGTTCTGCTTTATTCTTTGACTGTAATATTATGCACGGTTCAGCAGGAAATATTACTCCTTATTCTAGAAGCAATGTTTTCTTTGTGTATAATAGCATTGAGAATCAACTAACAGAACCATTCAGTGCAAAAAATCCCCGACCAGAATACATTGCATCACGAGAAGTTAAGGCAGTTAATCCTAAGACATTTGATATTAATAAATTCCTGAATTGATGTATTTCAACAAATAGCATACAATAGAATCTTTACATTCTAATTTTTTGGGAAGGTTATTGAGCCCCATTCCGGTAATGAAAGGGTTAGTAATGATCTTACGTGATCCACATTTCGGATTTTCTCTTTGACAAAATTTAATGATTCTTCATCAGATTCCAATTTTATCTTTAACACAATATCATATATCCCATAAGTTCCAACCGCCTCTTTAACTTCTTCAAATGATTCTATCTCTTTCTTTACATGGTCTCTTTTTCCAGAATCGCATGTTAATAGAATATACGAAGTTTCAGAATTCATTTATGCTCTCCATTTAAAATCATCAACAAATTATTATCTTCTAAAAAAATTGATATTGAAATTGAATCGTACATTATTTTACAAGTAATTTCATTGAAAATAACATGTCATAAGCTAAATTATTGAATTTCAGCTAATGTTTTTATTTATACGCTGCAACCATTATGGCCCCGCCCATAAGATCTTTTTCAAATTCTACTTTGGAAAACTTCTCCTTCAACAACGATTCAAGTTTTTTATTTTGGGGCCAACGCTTGTATGTCCCATAAAGAGTTCCAAATTTTAGACCAAGTTTTCCTCCTGCCATAAAAGCAACAATTGGAAGAATTAATCTCAAATAAAATGAAACTCCAAATCTCACAATTACTGAATCTGGCTTACCAAGATCAACTATAACAAACCGTCCTCCTTTTTTCAGCACCCTGTGAATTTCAGATATTGCAATTCTAAGATTAATTGCATCACGAAGTGAATACCCACACAAAACAGCATCAAACTGATTGTCTTTGAATGGGATGTGCTCAAACACACCACTAGACAAGTCAGGATTTTTTTCAAATAATTTGCTTGTATTTTTTAGCATTGGAATGAGCGGATCATACAAAGTGATTGAAATATTGTTGTCACATAATTTTGCTGCAGTCTTTGACATGTTTCCAAAACCTGAACCGGCATCAAGAATGTTGTTTCCTGGTAAAACTCGACCACTAATTCCTTTATTTCTATGTTCTACGTCTTTTCCAAACGATATTGCAGAATTTACTTTATCATAAACTGGTATGATATCTCGTAAAACATCTATAACTTCTCCCCAATAACTCCCTAGACCCATATGGGATATTGTTTAATGATGATTAATTTGTATTTGTTTACACAATCAAAAAAGATGAATTAACCCTGCTTGAATTTCTGACTAGCTATTTGTGCAAATTTCTCCAGGTCACCATCTGAAATTTTTTCAAGGATTTTTTTTGCATTTGTGATCTTGGCCATCTTGATGTTTTTTGCACCATCTTTTACTTCTGCTTTGAGATTAATTGCAGCTACTGCAAGTGCTGCTGCATCATCAAGAATCATGTCTGTATTGTAAGTTTTTTCTAAAAAGTCATTTACCTCATCTGCGCCAGCACCAATAGCTATTGCAGCATAGGGAACAAAGGTTCCACTTGGGTCAGTAATGTAAATTGATTCACCTTTTTGATCAACTCCTGCAATGATTAATGCCACTCCATATGGTCTTACCCCAGAATATTGAGTAAATTGATGACATTGGTCAGCCAAATGTTTTGCTACAGTTTCGACTTCTACTGGTTCATCATAGTTTAACTTGTTTCCCTGTGAGAAAAATCTAGCATTTTCAACTTGAACTCTGGCATCTGGAATGTAGCCTGCAGCTGCAACCCCGATATGCTGATCTACTTGGAAAATTTTCTGAGTGATATTGGCTGTTTGTAAAGAGCGTGGTTTTTCTTCTACTGCCATAATTATTCCATCTTTGCTTTTGATACCAATTGCTAATGTCCCACGCTTGACAGTTTCAATGGCATATTCGACTTGGTATATTCGTCCATCAGGAGAATACATTGTAGGTGTCATATCATAACCTCGTGACGCCATCATTTCATTTTCGAATCACTTTTCAGTCAATTTAAGGGTAATTATTAATCCAGCCTCGCATCAAAACCAATCTGGAAAAGATCTGGAAATAGTGTTTTAAGCCATTTTGTAAAAATTAAGGTCAGAAATCAAAATGACAACAACACAACTCTTAGAATTTAAAGAAATGATAAAGACTCAACCTGGAGCAGCTGAGCACAAACCTGATCGTCAAACAAAGAGGTTACTTCTTTACTTGTTCACCGGAACTAGGGGTGGTTACACAAGACTTAGAATAGTAATGTTGCTTTTACAAAAACCATACAATACACATCAGCTTGCCCAAGGATTGGAACTTGATTACAAAGCAGTTCAACATCATATGAAGATATTAGAAAAAAATAATCTGGTTACAAAGATTGGTGAAAAATATGGTGCAATATTTCATATTTCAAACTTTCTTGAACACAACATTAGAGCACTAGATGAGGCCATTGATAAATTAGATAGAAAAATGAATTCAAAAAAAGTCTATCTTTGAAGAAATTTAATTTCTGATATTACATTGTCTAATCCTTTTTTATAATTTGGATACTTGAAATTAGAAATCTCTGAAATTTTTTTATTTGATGTTTTTAATGATGTTGTTAAAAGTTTTACTGCATCGCCTCCAAGTGCTGCCTTGGCTAGCATTGTAGGAACTTTTCCAGGATATTTTAATCCCATTGAATCACAAATATAATAAATAAAATCTTTAAACAATGCAGGTTCAGAATCTGTCACAATAAATGATTCATTATGTGCGTCTCTTTCACCAATTTCAATTAATGCATTAACAGCGTCATCAACATGTACATAGTTTCTATAATATTCCCCACCACCAGGTAGCTTGAACTTGCCTTTTTGCAACCTGTCCATAATTACTGATGCAAACCATCCTCCATTTCCATACACCTCGCCCAAATATGCTACAGTAAATGGAATTGAACTTTCTTCGCAATGAGATTTCAAATATTTTTGAGCATCCAAGCGAATTTTTGCATAATCTGTGTGGGGCTTTAATGGTGCTGATTCATCAATTACCTCTTCTTTTGGGTCACCAAATACTCCTAAACCTGAGACATAAACAAAAAATTTTGTTCTATTCTTAATTTTTTCAAAAAAATTAACTGTCCCATCATAATTTACTTGTTTCAAAATCTTTTTATTTTTTTCAAGTGGTGATGCTGCCGCAAGATGATAAACTACATCATAAATCACATTTGGAAATGAAATCTCATCATCTGTTATGTCGCCTTCTACGTTTTTAATCGAAGTATCATCGAGTTCGTTTTCATGAATTAATGCAGTGACATCATGGCCTCCTTCCGAAAGTGATTTTGCTAATCTGGAACCAATGAATCCAGATGCGCCAGTTACAAGAATCTTCAATTCTAGATTATCTAATACAATTTGAGGATTTAACGTTTAGATCCAAAATTTGGTTTTAGTTGGTTGAAAAATTTGCAAATTGGGACGAAACTTAAATATTGTCTGCACTCATGAAGCGGGTATCTTGGCAAGGGCAGATCCATTTGAAAATGCAACAAAACAAGTCTATGATGCATGTGACATTTTAGGAATTAAAGACAAAGGAATGCGAGATTATTTAGCAATACCAAATAGATTTTTACGATTAAAGCTTCCCGTAAAACTTGATAACGGAAAGATTAGAATTTTCATTGGTTTTCGAAGTCAGCACAACAACGATAGAGGCCCATACAAAGGTGGAATAAGATATTTTGATCCCGAGGGCGGCGTCAAATACATGGAACGCGAAGTAATGGCACTTTCATCATGGATGACCTGGAAATGTGCTATTGTTGATGTTCCACTTGGTGGAGGAAAAGGTGGAATTTTCATTAATCCTAAAAAAGAAAAACTAAGTGACGGTGAAAAAGAAAGACTAACAAGAAGATTTGCTTATCAAATTTCCGAAGTTATCGGTCCTGAAAAAGATATTCCAGCTCCTGATGTTTACACTGCAGGACAAGAAATGACCCAAATCATGGATACGTTTAGTAAATTACAAGGGAATCGTTATCAGCCAGGTGTTATTACGGGCAAACCAATCCCAATGGGCGGTTCACTTGCAAGAAATGTTGCAACTGGTTTGGGAAATGCTTACTGCATTAGAGAAGCTGCAAAAGTATTAAAAATTAAACTAAAAGGAGCCAAAGTCGTTTTACAAGGATTTGGAAATGCATCCACCTTTTCAGGAGAATATCTTGAGAAAATGGGCGCTAAAGTTATTGCCGCTAGTGATTCAAAAGGTTCAATCATAGTACCAAAAGGATTCAAAGTCAAAAAACTAATGGACTGGAAAGACAAACGAGGAACTGTTGTTGGCTTCCCAGGATCAAAAAAGATTTCTACAGAACAACTACTTACAACAAAATGTGATATTCTAGTACCTGGAGCACTTGAGAACCAAATTGATGCAAAGATTGCAAAGAAATTACAGTGTAAAATTATTGGCGAGGCTGCAAACGGTCCAACTTTGCCAGAAGCTGATCCAATAATTTACAAGAAAAAGATAATGGTTATTCCAGACATCTTAGCAAATTCTGGCGGTGTATGCATTTCATATCTAGAGTGGGTCCAAAATAACATGGGATACTATTGGAAATTTGATGAAGTTGCAAGCAAAATGGAAGAACATATTGTAAAAGGATTCAAAGACACTCACGCAGTTTCAAAGAAATACAAGATTGATATGAGAAAAGCAGCAATGGTTGTTGCTGTTAGCAGAGTTGTTGAGGCATTTAATCTCAAAGGAATCTGGCCCTAGTAAAAAAACGATTCATAACAAACTAGTTGTTCAATAAATCTAATTTTCCCTTTTGTAATTGAAACCAGACGTTTTTTAAATGACAAGTCTATTTTAGTTCTACGCTGCAGCTGTTCAATTATTTTTCCAGTTAGGTATCTTCCCTTTCTATCGCCATCTAGCAACACTATCAATCTATCATATTTTGCAACATGGTCTGCAAATTTTATCAATCTACCAAACCTGTGTAGCTCATAAACCGTTCCTGAAAATCCCAGTTTTTTCAAGGCAGCTGAATCGCGTTTTCCTTCTACAATTACTATGCTGTCTCTTTGACAATTTAATAAAAAAATAAAATCTTTGACATTCTGAACTTCTTGTTCAGTTACTTGCACAATAAGGAATTTCACTTTGACATATTAAACACTTTATCAAAAGTAGAAAAATGACAGATGTTTTAATAATTCAGAATACTAGAATCGAAGGTTCTGGAATTTTAGGCAATTTTTTACAAAGTGATGGATTCAAAATTAATCAAGTTTTTGCAAAAAATGAAAAAATACCTCAAAATGACGCTCAATTTCTAGTGATTTTAGGAGGGCCAGAGAGTGCAAACGACAACATTCATTATCTGCGCAATGAAGAACGGCTAATACGTAATTTTGTATCTAAAGAAAAACCTGTTTTAGGAATTTGTTTGGGCTCCCAACTCATTGCAAAAGCATTTGGTGCAAATGTTTATGCAGGTGAAAAAAAAGAAATTGGTTTTTATCATGATCTCATAAAAGATCATACAAATTCAAAATTATTTTCTAATTTTAAAAACCCATTTACCGTTTTTCATTGGCATGGGGAAACGTTTGATCTTCCAAAAGGATCCATAAGACTTGCACATTCTGTTGATTATGAAAATCAAGCATTCCAATTAGGAACTGCAGTTGGAATTCAATTTCATCTTGAAGTTGATAAGAACATGGTGAATCTTTGGCTTGATAAAAATGAAGAAAAACTTGAAAAAATTCCTTACATTGAACCCACAAAAATTCGTCAAGATATTGATGCAAATATTTCAACAGTTAAGAAAAATATGGATACTTTTTACAAAAATTTCAAATCAACTTTCAACTTGTGACCAAAGTTTAATATATTGAATTAAGATCTCCGATCTAATTATGGCTTCAGTGAAACAAATTTTCGATGAAACCATAAAAACTGATCATAAAGTTATCACTGAAGAAGCATCGAAATCAATTCTAAAATCTTATGGGGTGTCTGTTCCACCTTATGCCTTAGTTACATCCGAAGCAGAAGCAGCTAAAGCAGCAAAAAAAGTTGGCTTTCCACTTGTGATGAAGGTTGTTTCCCCCCAAATTCTTCACAAAACAGATGTTGGTGGGGTTAAAGTTGGAATTGATAATGTCAATGACGTAAAGAAAACTTTCAAAGACATGTATGGACGGCTTTCAAAGAAAAAAGGAGTTCACGTTAAAGGAATTTTACTTGAAAAGATGGTTCCCAAAGGAGTTGAACTAATTGTAGGTATTCAAAATGATTCTCAATTTGGTCCTGTAATTATGGCGGGACTGGGAGGTATAATGACTGAAGTTATGAAAGATGTTGCATTTAGAATGCTTCCAATCACAACTTCTGACGCAAAATCTATGATCAATGAACTCAAGGGTTCAAAACTTCTAAAAGGATTCAGAGGAAGTGCGCCAATTGATCTCAATATGGTTGCAAAAATGTTGGTACAAATTGGAAAATTAGGCACTGAAAATGCTGATTACATTAACAGTATTGACTTTAATCCAGTAATTGTTTATCCAAAATCCCATTACGTGGTTGATGCAAAAATTATTCTCAACAAGGAAATTAAGAAAAACTCTATCTCAAAAGCAAAACCAAACAAAGACAACATGGAGACCTTCTTTACTCCAAAAACTGTTGCGCTGGTTGGCGCCTCGTCAAGTAAAGGAAAGATTGGAAACTCCATCTTAGATAGTCTGGTAAATTATGATTTTAAAGGAAAGGTTTATCCAATTAATCCAAAGGCCGACGAAATCTTTGGACAAAAATGCTATCCATCCGTTGCAGATATTCCAGACAAAGTTGATCTAGTTGTAGTCTCAGTTGATTTGTCTATGACTCCTCCTGTCTTAGAAGATTGTGCAAGGAAAGGAGTACACAGTGTGGTAATTGTTTCAGGTGGAGGAAAAGAGCTTGGTGGAGAACGTGCAGCATATGAAGCTGAAGTTGCAAGATTATCTAAAAAACACAAAATCAGAATTATTGGTCCTAACTGTATTGGAATGTTTAATGCAGCAAATCGTCTTGATTGTGCATTCCAGGGACAAGAAAGGATGGTTCGTTCAAAATTAGGTCCTGTGGCATTTTTCTCACAAAGTGGAACTATGGGAATTAGTATGTTAGAAAGTGCTGATGTGTTTGGTTTATCAAAAATGATTAGTTTTGGTAATCGTTCTGATGTTGACGAGGCAGACATGATATGGTATGCTGCAAATGATCCTCAAACTAAAGTAATTGGATTATACGTTGAAGGTTTTGGAGATGGTCGCAAATTCATCAATACAGCAAAACGTGTTATGAAAGAAACAAAGAAACCAATTGTTATTTGGAAGAGTGGAAGAACTGCGGCAGGTGCAAAACAAGCTGCGTCTCATACAGGCTCACTTGGTGGTTCAAACGCAATCATTATGGGCGCATTCAAACAGGCAGGAATTATTTCAGTTGACAGTTATCAAGAATTAGTAGGAGTCTTAAAGGCATTAGCATGGCAACCTCCTGCAAAGGGTAGTCGTGTTGCAATGACTAGTAATGGTGCTGGTCCAATGATTGGTGCAATGGATCAATTAGAAAGATTTGATCTTACAATAGGAAAGTTATCGCCTGAACGTGTTAAAAAAATGAAGGCTCATTTTCCACCAGCTGTTCCAATTCATAATGGCAATCCAGCAGATGTGGGGGGTGGTGCAACTGCAGATGACTATAGATTTGTAATTCAGCAATTTATGGACGACAAAAATATTGATATTGCAATGCCATGGTTTGTATTCCAAGACGATCCTCTTGAAGAAACAATTGTTGATTATTTAGCTGATTTCCAAAAACAAAGAAAGAAACCATTACTAGTTGGATGTAATGGTGGTCCATATACTGAAAAAATGATAAAATTGGTTGAGAAACACAAAGTTCCAGTCTACCAAGACCTTAGAACTTGGGTTGAAGCCGCAGGCGCGTTAGTTCAGTTGGGCAAAATACAAAGAAAATAGAGATAACATTTAAAGTCCGCATAAAATCGCATTTTATCAATGTCTCTAGTAACTACTTCAAAATCAGACAGTATATGCACTGTTAAGATTAACCGCCCTGACAAACTAAACGCAATGAATATGGATGTTGCTAAAGAACTAATCAAAACTTTTGAAGCTATAGGAAAGGATGATGATGTTAAAGTTATCATTCTTACAGGTGAAGGTGAGAAAGCATTTTCTGCAGGGGCTGACATTGAATACATGTCAAAAATTTCTCCTGACGAATCTGTTGAATATGCAAAACTTGGTCAACTTGTAACATCTACTGTAGAACTTGTTAAACAACCGACAATTGCAGCAGTTAATGGATTTGCATTGGGTGGCGGTTGTGAGCTTGCAATGTCTTGCGATATTAGAATTGCAGCTGACACAGCAAAGTTGGGTCAACCAGAAGTAACCATTGGAATTCCTCCAGGATGGGGTGGAACTCAACGATTAATGAGAATTGTAGGAATAGCTAAAGCAAAAGAGCTTGTTTACACGGGACGAATGGTAAAAGCAGATGAAGCAAAAGAAATTGGTTTGGTAAACCACGTTTTTCCATTGGCTTCATTGCAAGAAGAAGCAATGAAGATGGCACAGGACATTGCTAAAAACTCAACAATGGGAGTTCAAATGTCAAAAGTAGCAATTAACAAAGGTCGAAATGCTGATCTTGATACTGGTTTAGCAGTTGAATTATTAGCATGGAGAAACTGCTTCACTCATCCAGATCGTAAAGAACGAATGACTGCATTCGTAAATAAATCAAAAAAATAAGCTAATCCTAATTTTTCTTCTTATTTTATTGGATTAATAGTGGGTAGAAGAGGAAAAGATTATTATAATTTGAATCGGGGTTTTTATTTATGGCAACTGAACAATCTCAAGTAAAGATTACAGTTACTCCAAAAGCTGCTGAAAAAATCAAAGAATTCATGAATGAAGAAGCAGAAAAACCAGAATTCCTTCGAGTTTATGTTCAAGGTGGTGGATGTTCTGGCCTTTCTTATGGAATGGGTTTTGAAAAAGCAGCAGAAGAAGATGACATTGTCATAGAAGAGAATGGAGTTAAACTGTTGATAGACAGTTACAGTATTGATCACCTCAAAGGTGCAAATGTTGACTATATTGAAAGCCTAATGGGCTCGGGATTCAAAATCAATAATCCAAACGTCACAAAATCATGCTCTTGTGGTAGTTCATTCAGTACTGAGTAAGACTTCAATCTTTTTTCCATTTTTAGATTCACGAGTAAAATTCGGAGATACGCACATATACCCAAAACTGAGAATTAATTTTATGTTATTTAAGGAGATGATAAACTATTGCCTCAATCAGGAATTGTCAAATATCACGTTAAGCTTTCCTACCAAGTTGATGGACTCGTTGAGAGAGCAGATATAATCGGCGCAATTTTTGGGCAAACAGAAGGACTGCTTGGCCCAGAAATGAATCTAAACGAATTACAACGAGTTTCTAAAGTTGGTAGAATAGAAGTTTCAACTACAACAACTGCAAACACTACATCTGGAGATGCATTAATTCCTATGAGTACTGACATTGATACTTGCGCATTAATTGCTGCTGCAATTGAAAGTATTGATAAAGTTGGTCCATTTGATTGCAGCTTCAAATTGGATGCAATTGATGATGTGAGGGCTGCAAAAAAAGATGACATTGTAAAACGAGCAAAAGAAATCAAACAGAAATGGTCAACAAAATCTGTTAGTGAAGGAGATACAATGTTAAAAGATGTACACTCTGGTACGGCTGGAGATGTAATGACATATGGTCCATCAAAATTACCTTGCAGTTCCGGAGTTTTTGACTCTAGTTGGATTATTCTAGTAGAAGGAAGAGCAGACATCATCAATCTTTTACGTGCAGGATACAACAATGCACTTGCAATAGAAGGCGCAAGAATTGATGAATCCATCAAAGAATTATGTAGCTCAAAAGACAAGATAGTTGCATTTCTTGACGGTGACAGAGCTGGAGGATTTATTTTAAAAGAGCTAAAATCTGTTGTACCAATTGATTTTGAGTTAAGGGCAGACGAAGGAGTAGAAGTTGAAGAGCTAACCCCGCAAAGAATTGATGAAATCTTAAGACCTGTAAAGGAAAGCATTAAAGGAAAAGTAGCTGCTGCACCAACTGTACAAAGCGAAGAAGATAAACCAATAGCTGAACTTGCATCAAAAATATATCCAAATCTTAACGAAACTCTAGAAGCAGTAGCTCTTGATAGTGAAAAAAATGAAATTTTCAAAGTACCGATTAGTGAACTTGTAAGCAAACTTTCAACACAATCAGGAATAAAATATCTTGTGTTGGATGGAATTATAACACAACGCCTTCTCGAAGGAGCTAAAAACGCTGGAATTGAGTGTCTAATTGGACATAGAGTTGCAAAGCTTTCGAATCCCAATGGCGTCACACTCAAAACATTTTCTGAACTTGGCTTAAATTAGAATTATTAATGACTGACCTAAAGGTACAACATATTCTAACATTATCTCATCTTTTATCAAAGGGAGCAAAGCATAATTTTGTTCCAATTACTACGTCTTCTCTTGGAAAAAGTATTAACAAATCTCAACAAGCCGCATCTAAACATCTTTTAGAATTAGAGCAAGATGGATTCGTTGAGCGAATAATGTCTGGAAGAAATGTATCGGTAAAAATTACTTCAAAAGGATACTCTGAAATTGTAAAACTCTTTACCGCAATTCGTTCTGGATTAGATTCGCTTCCATCATATGTGGAATTGAAAGGAACCTTAGTTTCTGGAATGGGAGAAGGTGCGTATTACATGTCTCTTAAAGGGTATACTAAACAATTTAAGAAAAAAATTGGTTACATTCCATTTCCAGGAACGCTTAATGTGAGTCTCACAAAAAATGAATACATTGAAGCAGTTGGTCAGTTTGATGCTCTAGATGGGGTTTTGATTAAAGGATTCTCAGATGGAAAAAGAACATACGGTTGGGTAAAGTGCTTTAAAGCAAAACTCAACAAATCAATTGATTGTGAACTAATTCGTTTGGAAAGAACTGCACATGATAAAACTATTGTCGAATTGATCTCAAAAACCAATCTCAGAAAATCTGCAAAACTGTCAGATGGAAGTAATGTAACAATTAGAATTCCAATAAATTCAAAATGATCTAAATATCATGAATTGCTTCTCCGTACTCTTTTTCAATTTCTGAGCTAGAAATTTCAGGAACAGGAGATTGTAATCTTGCAACTTTTACATCAAGATTTAATTTTTTACAACCATCTGTGATGAACTTTTCTTGATGAACTTGATCGTACCCTAACGCAATAATTGATGGTTTGATTAGATCAACAGTTTTGAAAATATCTCCTTCTTGACCAATCACACATAGATCAACCATTGATAATGATCTTACTAAATCCCTTCTTTGGTCTTGTTTGTGCAGCGGTGTTCTTTTTTTCATTTTTTCAGCAGTGCTGTCAGTAGCAATCACAACAACAAGTACATCTCCAAGTGCCTTTGCTGCGTTGAGTGTGTGTATGTGGCCAGGATGAATAATGTCAAAAACTCCTCCTGCCAAAACAACTCTTAATGAGGTTCTTCCAAGTTCAGTTAAAACTAGTCTATTTTTTTCTATCAAACCATTTTTTTTCAATTCATTAATTTTTTCATTGATTATTTCCTCTGAGAGGTGAGTTCTGTTCTTTACAATTTCTATTGGGTCATCTTGTGAAATTGAAGATGCAAAAATGGCCGATAAGATTGATTTATCAATAATGTTCAACGGTGTTTCTTAGCTCTTTCCCTTTCTTTAATTCATCGATAAATTACATTTTTGGTTCTAATCCCTTTACCATTCTCAATGAATCAACTAGACCATCAGCATATCCAATACTTAGAATGGCAACCTCATCTTTTCCTTGCTCTAAGAATTTTTCAGCGTCTTGAATATACAATTCTGCGTTTTCTAATACCTCCTGAAATTCTTTAGATCCTTTGAAATGTGGGGAAATTTCTTTAAGGGCCTCTCTTACCATTGGAACATATTTTTGAATCATTTGTTTTGAAATTTTTTCTGTGTTTTTAGAATTATCATATGGTTCATCATGACATGATGTTAATATTTTAATTGCGTCTAATTCTGTAAAGTGCATTTTACCTGGAATAATAATTGTGTGTGGTGGTTTACCAAAATCAATTTTTCTTAATGTTGAAATTTTTCCAGAAATAATTTTTTGACTTTTAAAACCAATTCTTGATGCGACAATTGCAAAAGTTGATAGTTGAATCACATTTCTTTTTTGTTCCTTTTCAGTTTGAATTAATGCATCAAGTGCCTGTTTTGGATCAAGAAAAAACTTTGAATCTTGATTATATTCTAAAAGCAGTAATGTGTGATTGCCATCAACTAAATTCTTGTAAATTACATAATATGGGGTTGTCATTGTTTTTAATTCACTCATAATGGTTACAATTTTTCCAATTTTGTAATAATGTAACCCTGCTTCTCCGACAAGTGATGTGATAGAAGATGCAGCATGAACTGTTTGAGTTTTGATCTTTTCTTGAATAGCCCTGATTCTTAATTCAATATGGGTAGTAGCTATGTATGGATCCCCATATGTCAATAATACAACTTTTTTCTTTTTCGCATTTTTTAAAATTTCTGTTCCATCTTCAACCATCCAACGTTTTGCAATTTTTAATTTCGATTTTACAATCTTTTTGATTTTTGATGTTTCAGTTTTAGAAATAGGACTTGTGAATTGTTCAAAGTATACCATATCAGCTTGTCTTAGAAGTTTTTGAGTTGAAACTGAAACTGAATCAGTTCCTGATATTCCTAATCCCACAAACCATAACATTACTTTTTCTTTCTATCATGAAGTCTTTTTAAATGATGTATGGTTCTTTTCAAAACCTCAATCCCCCGAAGATATTCATCAATAGATACACTCTCGTTAATTGTATGCGATGCATGAGGATCTCCTGGGCCATAGGTAACAACAGGTATGTTCAAGCGATTTCCAATCACGTTCATGTCGCCTGTTCCAGTTTTTCGTATCAGTGTGGGTCTTGCATGTTCCACATCCATTATTCCAAGAGTAAATGCTCTTACTAACGGAGAATTATGAGGAGCCTCAAATGGCTCTGTTTCATCCACAATAGAATAGAATGCTTCTACATTGCGTTTTTTTGCAACATCCCCTACTGATTTTGCAATTTTCTCTTCTACCATTTTACAATTCATGTCAACTGGAATTCTAATATCCATCGTTGATGTGCATTCTTTTGGTGTAATGTTGTGACTTGTACCGCCATTAATCTCAGTAAGTGTGGCAGTTAACATCATTCCTCTTTTTTTATCCTCTTGTCCTGATTCTAATTCTTTTTTTAACTCTTTAATGAAGATCATAGTTTCCTCTATTGCATTTTTTGATAACCAAGGTGCACTCGCATGTGCACTGTCTTCTACATTGATTCGTAAATTTATTGCAAGACGTCCTTTGTATGCAATTGTAACTTGCTTTAATCCACTTGGTTCGCCAAAAACTGCATAATCTAAATCGAGTTTGTCTTTAACTAGATTTTTAATCCCAGTTGCATTTCCTTCTTCATCAACTGCTCCTACAAACATTACCGTTCCATTGTTGTTTTGAATTGATGCTGCAGCAAATAACATTGCCATTAATGGTGCTTTAGCGTCAGATGCACCACGACCAAACAATGTGTCGCCTTCTTTTCTTACTTTGATCTTTCCAGGCACTGTGTCCATATGTCCACACAAAAGAATTTTGGGTGAACCAGAACCCTTTGTAGCAATAAGGTTTCCAACTTCATCTATGTGAATATTTTCAAATCCGAGATCATCACATTTATCAGCTAAGAACTCTGCTAATGATTTTTCACTAAGAGATGGTGTATAAAGTCTAAGAGCTTTTTCTAGCATCTTGACTGCAAATCTGGGTGTTATTGTAAAACTGGTGTCCAATTTTTACTTAGTTGAGTTTAAAACGTAGTCTAACATCAGTGATGGAATATCTACTTCACAGACTCTAACTGTGTTTTTGTATTCCGTTGTATTGTTTACTTCATGTACCACTAATCCTCTTTCATCACTTTCCATCAAATCTACACCAACTATTTGTCCTTCAACTGCATTTTTTGCCTTTATACACATTTCTTCCATCTCATTTGACACCTCACATTTTTCTGCTCTTCCCCCAAGTGCCATATTTGTCTTCCAATTCCCATTACCTGAATTCCTATAGATTGCAGCAACAACTTTGTCTCCAATCATTATTGCTCTAATGTCTCGAGGTGGTCTTTTTACAAATTCCTCAAGATAATGAATTTGGTAAATTGGATACATGTTTTCCCTACTTTCGATTATTCCTTCAGCAGAATCTTTATCATTTATTTTTGAAATCATTCTGCCCCAACTTCCAACAGTAGGTTTGATCACCTTGGGATATCCATTTTTTTCTAAACTTTCAAGTGCTGCTTCTTTTGAGAATGCAACAGAAGCATAAGGAGTTGGTACACCGTGTTTTCTTAACAACATGTGCGAATACAATTTATTTCCAGCAAAAATTCCTGTCCGTAGGCAGTTGATGACATTAACTCCCATTCCTTCAAGTGCTGCTGTTGAATGAACATTTCTGTAGTAGCTTACACAACGTTGTAAGACATTACCGAATCCATCTTTTTCTTTGTCAAGATCTAAAAACAGCTTTTTACAATCAAGCATCTGAATGTCGATGTTCTTTTTTTTACCAGCTTCTAGGAGAGCCTTTTCTTCCCAACGGATGGTATCATAAAGGACAGTAATGTCAGGGGTCACTGCCCCCAATCCTCGCCGACCGTTTGGGCAGGCTTTAAATCAAAACCTTCTGCAGATTTTACCAATTCAAAACTCGCTCCACATTCTGGGCAAGTAACAATTTCACCTTCTAATGCGTCACTTGGAATCGAAATATCTGCATCGCATTCAGCACATTTTGTCATATTGGTCTCCTTCTTTCATCCTCTATTCGTCTTTTATTATCTTTTTTTCAAGCCTGTCTTCTAATGGAATTTCTATAAGATCTCCCATTCTGAGATTCTTTAGTCCAAAAGCTACTGCTTTTGCACTTTTCTCATCCTTATCTAATCCTAATAACGACATAAGATAACCTGCTCCTGTTTTTCCAGCTAGTTCACCAAACACGATTCTTCTTCTATTTCCCACAGCCCTAGGTGGAATTGGCTCATATGCAGCAGGATTTCTTAGAATTGCTGCTAGATGAGTTCCTGCTTTGTGTTTGTATGCTGATGATCCAACAATTGGTTTTGAATCATATGGTTTTATTGTTGTATATTCTTCTATTAATCTAGAAAGATCTTGTAACATGTCTAATCTAAAATCATTTGGTGATTTATACAAATATGTAAGTGCAACTGCGACTTCTGCGAGAGAAGGAATTCCAGTCCTTTCCCCAATTCCATCAATTGTAGTATGTATTTGATCAACTCCTGCATCACATGCAGCAAATGCATTTGCCAAAGCAAATCCTATGTCATTGTGTACGTGAGCATCTAACGGCGTATCAATTTCATTTCGAACTTTTTTTACAAAATTATACATTCCAATAGGTCTTAATGTTCCAACAGTATCAGGTAAACTAATTCTATCAACTCCTGCTTCTTTTATGGCTCTGCAAACTTCTAGTAAAAATTTAGGATCAGCTCTGCTTCCATCTTCCACAGTAAATCTAATTTTTAATCCATGAGATTTTGCATATTCTACAGTTTCTACTGATCTTCTTAGTGCTTCTTGTTTTGAAATCCTTAACTTATCTTTTAGATGAATATCAGAAATACCAAGATAAGCTGCAACCCATTTTGCATCACATCTTAATGAAACATCGATGTCTTCTTTTAATGCCCTTCCGTGTGAAACAATATTTGCTTTTAATCCTTGTTTGATTATTGTTTTGGTTGATTCTTCATGATCCTTTGAGATAACCGGCGAAATTTCTATTTGGTCTACTCCAAAATAGTCTAGCATCCACGCAATTTGAATTCGTTGTTTTGTTGTGAACGAAACACCAGGATGTTGTTCACCTTCACGTAAAGTACTATCTAGGATACGAATTCTTTTTGGATTTTTTTCAATTGCATTATATGCCTCAGCATAATAATTCGGATCATTCATTGCAGATTTCGATGCAGAACTAATAGAATATAAACATATTCGTACTAACTTCGGCGAAATATAATATAATCAACACTAAATTAGTTAGAAAAAGAATTTTCGATACGAAACTCGTTTTATTTGATTGTTCGAAGAATTATTACTGTATTAGAGTCAATAACACCAGTAATTTTTCTTAATGCATCAATACTGCTGTTTATTTCTGCAATACTTGGAGCAGTGATTATCACGCTTATATCATACTGTCCAGTAATTTCATAAACAGTTTTTACACCATCAAGTTTTGTAAGCTTTGCAGAAACTTTTGATGTATCCATAGTAGAATCTACAGAAATTAATACAATTGCACTTGTTGTGTTTTGCTCACCTTCTTCTATTGTGAATTTTTTGATCGTTCCATTATCAACTAAATTTTTTACTCTTCTTCGCACAGCAGATTCAGAAAGTTTTAGTTTTTTACCAATATCAACAAATGACTCTCTAGAATCATTTCTAAGATGTTCAATAATCTTTTCATCAGTTTTATCCCTGTACATTTCTTCTTTGTTCCTCTTTACTTAGAAGAGAATCTAGGGTTTCTAAAACTTTTGTTATGTCATTTTCAGATATTACGAGTGGCGGTAATAATCTCAAAATATTTCTACCCGAGTATAACAATAATACTCCATTTTTGATTCCATCTAAAAGAATATCTTTTACCTCAAATTTTAATTCTATTCCAATCATCAATCCTTTTCCCCTTACTTCTCTAATTATCGAATGTTTTTCTTTCAATGATTCTAATCCTTCATGCAACATCTTTCCCCTTTTTTCTGCATTTTGTATTAACCCATCTTGTGTAAGTGCTTGAAGTGCGGCAATTCCTGCAGCACAAGATAACGGATTACCACCAAAGGTTGACGAATGCTCACCCTTGCTCATCACAGAAAGAATTTCAGGTTTAACAAGTGTTGCACCCATTGGAACTCCTCCAGCAATTCCTTTTGCAAGGCACATAATGTCTGGAATTGTATTCCAGTGTTCTGAAGCCCACATTCGGCCAGTTCTGCCTAAACCAGATTGAATTTCGTCAAATATTAGAAGAATTTGTTTCTCATCACAAAGTTTTCGAACATCCTGTAAAAAACCATCTGGTGCAACATGGATTCCACTTTCTCCTTGAATTGGTTCTAAAATTACAAAACCTGTGTCCTCATCAATAGTTGAACGTAAGGATTCAATGTCTCCAAACTTTGCAAAAGACGTTTTTTCTACTAGTGGTCTAAACATTTTTCGATATTTCGGATTAAATGTTAAAGAAAGTGCCCCCATCGTTTTCCCATGATACGAACCATTCATAGCCACCATCCCTTTTTTGCCAGAAAACTTTCTTGCAAACTTTATTGCAGCTTCTATTGCTTCAGTACCGCTGTTGTTAAGATGAACTTGAGACAGTCCTTTTGGCGCAACATCAATGAGTGTTTTTAGGAACTCTTCACGAGTTTTATTGTAAATAGAACTGTGAACTGTAATAATTTTTTCAAGTTGTACTTTTAATGCATTAACAACTCGTTCGTTTCTGTGTCCAACTAGTGCTACTCCATATCCGCCCATACAATCAATGTATTCTTTACCATCAATATCCCATACATGTGATCCAAGTCCTTTTTCTATTGTAACCGGAAATCTTTGATACAAATTTCCCATAAATTCATCTTCTATCATTTCTTTATCACCGTACAGTTCTCATGTGCAATTGCTGTTGATATTGGATTTTCTTTTTGTCCATTTGCAATCAATGCCTCTTTGACTCCCATGTCTAAGGCTTCTGTTGCAGCAAGAATTTTTTTTTCCATGCCAAATCCAACTTTTGGACGAATTTCTTTTGCTTCTTCTAATGAAAGCTCCCTAACAAGTTTATCATCCATTAGTAATCCATCAACGTTTGTAATGAACAAAACCTTGTCTGTTTGAACTTTGCCTGCTACATATGCTGCAGCCCTATCTCCATCCACATTTAGAAAATCAGACTCTTCACTAATTGCAATAGGCGAAATAACAGGAGTATATCCTTGTTCTAATAATGATTTTACTAATTTTGAATTTACCTCGGTAATTTTACCTGTATATCCGCCATCAATTGCCTGTTTTCTACCTTTTTCGTTTACAATTAGTAATTTCTTTTTTCTTTCAGCCTGCAAAATTTTAGCATCAACACCTGAAAGACCAATGGCGTTTACTCCATTCTTTTGTAATAAACGCACAATTGTCTTGTTAATTTTTCCAGACATCACCATTGTGAAAATCTCTGCAGTTTCTTGATCTGTGTAGCGACTTTTAATTCCACTTGGAGAAACAACAAACTTTGGTTCTTTTCCAAGTTGTTCAGAAACTTTTGTAACTTCTTTTCCACCACCGTGTACAAGAATAACTCCTTCTTGCTCTGCCACTTTTTTTATGTCAGAAATTGTTGTAGGATGTAGATTATCTACCACACTCCCACCAATCTTGATTGTAATCATATTATTACACTGGAGTGAGTGGTGTATATTTAAGACCAGCCATCTCATCAAAGCCTGCCATTACATTCATGTTTTGAATGGCAGAACCTGCAGCACCTTTCATCAGGTTGTCTGATGCTGAAATGGCAATTAATCTATGGTTGTCTTCATCTAAATCGAATCCAATATCACAAAAGTTTGAACCAACAAGAAACTTTGGATCAGGGAATTTATACAATCCATTCTTATCTCTAATTAGTCGTACAAATTTTTCATGTCCATACGCTTCACGATAAAGCTTCCATAATTCTTTTTCTGCTATATGATCTTTCATGAACGTGTGATTTGTACATAAAATTCCACGAACAACATCAACGGCATGAGGACTCATTGAAACACGAATTTTTTTTCCAGCGATTTCACTAAGCTCCTGTTCAATTTCACCAGTGTGTCTATGTTTAGCTGGTTTGTATGGTCTGATAACCCCAGCTCGCATTGCGTGTGCAGTTCCAGAGCCAGAACCTGCACCCGATGAACCAATTTTTGAGTCAACAACAATATGCTCAGTATCAATTATATCATTTCGTATCAGTGGTGCAAGTGCTAGCATGGATGTCACTGCCATGCATCCGGGACATGAAACAAGTTGAGCATTTTTGATTTGTTCTCTGTGTAACTCTGGAACTCCAAATACTGATTTTGAAAGATAATCAGGATGTGGGTGTTCCCATCCATACCACTTACCGTAATCTTCGGGATTGTGTAATCTATAATCTGCACTTAAATCAACAATTTTGATGCCTCTGTCATACAATGCTTTTACAATTTCAGTTGCTGTTCCATGAGGTACTGCTGTAAAAACAAGATCACACTTGTCTGACATTTTGTCATAATCTAATTCAGAAAATGTAAGATCTGTAAATCCTTTAAGACTTGGTTGTACTCTATGTAAGTATTCACCAACATGTTGTCTTGATGTTACCATAGTGATTTCAACTTCTGGATGATTAACCAAAAGTCGAAGTGTTTCTCCACCTACGTAACCTGAAGCTCCAACGACACCTATTTTCATGATAAGACTGCGCGAACAGTGTAATTTATTTCCTAACGGAGTTTATGGCAAACTCTACCATTTCTTTTGGAATGTTATTTTTTGCAACTTTTGCCAGCCCTTTGAATTCAACAGTATTGTTCACTTCATGAACTAAGAGGCCACGTTTTTCATCTTCCATGAGATCTATGCCTAAAATGCCTCCTCCCATGGCCTTTGAAGCCTTTGCGACAAGATTCTCTATTTCATTGGTGATTTCACATAGCTCAGGCTCCGCACCCAAGGCAATATTGGTCTTAAATCCCCCATCTGATTTTCTATACATTGCAGCAACTGCTCTTCCATCAATAGAAATTGCTCTTATGTCTCTTGGAGGTCTGTTAATTAATTCTTGGAGATAATATATTCGATCATGCGGGCCGTCAGTTAATTCACGTATTTCTATAATCGCATCCATTGTATCTTTGTCTTTAACAGGCATTACTCCACGGCCCCAACTACCAATTACTGGTTTTATGACTAGTGGGAAACCAACTTTGTCCAAATTTTCTAGTGCTCCATCCTTTGAAAAAGAAAAATATGTTTTTGGTGTTGGGACGTTATGTTTTTTTAATTGTAATGACATGAACATTTTGTTTCCACATTTGTAGGCAATATCAAATTCATTGATTACAGGAACATCTAGAAATTCAAGACACGAAGTAAAATGTAATCCTCTAAAATAGCTGACACATCTTTCTAGAACCACATCGCCAAAATCAAAATCAGTTTTTTTACTATCTGTGTTGATCTGAGCAATCTTTGCGTCTATAATTGATGCATCGTGACCTAGTTCTGTTGCTTCTTTTTGCAGCAACTTTTCCTCTGATCTGAGTCGGTCAAACACGATACAAATTTTTGACATTACTCTCCCCAGTCTTCACCAACGCTTTCTGCTTGTTTTAGCTCAACATTTGATCCTTCTTTTTTTGAGATTTCAAAGTCAGCACCACAATCAGGACAGGAGACAATTTCCCCCATCGAGGCATCGTCTGGGATGTTTAGATTTGCGTCACATTCGGGACAGTTCATGTTTCAGTTCACCTTTTTCTTTGTAATTTATTAGCTTCTGTTGACTGCATTCCCCACAATTCAACAAAACCTTTTGCCAATTTCTGATCAAATGTTGATCCCTTCCCATATGTTGCTACCTTGTGGCTGTAAAGAGAATACTTTGATTTTCTACCAACAACCCTCAAACTACCTTTGAATAGCTTCAGTTTTACAGTTCCAGATACTTGTTTTTGGGCCTGATCTATGAATGCATCAAGATCTTTCCTCAATGGGTCTTCCCAGAGACCTGAATAAACCAGCCAGGACCATTCATCATCTATGAGGGATTTGAATTTATTTTGATGTTTTGTGTGAACCATTTTCTCTAGATCTGAATGAGCTTCAATCAAGCAAGCAGCTGCAGGTGTTTCGTAAACTTCACGAGATTTTATTCCAACCACTCTGTCTTCAATATGATCTACTATCCCTACTCCTGCAGCACCAGCTTTTTTGTTGACATATTCAACAAGACTAATTGGATTCATTTTTTTTCGGTCAACAGCAACAGGGATTCCTTTTTCAAATTGAATTTCTAGGTAAGTTGGATTAGCTGACAAGTTTTTTGTTTTTACCCAAATGAACGCATCACTTGGAGGTTCTTTGTAAGGATCTTCTAATACGCCTCCTTCAATCGCACGTCCCCAAAGATTTTGATCAATGCTGAATTTCTTTGCAACATTATCAATTTTTATTCCATGTTCTCTTGCAAAAATTAATTCTGTTTTTCTATCTAAATTCATATCCCTAATTGGTGCAATAATAGGTAAATTTGAGCCTGAACTCATAGTAATATCAAACCGTACTTGATCATTTCCTTTTCCAGAGCAACCATGGGCAAGTGCAGTCACTTTTTCTTTTTTTGCAATTTGTAAAACTTTTTGTGCAATCAAAGGACGAGCAAGTGCAGTTGCTAAACAATACTTCTTTTGATAAAGTGAATTTGCTTTAATTGATGGAAAAATAAAATCATTGACAAATTCTTTTTTTGCATCAATATTGTAGTGTTTTTTAACTCCAAGTTTTTTTGCTTTCGCAGCAATCTTTTTTTGATCATCGCCTTGTCCAACATCTACTGTAACTGTTACGACATCCATGTCGTGTTCTTCTTGAAGATACTTGACAACAACTGAGGTGTCCAGCCCCCCAGAAAATGCAAGTATTGCTTTTTTTGTCATAAAGCATCTCACTGACCGTATTTTGGAATTTATCTTTTGTGATACGTTTTTTTCAAATTATTTTTCTCCAAGATTCGCCTCCAAAATTTTTCATAGCTTAAGCTAAAATCCGATCATTATTTATCGGCCAAATATAACGCTGTTTTATGAATTTACGAAAGGCAATTTCGCTAGGAATTGGTGCTATTGCAGTAATTATTGTAGCACTTGCTGTGGTTGATTATGCAGATATTTCAGAAGAAAACAAGATTCGAGTAGCATTTTTTCCAAACGTTGGTCATGTAGTACCAATTGTTGGGATTGAAAATGAAATATTTTCCTCTGAACTTGGTGATGAGACTTTGATTGAAACAAAATTATTTGATAGTGGCCCACAAGTAGTAGAATCACTATTTGCAAATTCTGTTGATATTGCATATGTTGGACCAGGACCTGCCCTTAATGCATTTTTAAAATCTGAAAAAAATAATATTAAGATTTTAGCAGGAGCTGCAAGTGGTGGTGCAAGTTTCATAGTTCATCCTGACTCACAAATAGAATCTGTAAATGATTTTTCCGGAAAAAGAATCGCTGCTCCTCAAATTGGAAACACTCAAGATGTTTCATTAAGACATTATCTTTTAGAAAATGGTTTAAAGCCTGCAGAAAAAGGCGGTTCTGTCGTTGTTTTGAATGTTCCTAATCCTGACATTTACACATTGTTTGCAAAAGGCGACATTGATGCAGCATGGGTGCCTGAGCATTGGGCAACGATTTTAGTTAATGAACTTGGTGGAAAAAGACTGTTTTATGAAGAAGATCTTTGGTCAGAAAATCAATTTGCATCAGTTCTTTTGATTGGAAGAATGGATTACGTTGATCAACATCCTGATGTCATAAAAAAATGGTTAACTTCCCATGTAAAAACTGTCGAATGGATAAATTCAAACCCTGACGACACAAAAATAATTTTTAATCAATTTTTAAAAAAAACTTTTGGCCAAACATTATCAGATAAAGTTGTCTCAGAATCATTAGATAATTTACAAATAACTTCGGATCCAATAAATAACTCTATTATTATTTTTGCAGAACGAGCAAACTCTTTAGGTTATTTGGGAAGATCTGGATATAATATAGATGGAATTTTTTATGAGGTTGAATTGAATAATGGTTAAACTTGAAGCAAAAAACATTGTAAAGTATTTTCAACATGATGATTACAAACTCAAAGCACTAGATGGTGTAAACCTCAAAGTAGATGCAGGAGACTTTGTATGTTTGGTTGGGCCATCAGGATGTGGAAAATCTACATTTTTGAGAATTGCTGCTGGGTTAGAGACGCCAGATAAGGGCGAAATACTCTTTGATGGAAAATCTGTTACTGAGACTGGTCCAGAGCGAATTCTGGTGTTTCAGGAGGGTGCTCTGTTTCCGTGGCTGAAAGTTTCAGATAATGTAGAATTTGGTTTGAAAATGGCAGGCGTTCCAAAAAATGAAAGAGAACAAATTTCAAGACGATACTTGGACATGATGCAACTTACAAAATTTGCAAATTCATACACCTTTCAACTTTCAACTGGAATGAAGCAGCGTGTTGCAATCGCAAGAGCACTTGTAATGGATCCTGATGTTTTGTTGATGGATGAACCATTTGCAGCATTAGATGCACAAACAAGAGACCTTCTCCTAGTTGAGATGCAATTAATTTGGGAGAAGACAAAAAAGACAATTATTTTTGTAACTCATAATGTAGCAGAAGCTGTGGTTTTAGGAAACAAGGTTGCTATTTTTAGTAACAGACCTTCTTTTGTAAAAAAAGAAATGAAAGTGGACTTTCCAAGACCTAGGCTAGTTGAGGATGAAAAGTTATTCCAGATCAAACAAGAAATTTTGACTGAGTTAAAACCAGAGGTTAAAAAAAATAGGGAGTGATTAACTTGGGAAAAAATCTAGGTAAAAAAATTGCATTTTATGTTATCTTGGTAGTAGTTTGGCAACTTGTTGCGTTTGCAGATATTTGGCCAAATAATATATTTCCATCACCAATTGAAGTTGCTGAAGACTTGGTGTACAGCGCCTCTGATGGCAGTTTGTTTTATGGAATTGCCACAAGTATGTGGAGACTAGTAATTGGGTTGGCAATTGCAATTTCTGGAGGAATAGTTCTTGGAATTTTTATGGCTAGAGTTGAGACTGTGAACCAAACAATTGGTTCACTTGTTTTAGGATTACAGTCAATTCCTTCTGTTGCATGGGTACCTCTTGCAATCTTGTGGTTTGGACTAACAGACGCAGGAATAATTTTTGTAACAGCTGTTGGTGCAATATTTGCTGTTACTATTAACACGTACAGTGGTGTGAAAAACATCGATCCTCATTATATTGAAGCCGCACGAAACATGGGAGCAAAAGGTGATCAGCTAATTACAAGCGTATTGATTCCAGCTGCATTTCCATACATGATTTCTGGATTCAAACAAGGATGGGCATTTGCATGGAGAGGAGTAATTGGAGCTGAGCTTTTATTCTCCTTTTTGGGATTGGGATTTTTGCTTAATGTTGGGCGACAACTAACTGATGTTTCTCAGGTCATTGCAATAATGCTTGTAATTATGGGAATTGGAATTTTGATTGATGGCTTTGTATTCAAGCGAATTGAGAACAAAGTAATGTCTAGATGGGGATTAAGATAAAGGAGCCCAAAGAACCTGTATGAATTCTAGGTCTGGGCAGAGGCAAGCTCTTTGGGTATTAAATGACTCCAGTATGTGGTTACAATTTTTTAGTTAATAGATAGGTGTTTGTCCAAATTGAACATCAAGTCAGCTATTTCTCTTTGATCTTGAGTGAAACCACAAACGCACAAACAATTATCGCAATTGCAAAGTACATTACTGATACGTAGTTAAAGGCAAATGCGATAGAGCCTGCAATAACTGGGCCTACTACAGTAGCAATGGAAATAGTAGAGCTGAAAATTCCAGTAGATGTAGATCTTGGATTGTTTTCCATCAAATGTAAGTTGCCTCCTATGAACAGAAATGCCCATGTGGCGCCAACTAATGTCATGAACGGCATTGCCATCCACCATTCTGTAATAAATGATAATCCCACAAATACAAACGTGGTTAACCCAATACCAATTTTGAATTTAGTGATATTTTTGATTTTAATTTTTCCTGCCATTAAATTCATTATAACAAATGCTGTAAGTGTGTTTGAAACATATACTATTGAAATTTCGTAAAGTTCTGCACCCATAATATCCATTAAAACAATTGGAAGTATGGTCCAAACAGACGTTGCACCAATATGACGCATTAAAAGTGAAAGAAACAAAAATTTATTTTTTGAAATAACCCCTCTTGTGACTCCAACTCCTAATTGTTTCTCTGAAAGAGTGTTTGGCAGTTTGATAGTAACAAGTAATCCTGCAACAAAAAAACCACTACTGACAAGAAACATAATGTCTATGTTGTTTACAATTCCAGCGGCTACAATTCCTGCTAACCATCCCAAAGCATGAAATGAAATTATCGATGCAACTTTGGTTTTATCATTGCCTGATTCGTATGCGTATGCAATCATTGCTGGTATTGTCATACCGGATGTGATTCCTGCCCCTACTCTTGCAAGCAATAACAGCATTGTATCATCAGCAAAATAATGCAATCCAAATGTTACTGCACAGCCAATAAATCCAATCCTAATGAATTGAAGCCTAACTCCTTTTTTGTCTGAAAGTCTTCCAAAATAAATCTCTGATAAAATTTGTGCAAAACTAAATGATGCTACAATTATCCCAATTTCAAAAAGTGATTCAGTAACGTCTTTTGCTATGATTGGCATGAAAACAAAAATTATGGCAATGCCTGCATGTTGAAAAAAAGTCGCTCCTCTAACTAGATTTGAAATGCCAATAGACTGCATAAGATATTCAAAAACAATTGCCTTGTCACCTAATTTGAAATATACTATGAAACTTGTTTGACTTTGTCTATATTGAATAAATTTTGTGTTGAGACTTTATGGGAATGCTTGATTTATTCAAAACATGCCGTCATTGTGGCAGAGAATACATTGATTTGCAAAGCAGTTTTTGTTCAGAAGAGTGTGCATATGAGTGCTCTTGAAATTAACGCAGTCAGGTAAAAGACATTAAACTGAAATTATATCATAAAATAATCTTGGCTGAAAAAGAACCCTTCCTTTCTGCACTAGAACACCGAGTTTTACTTTTTGATGGAGCTATGGGTACTGAAATTCAAAAATTTGATCCAAAACCAGAAGACTTTCCAAATGGACAGGATGGATTTAATGATGGTTTAGTAATAACTCATCCTGAATGGATTAAAAAAATCCATAAGAGCTACTTGGATGCTGGGGCAGATTGCATTGAAACAAATTCATTTGGCTCTAACAAATTAAAACTAGATGAATATGGATTTGGTGATCAAACTGTTGAATTTAACAAAAAGATTGCACATCTAGCCGTTAAGGTAGCTTCAGAATACAAAGACAAACCGAGATATGTTATTGGGTCTATGGGCCCATCAGGATTTTTGCCAAGCTCAAATGATCCGGATTTAGGACAAAAGCCATTAGATAAAATTAGAGAAGCATTTGAGTTGCAAGCTGAAGGCCTTATTCTTGGTGGAGTTGATGCATTGTTAATCGAAACAAGCCAAGATATTCTTGAGGTGAAATTAGTTATTGAAGCATGTCACAACGCAATGAAAAAAACTGGAAAAAAAATTCCTATTATTGCAAATACTACACTTGATCAATATGGAAAGATGTTGCTTGGTACAAACATTCAAGCTGCCTATACCACAGTATCTGATATGGGAATTGATGTTTTTGGATTGAATTGCTCAACTGGTCCAATTGAAATGACGCCAAGCGTTCAATGGCTAAATGAACAAAATAAACATCAATTGCTTGTTGTTCCAAATGCCGGAATGCCAGAAAATCAAGGTGGAAAAGCTGTTTACAAAATGTCACCTGAAGATATGGCAAAAACTTTGAAAGATTTTCTAATAAAATTTCCTAAAGTGAGAATTATTGGTGGATGTTGTGGAACAAACCCAAAACATATTGAATCTCTTAGGAAAGTTATTGACGAAAAAGCCTAATCTGTTAAGGGTTAAGTATTTAGAAAAATCTTACATCCTTTATCTTATTGACAATTCCTAGAGTAAGTTCTGCACTAAAAGCAGTTGAGCTAAGACAACAACCAGCTCCTTTGATAATTGGTGAGCGAGTAAACACTCAGGGCTCCAAAAGAGCAAAAAAATTGGTGCTTGCTGATGACTTTGATGGACTAGTCGACCTAGCTAGAACTCAAGTCGAAGAGGGTGCACATTGTCTAGATATTTGTGTCGCTACAACAGAACGTTCTGATGAAAAAGAATTCATGTTAAAACTGGTAAAAAAAATCAGCTTAGAAGTTGATGCTCCATTGGTGATAGATTCTACAGATCCTGATGTAATAGAATCTGCAATTCAACAAATTCCTGGCCGTCCAATAATTAACTCTATTAATTTAGAAGGTGATGGAACGCGTTTTAAGAAATTAGCTCCACTAATGGCAAAGTATGGTGTACCAGCTATTGCGTTATGTATTGGTCCTAATGGAATGGCCAAAACTCCACAACAAAAAGTAGAAACTGCAGAACTGCTTTATGAAACTGGCAAAAAATTTGGTCTAAAACCTGAGCAATTTATATTTGATGTTCTTACCTTTACTCTTGCAACCGGAGAAGAAGAATTTTTAGATGCAGGAAAAAATACTCTAGAAGGAATTAAACTTGTAAAAGAAAAATTCCCAGAATCTTTTACCGTTTTAGGACTAAGTAACATTAGTTTTGGCCTTGTACCTTATGCAAGAAAGATTCTCAATTCTGTATTTTTGCATCATGCAGTAAAGGCTGGCCTTGATATGGCCATTGTTAATGCTAAAGAAATCGTTCCATACGGGGAAATCAAAGAAGAAGAAAAAAAACTTGTTGAAGATTTAATCTTTAATCGTCATCCTGATGCACTATCTGAAGTCATAAAATACTTTGAAAAATTAACTCCTCAAACAACAGAATCAAAAAAAGTAGAAATTGATCCTTCATGGTCTGCTGGTAAAAAAACTAATTTCAGAATCATAAACAGACTAAAAGATGGAATTCAAAATGAAGTAGTTTCTGCAATTGCAGAAAAATTACCTCAAAAAGATATTCTTGTAGAGAAGAATGGTGTCTTAAGACTTGATGCACCAAAAGAGGTAACTCATGATGCTGCAATTAAGACATTAAATGAAGACTTGTTGCCTGCGATGAAAATTGTAGGTGACAAATTTGGAGCAGGAGAATTGATTCTTCCCTTCGTTCTAAAATCAGCAGAATGCATGAAGGCAGCAGTTGGAGAGCTTGAAAAATATCTACTAAAGGAAGAAGGTTCAAGCAAAGGAAAACTTGTATTAGGAACTGTATATGGTGATGTACACGACATTGGAAAAAATCTAGTAAAGACAATTTTTGAAAACAATGGTTATACTGTTTATGACTTGGGAAAACAGGTGCCATTACAAAAATTTGTGGAAAAAATTGATGAGGTAAAACCAGATGCAGTGGGATTGTCTGCATTGTTAGTATCAACATCAAAACAAATGCAGTTTTTTGTAGAGCATGCACGAAAAAATAATTTTAATGTACCTGTTTTGTGTGGTGGTGCAGCAATAAACAGTAACTATATCAATAGAATTGCAAAACAAGATGGCATTTATGAGCCAGGAGTTTTTTACTGCAACACCATGTTTGAAGGACTCAAAACCATGGATAAGCTCGTTTCAGATGAGAAACAAACTCTACAAAAAGAATGGAAAGATAAACTTGAGAAATGGAAAGAAACAACAACTACTACTGCTAGTACAGAACTACCACACAGTGGAATAAAACCGGTTGAACCTCCAATTCCGCCAAGTCTTAACAATCCAATTAGATTAGAATCTGATCAAATCAAAATGGATGAAGTGTGGCCATTAATTGATAAAAAATCATTATTCAAATTATCTTGGGGTCTTCGCGGAAAGGCAGGTGAAGAATCAGAGGCAGAACATGAGCGTCTTTTAGATGAATGGAAAATTCGAATTATTCGTGAAAAACTATTTGAGCCCAAAATTGTTTATGGATATTTCAAATGTCATAATAAGGATGGTAAGCTAGTAGTTGAACATCCATCAGGAGAAATAACTTTTGATTTTCCACGTTCCTCAAAAGAAAAACATCTCTGTCTTTCTGATTATTTTGGAAAAGATGACATTGTAGCATTTCAATCAGTAACTATAGGAAACAAAGTTTCAGAAATTATTGAAAAATGGAATAAAGAAGACAAGTATACTGATGCATATTATCTTCATGGTCTTGGAGTAGAGGTTGCAGAAGCACTAGCAGAATGGACAAATCGCAGAATCAAATCAGAATTAAAAATTGATGAAGATCGTGGACTTAGATATAGTTGGGGCTATCCAAGCTGTCCTGATGTTTCACAGCATAGTTTGGTTTGGAAGTTGTTAGAACCAGAAAAATCTGGAATGACATTAACAGAATCGGGGCAAATTATTCCAGAACAATCTACTGCTGCAATTGTAGTTCATCATCCTGAAGCAGAGTACTTTACTTTGTGATGAAATAGCGTTTTATGTGTTCTAGTGCTAATTGTAACAAAAAACTCGTGTGGTATTTATGTGAAAAAACTGCAAGTTTCTTTGGAAGCTGACACAATTCCCCAATGTCCGATGTCGGTTTGCCTGCAAGATGTACTTTCTTGCCGTGCAAAGGATGTCATAGTTGGCTTCCAAATTTTTCTATTTGTATAATATCTACAGGATTATCCAAATCTAATACAATTCCATAAATAATAGCACAAGTAAGTTTTGATATGTCAAGCATGAAATGCGTATCGTGTGGAATTGGATTCTTTTCTCCTACAGGTTCAGACAAATGTTCTAGGTGTACAGCTAAAGAATCCCATGAAACCGAAGGGAACGATCATTCTTGTGGTTGCGGCCATAGTCACTAAAAGCTATATTTTGATTTTTTATTAAATCACATATTATTGCTTAAAGTTCTCTAATTCTTTTTTTACCCCACTAAAATCAGAAGGAGATGTAATTAGTACATCCCCACACAAATTATGAATCTCTCTTACAAAATCCAAAAATCTATTCTGATAAGTGGACCAATCAAGCTTTAGAAAATCTGCTGATTTTTGATTTTTTTCAGACGGATACAATAGAATTGGAATAATCTTAAAGCCTTTGGGTTTGAGGTGTTTTACAATTTTTGAAATCTGCGCTTTTGAACCAATGACTTGGGTAATGAAACCAGTTGGTTTTGCATCTATTTTTTTTTGAATTTTTTCAAAATTGGGATTTGATGGTAAAGATAAGAAAAGATCAATTTTTGTATCAACATCCGATTCTTTCAAATGTTTTACAATCTGACTAGGAATCAATCCAGAGTTTTCTGGATTCTCGGAGGAAGGATCTCCTTGTAAAACTAAAACTCCATTTAATTTCAACTCTATTGCTTCATTAACAATTTTTTCTATTTCAGAAATCTCTTTGTCTATAACTCTAAGACTGATTGTGATTTTCAAATCTGGAAAGTTTTTACGAATTAACTCACTTGCTTTAATTGGTGAAACTCTTTTTGTACCTAAAACTGAATCAGTGATATGTATGCCGTCACAAATTTGACTAATTTCTGATACTCTTTGTTTTAATTTTTCAAGTAAATTTTGAATTTCTTCTGATGATACTTCGTGGCTTGGTAATTTAGGAGGATTGATTTCATATAGTATAGTCATGAAGATTTCTTAAATTAACGTGATTAAAACTTTAATGATAAATTCAATAATCTATTAGTGATTTTGAACTATGATGAACTTGGAAGAAATTCGTCCATTATTATCTGGTGAATTAACTACAAAACCAAACCCTGATGGAACAAAACTTGCATCAGTACTAGTGGTGATTTATGGTGATGAACCAAAAGTAATAATGACAAAAAAATCTGAAATTTTAACAATTCATGCAGGAGAAATTTCGTTTCCTGGAGGAAAATGGGAAAAACAAGATGGTGACCTTTTAACTACTGCATTGAGAGAAACTAAAGAGGAAATTAATCTTGAAATAACTCCCAAACAAATTATTGGACAATTACAACCTGTTAGAACTTTAAACTCAGGATTTACAATAACTCCCTTTGTAGCAGTAGTTGACAACGTTCCAAAACTAAAAGATAATTTTGAAGTAGAATCTATTCTTCGTATCCCGCTAGAACCATTTCTAAAAACTTTAGAAGATGACCAAAATCCAAAACATCGTTCTATTCAGGAAATGTATATTTTCAAATTTAATGAACATGTTGTTTGGGGAGCTTCGGCAAGAATCCTAAAACAAATTACGGATATCTTTAAAAAAAATAATCTAATCTGAGATTCATTTAAAAAGAGCTTGGCTGGCCTGTGACTTTATGGCTGCACGTAAATCGTCTCCACGAAAAATAAGATTAATCAAAAAACAAAAGCAAGCCTCAGCTGTACCTGCTTGGGTCATTCTTAGAACACGAAGATCAGTTAGAACGAATCCAAAACGTAGAGCATGGAGACAAACTGACGTGGAGGTTGGTTAGTTGTCACAAGAACTTGAAAGAGTATATACAATAAACTTGGGTAAAGTTTTGCTTTCACCTGACAATCAAAGATCAAAACGTGCAATTAACATGATTAGAGAATTTGCAAGACATCACATGAAAACAGAAGATGTTAGAATTGATGAAGATTTAGCACGTCAAGTTTGGAAAAGAGGAATTAAGCATCCGCCAAGAAAGGTTAGGGTTAGAATGACAAAAACTGATGAAGGTTTTGTCCTAATTACACCTTATGAGGAGGAACTAGAAACTAAAGTAACTCCAGAAGAAAAACCAACAAAACTTGAGGAAAAAGATGAGGTAAAACCAAAAGAAGCAAAAGATGTATCTGAAGTTGAAGAGAAAGTAGAACAGGTTGCAGAAAAACAAAAAGAAGAACCTGTCAAGGAAGAAAAACCAAAACTAGCAGGTTTTGTAGACCCTGAAAAAGATCCTCAACATTATGTTAACAGATACAATAAAGAAAAGAAATACAAAGATTGGTTCCACAAAAACTATCCTCAATATTCTTCAATTTATGAGGCGGTTGGATTGGAAGAACCAAAAGAAAAACCAAAGAAAGCTCCAGCTAAAGAAGAAAAACCAAAGAAAGCTCCAGCTAAAGAAGAAAAACCAAAGAAAGCTCCAGCTAAAGAAGAAAAACCAAAAAAGAAATCTAGTTAAAAACTATTTTTATTCTAATTGATGTAATTCCAAGTCACAGTTTATGCTACATTCGGGCTGTTCCCAATCCAGTGAACTTTCTTTTGGAATTACTCCGAGAGGATCATATTTATCAAATCTTGTTTCGCCCTGAACAGAAGAAAGCATTACAACTTTGGATTCTTCTGACGATGACATTGACATATCTACTTGAGAACCTTCTTCATGCAAGATATTTCCTGATATTTTTGAAATAGTGTTTAGCATTCCAATAGGTGCATTTTCTCCACCAATTACATAAAGCATCGAACGCTTTACACTGTTGGGTGGGGCATTTTCATAAAGCATCTTTATGGAATCTTTAAGGGATTTTTCAAAATCACAATCAGAGTTACTTGTAGTCAAAAGATGGGTTTCCTCATTAATGGATGAATCAATCAAAGAACTTGCAACATGCAAAATTGCTGAATTTGTAATTTCAAAGCAATTTTTTATTGATAAATTGGGGTTGCTATCAAGAAATGCATCGTTATCAATTACTATTGTACAGTTAGAATTTGTTTTCAGTCTTTTTAGAGAAATTCCAGAATTGAAAATTCTGTTTTTTTCATATTTGAATGGCATGATTGCAAATGAAATGACATTTTTATTTGCTTCTTTGCAGATTTGTGAAACTATTGGAGAAATAGCTGCACCGGATTTTCCTGCAAGATTTGCCATAATGATTACAGAAGAATACTGAGAAATTTCATCTCTAATCTGAGATTCTGATTCCATTGCTGAGCCTCTGATAAGTTGCACTGATGGATTTAGAACGGGCTTTGTTGAAACATGAACTGAATGGCTTTGATTCTCACAGTCTTTTTCATCATTGCTGATTACTAGGCAGTTAGAATTGAATGATTTTGAGGCCTCTATGGCTAATTTTGAGCCTATGCCGCCTAAACCAATTACTAAAACTGGTTCATGTAATTCAAAACTCATTTCTATCCTATCTCTAATTTGGATAAAAAACCTTCTTACGTAATTAAAATCAAATTTTCGATCTAAAAATTTTAGCTTGCGATCTTGCCAAGAAGACTGTGAGTTGTTGCATCAATAATTTCTACATTGTGTGATTCACCAATTTTGACATTTTCTTTCACAAAAATTGGTTTGTAAGCATAGTTTCTACCTTTGATGTCTTCATCAGATTTCTCATCAAACAATACTTTTCCTTTCCAGCCTATCCACTTTCTATTATTTTCTAAACAGATTTTCTCTATTAGATCAGAGATTATTTTGCTTCTACGCATGACATCTGATACCTTAATCTGATCCCACCCTGCAGCTTCTGTACCGGGCCTTTGACTATACTTTGAGAGATTTACAATGTCAGGCTTTGTCTCCAATAACAAGTCAACAGTTTTTTTAAAATCCTCTTCTGTTTCAGTAGGAAAACCTACTATAATATCTGTAGAGATTGTAAATGAAGGAAATTTTGTCTTGAATTTTTTTACGGCATCTCTAAACGTTTCAGTAGTATGACCTCGTTTCATATCATTTAGTACTTTATCACTGCCACTCTGAACCGGTATATGCAAGAATTTGAAGACTTTGTCATTTTCAAATGATTCTAAAAGACCATCTCTGATTCTTGGCATGTACATAGGATTCATCATGCCAACTCGGATTTTGAAATCTTGAGGGATCTCACAAACAGAATTTACTAGTGTGGGAAGGTCTTCATTGATATCAAAACCATAGCATCCATTATCAGTAGATGTAAGCCATACCTCTTTGCAACCCTCGGCTATTTCGCTTTTTACTTGTCTTACAATATCGCCAATCCTGTAGCTTGCCAAATCTCCTTTTGAGATCTTTGTTTGACAAAATGTACATTCACTCATACAACCATTTGCAATTTCAACAATTCCTATGGCTGGATTTAGTCTAATTTTTGGCAAACCTACTTTGGATATATCAACATCATCAAGTGCAATCTTCTTTTTTCCATCCAGTGTAGAATCTATGACCTCAAGCGCTTTGCTTAAGGAATTGGGGCCCAAAAGACTCGCATTTTCTGAAAATCTCTCAACTGATTCTTTTTCTGCTTTTGGTAAACAGCCTGCAACTACCAATGGTTTGGATTTTAACGATTTTATCCTGTGAACCATCTTGTTTGCAGTAGCGTCTTTTACAGAGCATGTAACTATCAAGTTCAAGTCAGAATCGGAAGAACTTTCTGCTAGGGAATGTCCTCCATTTACTACCAAACCAGAAATCATTTCAGAGTCTGCAAAACTTGCAGAACATCCGTATGCTTCTACCCAAATCTTTGCCATACTCTATCTAAACAACGAGTCTACTTGTTTGTTTGTTAGCAATTTTTTTGAAACAACCAATTCTCTAATTGTTTTTCCAGTTTTGAGAGATTCTTTGAAAAGCTCTGCAGATTTCAAATAACCAATTTTTGGAGCAAGCAACGTAACAATAACTGGACTGTTTTCAATATCTTTTTGTAATTTTTTCTTGTCAGCTGTTATTCCATCAATCAAATTTGCTGAAAATATTGGTAAGAAGTTTTTTAGCATGTCTGTTGATTCTAAAACACACTTTAGCATTCCAGGCAACATTACATTAAGTTCAAACTGGCCTCCTTGAGCAGCATGTGCAACTGCTGCATCATTTCCAATAATGTTGAAGCATATCATATTCATGCATTCTGCAAGAGATGGATTTACTTTGCCTGGCATTATAGATGAGCCTGCATGGACTGCAGGAATTTTAATTTCCGCAAGCCCTGCAATTGGACCTGATGACATCAATCGTATGTCGCTTGCCAACTTGTTTATCTCAAGTGCAAGATTTCTAAGAGCTGATGATAAATTGTTAACTTGAAATGTACTTTGTAAACCATGTTGCATGTCTTTTTCTTGCTTTAACGGAAGCTTGGAAATCTTTGCAAGTTCGCTGACAACTGCTTTTCTATATCCTTTTGGAGTATTTGCACCAGTGCCAACTGCTGTACCGCCAAGTGGCACAAATTCTAATTCTTTTTCTGCTTTTTCTATTGCATTTTTTGCTTTTGAAATAGAGGTAGAATATGCTGCAAATTCACTACCTAACGTTACTGGTAGTGCATCCATTAGATGAGTTCTTCCAATTTTTTTGTAAGACGAAAATTGTTTTGCTTTTTTGTTTAATGATTTTATTAAAATATCAATAGCTGGTAAAACTTTTTTCAAGTTCATTAAAATGGCAACATGCATTGCTGTTGGAAAAGTATCATTACTTGATTGGGACATGTTTACGTGATCATTTGGATGCAGGTATTGATATTGGCCTTTCTTTTTGTGCAAAATTTGAAGTGTCACATTTGCAATTACCTCATTTGTATTCATGTTAAATGCGGTTCCAGCACCAGAATTAATCTCATCAACTACAAACTGATCAATGTGTTTCCCAGAAAGGATTTTGTCACAGGCTTGAACAATTGCTTTGCCTCTCTTTTTGTCAATTACTCCTGATTTCATATTGGCAAGAGCCGCTGATCGTTTTATCATCACAAACGACTTGATTAAATTTGGATGTGATTTGGTTCCAGTAACATGGTATTGCTTTATTGCTCTACCTGTAAATGCCCCATAATACGCATCAGCAGGAATTTTCACCTTTCCAAGAGAATCTTTGTCAGTTCTGAACTTCAATCCCGATTTTTTGTCAAAATACTAGTATTCATTCTTTTTCAGAGTAATCTAATATTTTCATAACGTGATTCTGAAGGGAATTATTATATAGGCTTCTCTAACTACTCAGCGCAATGAATAAGCGTTTTAGTATGCTCTTTACTGTTGCTGCAATTGCAGTGATGGGAGCTACGCTATTCGGAAGCACATACACACAAACCCAAATTGCCGGTACATCTCTTAATACATCTGACTTTGATGTTGATGTATTAGATCAGATTCGACAAATGGGTGGTTTGCAACTTGTAATGCCACAAGCATTTGCAGCAGGAAATTGTGAAACACTTGAGAATTCAGGTCGTACAGTACATGATTTCCAACTCACTGGAGTGAGTGTTCAATTACCTATCATGGGTGGTAAAACATACCATGCTATGACCTTCAGTGAACAGGTTCCAGGACCAACTATTCGAGCTACACAGGGAGATGTCATTAAGATGACTTTAACAATCCCTGCCGATGAAGTCACTGGACACGGAAACGACATGCACGCTTCACAAATTTCAGCAACAAACTTTGATTCCATCAACCCTGGTGAATCAAAGACATTTTGTTACATTGCACAATCTGCTGGTGTTTTCAAATACCATTGTTCTGGTGTACATTTAGTTGGAATGGACCAACATGTCCTTTCAGGCATGTATGGAATTGCCATTGTTGATCCAGCAAATGGATACAAGAAACTAATGGTTGAAAAAACAAGTGGTAGCGGAATGGTAGATAGAAAA